>DATMHK010000106.1:0-43255 GCA_035554995.1 Gemmatimonadaceae bacterium
GAGGTGTTGCCGGCGCTGCCCGTCGTCGATCGGATTTGCACGCGAACGACGTCTCAGTACGTCGCGCGATCTGGCGGTCCTCGCGGAGCAGCTATCGAGTCGCAGCGCCTCATCGACCTCCGATTCGAACATGAGTCGCCCGTCACCGCGGGTGCGCTTCCGGTGAAGCCAGCGCCGCCCGTCGACTGTCGCTGAACATTCGCGACGACTTAGGGTCGTCGGCGATCGCGGATCAGAGGGAGGACAACAAGGGTGTCGGTGAGCCGATACGTCTGCTCGATCGGCGGCAGCCCTTTTCGGTTGATGTGAACGAGCGCGCTGTCGCCGACGGAGAACATTCCGGAACACATCTCGAAGATGCCGTCGGTTCCCGTGACGGTGCTGCTGATGCCCGATGGGTTCACTCCGGCGGTCGCGATCTCTGCCCGCCCGCCCCTGTAAGCCGATGCGCTCGCTCCCTTGATGGGAATGTTGTCGGCACCCACCACACGCCCAATCATCCACACAGTCCCGACTCGGGGACGTGGTATGGTGCGAAACCACTTTGCGTCGTGGGTGCACCGCTCGGCGACGTAGTCATTCGCCGTCTGCACCACCAGATCCGCGCGATGAACAGAATCACGTACCGCCGTGAAACTGATCGACGTCGACAGCGACACGCCAATCGACTCGAGCTGGCTGTCGACGGTCACCAGTTTGTAGGGGCCCGGAAGCAGCCGCGTGATGGTGATCGATCCGCTCGAGTCGGCGCGTGCCGAGTAGCTGGTGTTCTCGAGCTGAACGCGCGCGCCGGCGGCGGGCGTCTTCGCCTTCGTCGTCGCCTGGAGGTGCAGTGTGCCCAGCGACGCCCTCCAGGCCGGCGACGACGGCCAACTGATCTGCGCGACCTCGCCTCCGGTCTCCTGCGCGTCCACCACGTCGCGCGCGACGAACTCCCGCCGTCCCGTGTGATAGACGGAGTCGGTGTGGATCACGGGAAGGCGCAACGACCAACGATCGATGATCACAACGCCGTTTGGCATCTCGCGGAACGAGACCCAACCGCCCGGGCGTGCGTCGTCGAGGCGCCGGTCGAGACCGACGTAACGAAACTCGAGATTCTGCAGCCGGCGCGTGACGGTATCGACCCACAGGATGCCGTCGATGTCGATGCGGTCGCGCACGCGCTTCGGGGCGGTGAATCCGAGACCCACTTCCGCCGGGCGCGATCCATCCGCCTTCACGAGACGGAAGCAGTAGCCGGCGATGAAGGCGTCGTCGAGCAGCGCTTCGGCGTCGGGGGCAAAAAAGGTCGCGCCGCCGTTGCCATCGCTCACGAATCCCGCCTGGACGAATTCACTTGCCGAACGGACGGCCGTGAACGACGATGTAGAGCGTGGCGTGGAATCGAGTGTCACCGTCTGATTGGCGATACGGTCGCTCGTGCCGTCCATCATGCGCTGGAATCGAATGAGGACGACCGATGCGGGATTCGTCTTGCGAGCGACAACACTGTTGAGCAATTCCGCGCGTGCCTGCTCGAGGAGCCCGAGCGCTGGTCCGGCGTCGGCGCGTGCCGGGCATGCGTTCGCTCGAACGCTCACCGGGTCGAGCATCGTGGGGAGCGACGTCATTGAGACGTCGAGCGTGTCCACCGCCGCGCCGGAGCGCGGCACGTTGGCCGTGAAGGGACGAAAGCCGATGCGCACGAATCGCAGCGTTGTCGACTGCGACGGCACGACGATGCGGTAGCGTCCTCCCTGATCGGTGATGTTGCGCCCGAGTGCCGAGCCGCGCACGTCGAGCAGGGTGATGACGGCGCCAGGGATCGGCTGGCGGCTGGCGGCGTCGCGCACGATGCCGCGAAGCTCCTGCGCCGCCAGCTCACGGCAGCAGAACAGAAGCGCGCCGACCGAAACCATTGCCCGCGCCAGTCGAATCCCAATCATGGGCGTTTGGCTTTGGGACAGTCGAACCCGACGGAGAAGCCAACGTTTTCTGCCTGCAGGAGCGTCCGACGCGGCTCGATTCGCCAACGGCCGTCGACGCGATGCAGCCGCATCACACGCTCGCCAAAGAAGAGGTTCTCCGGATCCGCTTGGCCAAACCGATCATCAGTGTGCACGACGTACGCGATCGAATCACCTGTGACAGCGATCGCCACCACCGTTCGCTTGGGTGCCGGGAAATCTGGAAGATCGGCGAGAGGACATCCCTGCTTTCGCCATGCCTCGCGCATCGTCGTCCTTCCGTCTTGCGCCTCGAGCCAGCGCGCGGCGGCCGTCGAAATCGTCAGCGCGAACAGGTCGTGTTGATTTGCGACTCCGGAAAACTCGTAGGACAAATAGAAAAAGGGGTTGGATCCGTCGCTTTTCATCCTGGCGATCTGCCACTCCGCCACCACGCGCGGCATCGTCGAGTCCTGAGCCATAAGATCCTCGACGGTCACTGGTCTTGGCGGAATCGCGCTCCGTGCGTTGCGAACGACGCCCTTGAAGAAGGCCTCGAAGCGCACGAGATCGAGCATCGTCGCCGCTGAGTCCCACCTTTCGCGCGCGGCGAAGGCGAAAAAGGAGTCCACCGTAGCGCGTGCCGAGCGTTCGACGGCTTGCTGCGCATTCGCGGGTCTCGGCGCCGAAAACACCGCCATGGCGAACAGGCTATTGAGAAGGCCGAGAGCACGGAGCGCCGAGCGTCCAATCATGGGTTGAAAGTAGGAGTCGCACGACGGCTAGCCAGGGGCAGCGCCGCCTCCAACGACTCCCCGTCCGGCGCGTATATTCGGCATCCCCACCATCGACGTTTCCCGCCGGAGAAACAATGCAATTCCACACTCCCGCCCGCTTGGCCGCGGCCGTTCTCCTCGCCGTCCCGCTTGGCGCACGCGCTCAGGTTCAACCAACCCTCGCCGGATCGCCGGCATCCGCGCCGAGCGCCGCGAAGACGGACCCTCGCGGCAAGAAAGTGCTCGGCTTGGCCGACATAGCCCGGTGGAAGCGGATCAACAACGCCGCGCTCTCCAGCGACGGCTCCTGGATGACGTTCGTCTACGCGCCCAACGAGGGCGACGACACCCTGTTCGTCAAACAGCTGTCCGCCGGGAAGACCTACACGATCCCGCTCGGTGCGGAGCCGCAGTTCTCCGACGATGCTCACTACGTCGGCTACTTCGTGAGTCCGAGTGAGGGACGAGGTGGACGCGGCGGCCGAGGCGGTGGCGGAGGCGGCGGTCGGGGCGCGCAACCCGGTGCGCCGGCCTCGCCCGCTCAGGCGCGACGGTTCGAGCTGCTCGATCTCATGACGGGCGACAAGTATCAGGTGCCGAATGGCGCGTCGTTCAAATTCTCGAAAGGCTCGAAGTATTTGGCCGTCAAGGCGACGAAGGCGAACGCGGCGGCGAAGAACAATGGAACCGATCTCGTGCTGCGCGATATCGCGGCCGGCCTCTCTCAGAACATCGGCAACGTTGGCGCGTTCGACTTCGACGACAGCGGCCGACTGCTCGCGTACACGATCGACGCCGCGGAACGCATCGGCAACGGCGTCTACGTCGTCGATCTCGCGACGGGCCGTTCGCGCGTGCTGAACTCAGCGGTCGCCGACTACGACCAGCTGTCGTGGAGCGACAAGGGAACCGCCCTCGCCGCGCTGCGCGGCGACAAGAAAAAAGAGAACGTTCAGCGCGACAACGCGCTTCTCGTCTGGGCGGATGCGTCCAGTCCGAGCGCGCGCGCGGTCGAGTACGATCCCTCGAAGGACGCCGGCTTCCCGAAAACGATGGTGCTGAGCGAGCTCTCGCCGCTCCGCTGGACGCGCGACGGTTCGCGGATCTACGTCGGCCTCAAGGAACAGGAAGCCGAACGTCCGACGACCACCGAGCCGCAGGCGAACGTCGACGTCTGGCACTGGAAGGACACCGAGGTGCAATCGGTCCAGATGATCCGACTGACGCAGGAGCGTCGCGCGACACTGCCCGCCGTATTCCACGTGGCGTCGTCGAAGCTCGTGCGCGTCTCGGACGACGTGATGCGCAACGTCACCCCGACGGCCGATCCGCGTTGGGCGATCGGCCGCGTCGATACGACGTATCGCACCGAGGTGCAATGGGGCGGATCCAAGTCCGACTATTATCGCGTCAGCACCGAGACCGGTGACCGCGCGCTCATCGACAAAGGACTCACCCGCACCATGGGGAGCTCTCCCGATGGCAAATGGTTCCTCTACCTGAAGGAAAAGAAGCTCTTTGCCTACAACACGGAGAGCGGCAAGTCGACGCAGTTGGCGGGCGGCGAGAAGATCAGCTTCATCGACGCCACCGACGATCACCCGTACGAGCTGCCCGTGTACGGCGTCGCGGGATGGTCCCGCGACGGGAAGTCCGTGATCCTCAATCACCGGTTCGACGTGTACTCGGTGCCGCTCGACGGCGGAAAGGCGACCAACCTCACGGCCGGCATCGGCGACGCGCAGCAGATCCAGTTCCGCATCGTGCGCCTGGACCGCCCCGGCGGCGGCGGACGCGGGGGGCGCGGCGGCGGTGGCTTCGGCGCTCAGAGCGAGCCCGACGAAGGCATAGACCTCTCCAAGCCGCTGCTGCTTTCGGCGTACGGCGAGTGGACGAAGAAATCGGGTTACTACACGGTCGCCCCGGGCGGAAAGCCGACGCCGCTCGTCTATGAGGATGCGTCGATCGGCCAGGTCCAGAAGGCGGAGAAAGCCGACCGTGTGATCTTCACCAAGCAGTCGTTCACGCAATTCCCCGACTACTGGACGTCGAACGCGAGCTTCGCGTCGCCGGCCAAAGTGACCGACGCCAATCCGATCATCGACGAGTACGCATGGGGCAAGCGCGTGCTGGTCGATTTCAAGAACGCTAAAGGCCAGAAACTCCAGGGCACGCTGACGTTGCCGGCGAACTACGAGCCGGGCAAGAAGTATCCGATGCTCGTGTACTTCTACGAGCTGCTGTCGAACACGCACAATCAGTTCGCGACGCCGGTCTACGACGACCGGCCGCACTTCGCCGAGTACGCCAGCGACGGCTACCTCGTGTTCGAGCCGGACATCGTGTACGAGATCGGGAAGCCGGGCAGCTCGGCGCTCGACTGCGTGACGAGCGGCGTGAAGAAGGTGATCGAGATGGGCTACGCCGATCCGAAACACATCGGCATTCAGGGGCACAGCTGGGGCGGATACGAGACGTCGTACATCCTCACGCAGACGAACATGTTCGCCGCGGTCGTGACCGGTGCGCCGCCGACCAATCTCGTGAGCTTCTACGACGAGACGTATCCGGGCACCGGCACGCTGCAGCAAGGCATCGTGGAAGTTGGCCAGGTCCGCATGGGGACGAACCCGTGGGACAACCACCAGTTGTTCGAGGACCAGTCTGCGCTGTATCACGTGCGCGACATCAAGACGCCGTTCATGATCCTGCACGGCACGGCGGACAACGCCGTCGACTGGCACCAGGGCCTCGAGTTGTACGGTGCGGCGCGGCGCTGGGGCAAGGAAGTCATTCTGCTCTCCTATCCCGGCGAACCGCACCACCTCGCGAAGAAGGAGAACCAGAAGGACTTCCAGCAGCGCATGAAGCAGTTCTTCGATCACTACCTCAAGGGCACGCCGGCGCCGAAGTGGATGACCGACGGGGTCCCGCAGACGAAGAAGGGCGGCCCGATTCAGTAGCCCATTTCTTTGTAAAACCATCCCTGGCGTGAGTCCCTGGCCGGTCGACACATTCCCGTCGACATGCCAGGGACTTCTGCTGAAACACGGACCCGGCAACTCCCCGGGTCCGTTTTTGCGCTCGCGATCTTCCTCAGCAGCTCGCTGCTCTTCCTCACCGAGCCGATCGCCGGGAAGCGCATCCTGCCGCTCCTCGGCGGCTCGGCCGCCGTGTGGACCGCGTGCCTCGTCTTTTTTCAATGCGCGCTGCTTCTCGGCTATTACATCGCGCATTGGCTGGCGACGCGCGCGTCGACGCAGAGCCAGCTCCGCATTTACCTCGGGCTGCTCGCACTATCGCTCACGCAGCTCGTCGTCGCGCTGAATCCATCGCTCCACGCGAGTAACACCCGTCCGATCAGTAGCGTGCTTTGGCTGCTCACCATTCTGATCGGGTTGCCGTTCGTGACCCTCTCGGCAACGAGCCCGTTGCTGCAGTCGTGGTACGCGCGCACGTCGAGCGGCGGATCGTCGCGGGCCTATCGGCTCTTCGCGGTGTCGAATGTCGGCTCGCTCCTGGCGCTGCTGATCTACCCGTGGCTCATCGAGCCGCGCGTGAGTCTGCACGGGCAGGGAATGGTGCTCGCCATCGGATTCGCCGGTCTGGCATTGGTCTGCGGGACGATCGCGTACGCACTTCGCGACACGCGGCCAGCCGTCCAAACACAGACCGACGATGTCGCGCCCGCCCCGGAACTGCTGGTGGAAGGCGACGTTGCCAATCGGCAGGAGACGATGGCCGACCGTGTGCTCTGGGTCGCGCTGGCGGCGTGCGGATCGCTGCTGTTGTCCGCGGTGACGAACCACTTGAGCCAGAATGTCGCGACGATCCCGCTCCTCTGGATCATCCCGCTCGTCGTCTACCTGCTCAGCTTCGTGGTGGCGTTCAGCGGCAGCGGCGACGGTGTCGTACCGCGATGGCTCGGCCTCGTGTTGGCGATCGCCGGTCTGGGTGGAGCGGGCTACTACCTGTACAAGGGTGATCTCTTCGCACCGATCCTCTATGTCATCTCGACGTTCGCGGCGTCGCTCTTTGCCCTCTGTCTGTTCTGTCACGCCGAGCTCTATCGGCGACGCCCGGCGCCGGCGCGCCTCACGACGTTCTACTTCAGTGTGGCGGCCGGCGGTGCGCTCGGCGCCATCTTCGTCGGGATCGTCGCGCCATACGCGCTGACGGGGACGTACGAGCTCGCCGGCGGGCTGGCGTTCGCCGCGGTTCTGGCGCTCGTCGTCTCGTGGCCGATGGGTCTTCCTGTGCGTGTGCTCTGGTCGGCCCTCGTGACGGCGGCCGTGCTGCTCATTGTCCGCGATGTGCGCGAGGACCGCGCGAACGCGTTCTACCGGACGCGAAACTTTTACGGCGACCTCCACATCTCGCAGAATTACTACGAGTCGTACAAGGCGACGGCGCGCACGCTGTATCACGGCGTCATCGAACACGGGCAGCAGGTATTCAGCCCCGGGCTCCGCACCGAGCCGACGACGTACTATGGCCGCAAAACCGGCGTCGGCCTGGCGATTGATCTCTGCTGCGCCGACCGGCCGCGTCGCATCGGGGTGATCGGGCTCGGAACCGGAACGATCGCCGCCTACGGCAAAGTCGGTGACGTGATTCGCTTCTACGACATCAATCCGGCCGTGCCGCCGATCGCACAGCGGTACTTCACGTTCCTGCGCGACAGCAAGGCGAAGATCGAGATCGTCCCCGGCGACGCTCGTATCTCAATGGAGAACGAGCCGCCCCAGAACTACGACGTCATAGCCATCGACGCGTTCTCGGGCGACGCGATTCCCGTGCATCTCATCACGAGCGAGGCGCTCGCGCTGTACAAGCGCCACATCAGGCCGGGCGGCATCATCGCGTTCCACGTGTCGAACCGGTTTCTTCGGCTGCAACCCGTCGTGAAACAGCTCGCCGACCATGCCGGCATGCAGTCGGTGCTCATCTCGTCGGCGGACGACGAGAAGATCGACGTCTTCTCGGCCGATTGGGTGTTGGTGACGAATAGCCAGGCCTTCCTCGCGCGCTCGGAGCTCGAGGATGACAAGGAGGACATCGTGGTGCCGCCGAGGCTGCGGCGCTGGACCGATGATTACAACAGTTTGCTCCCCATTTTGCGCTTCAGACACGATTCGACTTAATTCGAATTAGAGCTCTATCCTTTGGGGGGACGATGCGCGCTCTAATCGGTCGTATCGGTTTCGTCGTGGCGCTGGCGGTCGGTTTGCTCGGTTCGACGGCAAAGGCTCAATTCCGCGACACTCTTCAAGTCGGCGACCGCGTTCGTGTGCGCGTCGCGGCCACACGGGGCACGACGAATCTGTTCGTCGGGAACCTGGCGAGTGTCTCGTCGGACACGCTGGTGATCGAGATTCCGGGAGGAAAGGGCACGATCACGCTGCCGCGCGCGGCCGTCGCCGAGGTCGCGATCAGTCAGGGCGACGAGTCGCGTTGGAAGCGCGTTCCGGGAGTTCTGCCGTTCATAGCGCCGGCGGTGCTGATTGCCACCCTTCCTCCACCAGATCCGCGCCAACAAAACGGTTACCGCAACCGCCAGATCCTGTTCAGCGTTCTCGCGGCGCTCCCTGTCGTCCGGGCTTTGACGCGCAAGCCGGACGAAAAGTGGGAGCCGGTCTACCGCTGGCTCGAGGGTAGCTCGAGCCGCTAGCGGACGATGATAGGCACCGACGCGAGCGCGTTGCCGACGGCCGCGGTCACCGACAACCGCAACTGCCCGGGTGTCTCCGGAGTGAACTCGAAGTCGTATGTCTCTCCGTTCCCCATCTGGACGCGCGCCGGTCGGGTTGTCGCCTGGTCGGACGGGAGATCCATTCCGTCTTTCGCGAGGGCGCGCCACGAAAGGACCGTGGAATCGCGCAACAGCCGAGCGACCATGCTCGGGCGATACGTGTGGATGTTGATGACGCGAAGGCGATAATGCTCGCCGACGCGCATCTCGAGCGCCGAAGGATCGAGGCTGCCATTGACGAGAACGCGATCACGGTCGGCATCGCGGCGGGGCACCGAGATCATCAATACGAGGTCGTGCGCCGGATCGTAGCGCTCCAGCGAATCGACGACGAGCAGCGCACCGGAAAGCCCCGCCTGCTGCTGCCGCACTTCGTCCGCGTGCGGGTGATAGATGAAGGTGCCGGAACGCGGTGGCGTGAAGCGAGCGACGAACGAATCGCCCGGCGCGATCGCCGGCGCGATGCGGCGAGGGTGTCCGGCGAAATCCGGCACTCCGTCGTAATAGCTGTCGAGCTCGATGCCGTGCCAGTGGACCGCAGTTGCTTCGGTCAAGCGATTGACGACCGTGATTGCGACCGGTTCGCCGCGACGAACGACAATCGTCGGCCCGGGCAAAATCGGTCCGGAGGCCGATTGCGACGGCCGACCACGCTCCTCGAGTACGTAGCCGTACGAGGGATTCTGTTCAGTACCGCCACCCACGGGATCCACTTGGGCGACGAGCCGCAACGCCCGACGTTCACGCGGCTCGGCGGCGAGTATCACTCCCCGGCGCGGACGAACCTCGATACCCATCACGAGGCCGCCCATCATCTCCTCAGCGTGATTTGTCACGTGGAGCTTGTGCGTCGGAGTCAGCGGCGAGCCGTCGAACGGCAGACTGCGCATCGCGTGCGCGTTGTCGTGACAATGGAACAGCCAGTAGCCCGGACGATCGGGTGTCCACGTGATGCTCGCCGTCGAACCCGGCGCCAGGCGCTCGGTGACGACACGCCGCGCCGGCGTGGCTGGCGCGAACACGCTGTCGGCGTTGCCGTTTCCTTTGGTGTCCACACGAAAGTAGAAGCCGTGCAAGTGCATCGGGTGCACTTGCGAGCTGGCGTTGATCAAACGAAACCGGACGCTGTCGCCGACGTCGTATGTCAACCGCTCGGTGTTGGGCCATGTCTTGCCATTGATCGTGAATCGAATCGGCTCGTCGAAGCCGGGAGGCGCGGCAGTTGCCGCCGGGCGCCAGAAGTTCAAGACAAGGACACGATCGCTGGCTCGTGCCGCACCGCGACGATCGACGATGAACGCACCTGAGAGCTCCGAGTTCTTCCCGCCGCGTGCCAAGATGTTGTCGCCGGGCGTCGTGGTTGCCCAGTAGTAGTACGTCCCCGCAGTCCCCGCGATGAAGCGGATCTCGCGTGATTCGCCCCGCGCGACGCGAAGCGTGTCGCTCCCGGAGTCATCGCTGCCTCGCGTCGAAAACCCGTGCAGCGTGACGGCGCTGTCCGGCAGGGAGTTTCGAATCGTCGCGCGAATCTCGGTACCCTCAGGCACGCGAATCATCGGCCCGGGAATCGAGAGCGGCTTTCCTTCCTCGGCAACCGCGCGAACGATGAGAGAGGGATCGGTGTCGCGATCCGGATGCCACTCGCCCTCTCGAAGCTCGAGGTGAACGGTCAGGACGCCATTCACGAGCCGGCCTGCCGCCGCGCGGTTGTCGTTGGCGACCACTCGCTCGGCGCGCGACGATGGCGCCGGCGCTCGCCCGAAAATAGCGAGTGCGGGAATGGTGAGCCGCGCAATGAGCAACAATAAATCCATATCGCGTGTCTCGTGTCGCTGTCGAAATGCCGCGTCAGCTCATCGCGCTTTGCTTGCGTCGACGGTGCTCGTGCCTTTTACGTACCGGTCGAACCAGGCGCGCTCGTTGAGCATTCTGTGCACGTTGTTCCACGAACCGGCGATCCCGTGCGGCTGGCCGGCGTACTGGATCATCTTCGCCGGCACGCCATTCTTCTTGATCGCCACGTACAGCTGCTCGTTCTCCGAGAACGGCACGCGCTTGTCGATCTCGCCGTTGATGAACAACGTTGGCGTGCGAATCCGGTTCGCGTACGTGATCGGTGACTGGCGGATCATCGTCTCGCGCGCCTTGGGGTCGGATGGTGGGCCCCAGAACTCCGTCTCCTTGGTGCGCGGGATGTCGGAGTTCGCGTAGTCGCTTGTCCAGTTCGCGATCCCCGCGCCCGACGCCGCGGCGGCGAAACGATCTGGATACTGCGTGATCAGCCAGTTCGTCATGAAGCCGCCGTACGAGTGGCCGATCAACGCCACCTTCCTGCGATCTATGGGATGTCGGGCCAACACATAGTCGATTCCCGCCATGACGTCCTGTCCATCCTTGGTACCCCACGCGCCCCACGTCGCCCACAAGAACGTCTCGCCGTAACCCGTCGAGCTGCGGAAGTTTACCTCGAGCACGAAGTAGCCGTTCGCCGCGAAATATTGATTCTTGAAATCGAAGCCGTACTGGTTCGCGCTGTGCGGCCCACCGTGATTGCTCACGATCATCGGGTACGTGCGATCGCGGGCTCCCGCGGTGTAGCCGTAGGGATAGAGCAACCACCCTTCGACGGGCGTGCCGTCGGCGCTCTTGAAGTTGACGCGCTCGGCGCGGCTCAGCGCGATCTCGCGCGTGAAGGCCTCACCGACGTGCGTCAACTGCTTCTCGCCCGAGGCATCGACGTTCGCGACAAAAATCTCGGACGGCGCCTCGAAGGTGCCGACCTGATACGCCATCTTCGTGATGGCGCGATCGAAGTCAAAACCGCTCAGCCGGCGCTCGCCTTTCGTCACCTGCTCGACTTGCTTCGTCTTTGGCGATACGCGGAAGAGCTGCGTCGTTCCGCCGATGCCGCCGGTGAAGTAGACGTACTGTCCGTCCGGACTCCAGAACGCGCCGGATGGCAGATAGTCCCAGTTCTCGGTGAGACTCACCTCGGCGCCGCCGTTGGCCGGCATGAGCACGAGATCGACCGGACCGCCATGGTCCATCTTCTTGGCGATCACCGCGTCCGTCGGCGTCGAGCGCGTGGCGAGAATCCATTGGCCGTCCGGCGAGAACACGGCACCGGCGTAGCTGTAGTCCTTGTTCGACGTCAGCTTGTGGAGCGCGCCGGCCGGCGTAACGGTCCAGATGTCGCTGCGGCCGTAGAGCATCTCGTTGCGATACGTCGAATCGGCAGTGAAGACGAGCAGCGTTCCGGCGCGATTCCACGAAGTGCCTTCGGGGCGCACGCCGAGGTGCGTGAGCTGCTTGTCGGCGCCGTCGCCGCTCGACAGAAAAAGTTCCTGTGGCGGGAAGAGATACGGATCGGCGGTGTTGGGGAGCGGGAACTGCGCGCCGTCGCGCTGGAATTCCATCCAGTCGAATTGAATTCCCTTGAAGCGCTCCTCGTGCCGGCGCGCGAAGTCTGATTCGAAGACCTTCTCGCGGGCTGGAAGCGGCGTGTCGCGCACCATGGCAACGGCGTTGCCTGCGGGGCTGCGCAGCGGAATGCCCGACGCACCACCTCGCCCGCCGCGGCCTCCGCCGCGTCCAGTTGGAGCGGGCGCCGTCGCCGGTTGGGGCGCCGAATCCGGTCGCGCCGGGTTCACCGAGAGCGACTGTCGATCGCTCGAGTAGACGAGACGCCCGTCATCGAGCCACCGCGGATTGGTCGCATTCGCGTTCTCGGCGCTAACGCGTCGCTCGCGCGCCGACGCGTCCGATGGCACGAGCCAGACTTCGCTCGTGTTATCGTTTGTCGCTTCGACGCGGGTGCTCACGGTAAACGCTACCCATTTCCCGTCGGGCGACATCACCGGATTCCCGATCGTCTTTACGCGATAGTAATCCTCGATGGCGAGCGGGCGACCTCCCGGCCCCTGACCGGCGCCGACGCCGCCAATGGTGGCAAGGAGCGAAGACGCGAGAGCGACACGGCGTATCGAGACCATCATGTGGGGTCTCCAGGTTATTTCGATCAGTACCAAAACCCGTCAATTGGGGACAGACCCCATTGTGCGGACTGGGGTCAGACCCCGCTGCGCAGAGTGGGAGTGAGACCCGCTTGCGTACCAAAACACTTCATTTGGGGTCAGACCCCGTTTTTGAAATTGGGGTCAGACCCCGTTTCGAAAATGGAGTCTGACCCCAATTGGGGGCGGGGGCAAGTTGGCGGGCTAGGTCGGGCGGCGGGTTTCGCCGATTTCGGCGGTCGCGGCGAAGGTCGGTTTGCGACGAGCGGGCGCCGTCTGCTCGAATGCGTACGCGAGCTTGAGCAGCGTCGGTTCGCTCCATGCCCGGCCTACGAATGACAGTCCTACCGGCAGGCCGCGTACGAATCCCATCGGCACGGTGACGTGCGGATAGCCCGCGACGGCCGCGGGCGACGTGAACGAGCTGAGTCCGCCAGGATCGCCATTCACGAGATCGATCAGCCACGCCGGTCCCTGCGTCGGCGCGACGATCGCGTCGAGTGAGTATTTCGCGACGGTGCCGTCGATGCCCCGAGCGCCCATCAGTTGGCGGTTCTTCGCCAGTTCGTCGAGATACTTCTTCTCGGTGAGCGGCCCCTTCTTCTGCGCCTGCTGCATGATCTCCTGACCGAAGTAACGGAGCTCGCGGGGCGCGTTCTTCGTGTTGAACGCGATGACGTCGGCAAGCGAGTGGACAGCGACCTTCGCCGCCAGGCGGCCGAGGTATGCGTTGAGATCGGCCTTGAACTCGTAGAGCAGAAGGTCGAACTCGGAGTCGTCCGTCTGCCCCGCCGTGGCGATGTCGGCCGGATCGACGATTGTCGCGCCCTGACTCTTCATGAGGTCGAGCGATTGCTGGAATAAAGCGTCGGTCTCCGCTTGGTATCCGGTGAAGCGTTTCCGCGCGACGCCGATTCGTGCCCCGCGAAGTCCGTTCTTGTCGAGCGAGGCAGTGTAGTCGCGCGCAGCCCTGGACGACGCCGCGCTCGTGGCCGCGTCGCGAGAATCGACGCCGGCGATCGCCGACAGCAGGATCGCGGCGTCGCGCACGGTGCGCGTCATCGGACCGGCGGTATCCTGACTGTGCGCGATCGGAATGATGCCCGCGCGCGAGGCGAGGCCAATCGTCGGCTTGATCCCGACGAGTCCCGCCGCGGCGGCGGGGGACGTCACCGAGCCGTCGGTCTCCGTTCCGATCGCTGCCGCGCAGAAGCAGGCCGCAGTCCCCGCGCCCGATCCGGAGCTCGATCCCGACGGAGTACGATCGAGCGCGTACGGATTCCGTGTCTGGCCTCCGCGCCCACTCCACCCGCTGGTAGAGTGGGTGGACCTGAAGTTCGCCCATTCGCTCAGATTCGTCTTGCCAAGGATGACAGCGCCCGCCGCGCGCAGCCGCTCGGCCACGAACGCGTCGCGCGCCGCGATGTTGTCGGCGAGGGCGAGCGAGCCCGCCGTCGTGCGCATCTTGTCGGCCGTGTCGATGTTGTCCTTGATGAGAACGGGGATTCCGTGCAGAGGCCCGCGGACGCGTCCGGCCTTTCGTTCATCGTCGAGCTGCGACGCGATCGTGAGAGAATCCGGATTCAGCTCGATGACCGCGTTGATTGCCGGCCCGCGTTGATCGAGCGCGTCGATGCGCGCGAGGTACTGTTGGACGAGCGATCGCGACGTATCGGCACCGCTGCGGAGGCGGGCGCCGAGGTCGTCGATCGTCAGCTCGTCGAGGGCGAACGCCGGAATTTGCTGCGCGGGCGCCAATGTCGAACGCGTGTCGCCGACTCCGATCACCCCGTGCCGCGCGACGACCGCGCCGGCAATCGTAGTGCCGATGAACGAGCGCCGGCTCAGCGCGTTAGCGTCGCGCTGCTGGTCGCGCCCGCCGTCGCCGGCGCTCAACGGATGACGGGCTTGCCGGAATTCTCGGCCGTCTCGACGACGAAGCTGCCGACGTTCTCCTTATAGACGACACCCGGCTTGAGCACGACGAAGACGGCGTTCACGGTGCCGACCACCGCCATGCTGTGATCGAAGCAGTCGTGATACGTAATCGACTCGATGTGTTCAGGCTCGATCTCGGAGAGCACACTCACTGGCGTGTACGTGAACCGGGCACGCGCGGGGACCCCGACGAGCGCCGTCGCGCGAGCCATTCCGGTTGGCAATAACGGCAAGCGAATCCGTTTTCCGTTCACCCAGATCTCCTGAGCGCCGGTCTCGCACCCGCCCCGACTTGTGAGCATGTCGGGTCGCAGACGCTTGAGCACGTCCCAGCCGGTCGTGAAATGCCAATCGGAGCTCGCGATGTCGTCGGCGTCGAGGTAGTAACTCTTCCGCAGGACGTCGGCTTCCGCCGTCACTCTCACCGTCGGCAGCGTGGCGTTCTGGCGAGCGACGATCAGCTCGATCTTGGCCGTGTCGCGCGGACCGACGCTGAAGAACCGATCGGTGCGGGGATAACCGATCCGCCGCATGACAACCTGGTAGTCCGTCGAATCCTTGACGTCGGGGACAATCAGCGTGCCCTGTCCCTCGTCGTCGGTGGTGCCGCGAGCCACGATGTCACGCAATCCGTGAACGACCGTGAGCTCGGCGCGCTGCATCGGGACGCCCGAGGAGTCGCGCGCACTGACGCGAACGACGGCGCGCGTCGCGCTTTGCGATCTGACGGTGCCGGGTACTGCGGCGAACAACAGCGCGAGCCCACCCAGCGGCAACAATTTCGACCGACCCATCGTCTCCTCCTCGCGGGCACCAATGGCATCATCGGTGGCATCATCGGGGTCTGACCCTATTTCGAGTTTTCGAAATAGGGTCTGACCCTAATTCAGGTGCTCGAAATAGGGTCTGACCCCAATTTCAAAATGGGGTCTGACCCCATGAAATTGTATGCAATACCCGGGTCAGGAGCAAACTGATCCAACCTAGACGAGGAGGAGCACCTTCCCGGTGGTGTGTCGCGCCGCGAGCTCCCGGTGGGCCTCGGTGGCTCCATCGAGCGGAAACTCGGCGCCGATCCGCACCGACAACTCGCCACGCTCTATCCAGCTGAATAGATCCTTCGCCCGCGATTCGAGTTCCTCGCGCAGGTGAACGTGGTCGTCCAGCTTCGGACGCGTAAGCATGAGCGAGCCCTTCCGATTGAGGATCTGCGGATCGAATGGAGGGACCGGCCCGCTCGACTGGCCGAATAGGGCCATCATGCCGCGTCGCATCAGACAGTCGAGCGACCTGTCGAACGTCGTCTTTCCGACAGAATCGTACACGACGTTCACGCCCGTACCGTTCGTCAGCCGCTTGACCTCCGCCGCGAAATCGACCGACGTGTAGTCGATCATTTCGTCCGCGCCCGCTTCGTGCGCGAGCGTCCGTTTCGCTTCGGTCGACGCCGTTCCGTATATGGTCGCGCCACGCTTCTTCGCCATTTGGCAGAGCATCAGACCAACGCCGCCGGCCGCCGCGTGAACGAGCGCGCGATGTCCGTTATGCAGAGGGAACGTCGACGTGACCAGATAGTGGGCGGTCAGGCCCTGAAGCCACGCGGCGGCGGCTTGCTTCGTCGAGATCCCCGCGGGGATGTGCATCGCGCGAATGGCCGGCACGACGGCTTGCTCGGCGTACGCTCCCTTGAAGTTCTGCGACACCACGCGGTCGCCCGGCTTGAACCCGGTGACGGCCGAACCGATCGACCGAACGGTGCCGGCGGCCTCCGCGCCCATGGTGCAGGGAAGAGGTCGTGGGTACTGGCCCTGTCGCTGATAGATCTCGATGAAGTTGACGCCGACGGCTTCGACGTCGACCAGCAGCTCGTCCGGCGCGGGGATCGGGTCCGGTACCTCTTCGACCCGCAGCACCTCGGGTCCGCCGGTTTCATGAACTCGTACGGCTCGCATCGTCGCGACCTCGTTGCTATCGCAGCATTGCCTTGGCGATCGTCTGGAGCTGCATGTTGCTCGTGCCTTCGTAGATCGCGCCGATCTTGGCGTCGCGGTAGAACTTTTCCGCCGGATAATCCTTCGTGTAGCCGTAGCCGCCAAAGAGTTCGAGCGCGACCGAGGTCACGCGCTCGGCGACCTGCGACGAGAAGAGCTTGGCCATCGCGCCTTCCATCGCGATGTCGGCACCGCCGTCCTTGAGCCGCGCCGCGTTGTACACCATCAGCTTCGCGGCCTCGAGCTCTGTCCGGGCCTGGGCGAGCTGGAACTGGATTCCCTGAAACTCGGCGAGCTTCTTCCCGAACTGCGTCCGATCCTTGACGTAATTAGTCGCGGCCTGCAGCGCGCCGGCGGCGCAACCGATCATCTGCGCGCCGATCCCGATGCGCCCTTCGTTCAGCGTCTCGATCGCGATCTTGTAACCCTGACCGACGGGTCCGAGCACATTGGCGTCCGGCACCTCGACGTCGTCGAGGATGAGCTCCGTTGTGCTCGAGGCGCGAATCCCGAGCTTGTCTTCTTTCTTCCCGACGGCAAAGCCGTTGAACCCACGCTCGACGACGAACGCGGTGATCCCCTTGTAGCCCGCCGACGGATTCGCGTTCGCGAACACGACGTAGATCTGCGCCTCGGCGCCGTTCGTGATCCACAGCTTTCGGCCGTTCAACACCCAGCAGTCGCCGCGCTTCTCGGCGCGCGTCTGCATGCCGAATGCGTCGGAGCCCGACGATGGCTCCGACAGCGCGTACGCGCCGACGGTGTCCGACGTCAGTCGCGGCAGATACGTGTTCTTGATGTGATCGCTGCCGTAGGTGCGGATCGGATAGTTCACGAGGGTGTTCTGCACGTCCACCAGGATCGCCGCCGAGGGATCCACCTTGCTGATCTCTTCGACGGCAAGTGCGACCATGAGGAGCGAGCCACCGGCGCCGCCGAGCGAATCGTCCACTTCGATCCCCATCAGTCCCATCTCGAAGAACTTCGTGATGAGCGTCGGATCGAGCTTTCCATCGCGCTCCATCTGCTGGACGCGCGGACGAACCTCTTCGTTCGCGAAGCCGGCGACGGCGTCGCGAAACATCGCCTCGTCGTCGGTGAGCGTCGTCAGCGCCGCGTGGGAGTCGGGCATGAGCGTTGTGAAATGAACGTGAACGTCAGGGCGTCGATTCAATGGCCGCCGCGCGCGCTGCGCATGCGGCTCCGCAGGAGCCGACCCGCCCCTCGGTGTCCCAGCATCGACAAGCTTCTTCCGCCGTGACGGGCCGCGCCAGGTCCACGCCGGCGCGAAGCGCGATCAGCTCGGCGAGCTTTTCGTGGACGCCGAATGCGTCGGTCACCCGATAACTCACCTGGGGGAACGCCTGCGCGGCCTCGGACACGAGGCGCGGCACGTCGCGGGTAACGTGCTTGCCCGGTGAGAGCATATAGGGAAACGCGATGACTTCAGTGGCGCCGTTCCGTACACAATCCGCGAACCCCGCCGCGATCGACGGTTCGGCGAGCTCCATGTGCGCGTGCCGGACGAGGATGTCGTTGCCGACCATGTGCTGGAGCAGGTTCGCCATGCACGACACCATGTGATTCGCTTCCGGCTTCACCGAGCCGTGATCGATCAGCAGGATGGAACGCATGCGCCGAAATATACTCCGCGAACGCGCGTCGGACGTGCACCAACCGCGACGCCGGGTTAATGGCTCGCGGGAGTCGCCTCGCGGTTTGGTGGAAGCTGCGGTTCGGTCAACCACCCGGCGAAAACGTCCAGTGCCAGCTCGACTTTGCCGAACGGCGCCGAGACCTGAATTCCTTGCACGAGCGACCGCACGCGGTCGAGCATCTCGCGCGCGATCGCGATCCCCTCGGCGACGGCATGCTCTTTCGACTTCTCGTTCGCGCGACGCATGCGCGCGATCACGTCGTCCGGAACCGAGACGCCCGGCACCTCGTTGGCGAGAAATTCGGCGTTGCGGACGGAGACGAGCGGCCAGATGCCGGCGATCACCGGAATGTGGTTGTCGCCGACGCGCTTGAAGAACTTCTCGAGTTGCGCCGCGTCGAACACCGGCTGCGTGATCGCGAACTCGGCGCCCGCATCCACCTTCCAGTTGAAGCGCTTGAGCTCCTGCTCGAGATCGATCGCGACGGGATTCACGCCGACGCCGATCGCGAAACAGGTCGGCTTGCCGATCGCGTTTCCACCCGGGTCGAGCCCGTGATTGAGATGATTGACCAGGTTCGTCAGTCCGATCGAGTCGACGTCGAACACCGCGGTGGCGTCCGGATAGGGGCCCATCTTCGGCGGATCACCGGTGACGACCAGCAAGTTGCGGAGGCCGACGGCCGACGCCCCCAATAGATCGCTGAGCATGCCAAGCAGGTTGCGATCCCGGCAGGCATAGTGGATCACCGTCTCGATGCCGACCTGCTGCTCGATCAACACGCTGGTCAGCAACGCGCCCATGCGGCTCTGCGCGCGCGGTCCGTCGGGGACGTTTACGGCATCGACGCCGGCATCCTTCAAGCGCCGCGTGTCGGTGAGCATCCGTGTAGCGTCCACGCCGCGCGGCGGCACGATCTCCACCGACGACACGAATTCGCCGCGCGCGAGCTTCCCGGCCCAGCGCGATCGCTCCCCAAACGGCACCGGTTCGGCCGGCGACGGACGGCCCTCCGTCGTGGGAACAAAGCCCGGCGTTGGACGACCGGCTCCGGCGGACACGTTCGCCAGCCGCGGCGCGAGCGGGCGAATCCCTTCGACCATCGCGTGGATATGCTCGGGCGTCGTGCCGCAGCATCCGCCGACGATCTTCGCGCCCGCCTGGACGAGATGGCGCGCGTACGTCGCCATGTACTCGGGGCTCGCCATGTACATGCTGCGTCCGCCCACGTCTCGCGGCATGCCGGCGTTCGGCTGCGCGCTCAGCTTGCGGCGGGTGAGCGGCGTCATCTTCTCGATGCACTCGAGAATGATCTGCGGCCCGACGGAACAGTTGAGTCCGATCACGTCGGCGCCCCACGCATCGAGCGCGCGCACCACGGCGTCGGGCGCCGCGCCGTACGGCGTGCGATAGTCGCTGCCGATCGTCATCTGCGCGATCACCGGCTTCGTGGCATCGACCAGCCGCGCGGCGCGGATTGCCTGCTCGATCTCCTCGAGATCGCCGAAGGTCTCGAGGATGAAGAGATCGACGCCGCCCTCGGCCAAACCTTCCATCTGCTCGCGGAAGATTCCGCACGCTTCGTCTTTCGACGTTGGGCCGTAGGGCTCGAGGCGGACGCCGAGCGGTCCCACCGCGCCGGCGACGAGGACGCGATCGTTCGCCGCCTCACGCGCCACTTTCGCGGCGGCGCGATTCAGCTCTTTCACCTGATCCTGCAGCCCGTGCTGGGTGAGCTTGAGCCGGTTCGCGCCGAAGCTGTTCGTCTCCAGCACTTCCGCGCCCGCGCTCACGTACTGGCGGTGAATGTCGCGCACCAGATCCGGCGCGCGAAGATTCAGCTCGTCGTAGCACTGGTTGATGAACACGCCGCGGCTGTACAACATCGTCCCCATCGCGCCGTCGAAGACGACGATGGATTCGGGATCGAGCAATCGCGCGATTCTATTCGAATCGGCCATCAGCGCGGTCCTCCTTCTCCTCGCACCGCGTAATACTTCGCCTGCGGATGATGCACGATGATCGCCGCCGTGCTCTGTTCCGGAATCAACTGGAACGCACTCGTCAGCTCCATGCCAAGCTCTCGCTCGGCGGGCAGGATCTTGAACAGCTGCGCGTGATCCTCGAGATCGGGGCACGCGCCGTAGCCCCAGGAGTAGCGCTTACCCTGTCCCGCCGGCACGCCTAGCTCGTGACGCGCGTGACGGTGCATCCACTCGGCCACCGCTTCGGCTGTCTCGACGGCGAGTCCGTGCGCGAAGAAGGCTTCGGTATACTCGCCGGCGTTTTGCAATTCCTGGAAGCGTTGCGTTGCCTCGTCGCCGACCGTCACGATCTGGAACGCCACCACGTCGACGTCGGTCGAATCGGCCGAGCGGAAGTAGTCGGCGATACAGAGATGCTCGCGCCCTTCCTGCCGCGGGAATTGAAAACGCGCGATCTCGTTCATCGATCCGTCGGCGGTGTAGGCCGCCGGGTCGAAGACGAGGAGCGTGTTCCCGGATGCTTGCGCCGGGAAGAAGCCGTACAGGGCGCGCGGCTTGAGCCACCCCTCGCGCTTCGCAGCGGCCTCGAGACGCTCGAGCGTCGGGCGGAATTCCGTGCGGACCATTTGGTCGAATTCCGGTCCGGACCCGCGTCCGCCCCATTGCAGTCGATACAGCTCGTCGAGATCCAGCAGCGCGAACACTTCGTCGAGTGGGATGTCGTGCAGCGTCTTCACGCCGAAGAAAGGCGCGCGCGGCACAGGATTGTCCGCGGACACGGCGCTGCGCGTGACGGCGCTCGTTCCCGCCGCGACGTCCTTTCCGACGGTCGTGTGCAGGAACTTGTCGTTCCGCGCGTCGTCGATGACGCCGGCAATGAACGGCGCGCGGGCGTCGTCGTCCTGGAGGCGGTCCATCGTCTCCAGGCCTTCGAACGCATCCTTGCAGTAGAACACACCGGAGTCGTACGCACGCTCGCCCTCGACGAACAGTGCGCGCCGGCCGAACCGTCGGTTGATTGCCGCGCCGCCGATCATCACCGGGATCTTGAGTCCGCGACGATCCAATTCCTGCACGCACAGCGGCATCTGCTTCGACGTGGACACGAGCAGCGCCGACAACCCGATCGCGTCCGCGCCGACCTCGAGCGCCTTGTCGATGATCGTGTTCACCGGCACTTGCTTGCCGAGATCGAATACGGTGTAGCCGTTGTTCGAGAGGATCGTGTTGACGAGCGATTTGCCGATGTCGTGCACGTCGCCATAAACCGTCGCCAACACCACCTTGCCCTTCGTGTAGCCCTCGGCACGCTCGAGGAACTGCTCGAGGTGCTTCACGGACTTCTTCATCACTTCGGCCGACTGCAGCACGAACGGCAGAATGAGCTCGCCGGCGCCGAATTTGTCGCCGACTTCCTTCATCGCGGGCAGCAGCACTTCATTCAACACTCGCACAGGCTGCTCGCGCACTCCCGCGGCGTCGAGTGCGTTTTCGATTCCGTCTTTCTTGCGGTGGACGATCATGTAATGCACGCGCTGATCCGCCGTCATCCCGGCGGTCGGGTCGGCTTTTTCGTCGCCCGCCCCGCGCCGCGCGTCGCCCGCGTTCACGTCGAAATGCTCGATGAACTTCTGCAACGCATCGGGCCGTCGGTTGAACACGAGGTCGTCCGCTAGCGCGCGCTCCTCGGCGGGAATCTCCGCGTAGGGTTGCACGTGCGCGGGATTCACGATCGCCATATCGAGCCCGGCTTCCACGCAATGATGCAGGAAGACGGAGTTCAGCACCGCGCGCGCATCCGGCGAGAGCCCGAAGCTGACGTTCGACACGCCGAGGCTGGTGAAGACACCAGGCAGCTCGCGCTTGATCAGCCGAATGCCTTCAATCGTCTCGACGGCCGAATCGACCCATTCCTGATCGCCGGTCGCGAGGGTAAAGGTGAGATCGTCGTAGATGAGATCCTGCGCCCTGAGCCCGTACTCGCCGACGACGATGTCGTAGATCTTCCGCGCGACTTCGAGTTTTCGCTCGCGTGTCTTCGCCATGCCGACCTGGTCGATCGTCAGCGCGACGAGCGCGGCGCCGTGCTTCTTGGCGAGCGGCACGACCTTATCGATGCGCTCCCGGCCATTCTCCATGTTGATGGAGTTGACGATCGCGCGGCCGGGGATCGTCTCGAGCGCGCGCTCGATCACCACCGCTTCAGTCGAGTCGATCATGAGCGGCGTGTCCACGGTCATCGAAAGCAGCTTGACGACCTTGGCCATCTGCTCGGCTTCATCGGCACGCTCGGTCACCGCGACGCAGACGTCGAGCACGTGCGCGCCCGAATCGACCTGCTCCCGCGCCACGTCGGCGATCGCCTCGTAGTCGTCGGCGAGCAGCAGCCGTTTCACCTTCCGCGAGCCCTGCGAGTTCACGCGCTCGCCGATGAGCAACGGCTTCGGATTCTGGTCGAAATCCGTCGCGCGCATGGCGCTCGAGGCCCGAGGGATCTTCGACCCGCGGATGCTGCCTGGGGTCGGCCTGCTGTCATCCTCAGGGCGCGAAGCGCCCTGAGGATCTATAACCCCCGCCTGGTTCCCAGAACTGGTGAGTAGATCCCCAGCTCGCTGCGCTCGCTGAGGATGACTGCTGATCCGGTCGACGATTGCCTTGAGATGCTCCGGCCTGGTACCGCAGCACCCGCCAACAATGCGCACGCCGAAGTCCTCGACGAACTGGCCGAGCATGTCGGCCATTGGCTCGGGTTCGAGCGGATAGACGGCGTCGCCCGTTCCCGTATTCAGGGGAAGTCCCGCGTTGGGGATGCACGACACGGGTCGCAGCGAGTTCGACGCGAGGTAGCGAATCGGCTCACGCATGTGCTCAGGCCCGGTCGAGCAATTGAGCCCGATGATGTCGATCGGCAACGCCTCGAGCGTCGTCATCGCGCTGGCGATGTCGGTGCCGAGGAGCATGCGGCCGCTCGTATCGAGCGTGACCTGGGCCTGAACGGGCACGCGGCGTCCGATCTCGGCGAACAGTCGGTCGAAACCGGCGATCGCGGCCTTGACCTCGAGAATGTCCTGCGCCGTCTCAACGAGCAGGACGTCCACGCCTCCCTCGACGAGATACTTCGCCTGCGTGTAGTAGTTCTCCTCGAGCTCGGCAAAGGTCGTGTTCGACAAAACCGGGTCGCTGCTCGACAGGAGCAACCCCGTTGGCCCGATCGAGCCGGCGACGAAGCGAGGCTTGTCGGGCGTCGAGTATTTGTCGCAGGCAGCCCGCGCCAATCGACCCGCCACGACGTTCAGCTCGCGGGTCTTCTCTTCGATCCCCCATTCGCGGAGACGGTGGGGAGTCGATTGGAATGTGCAGGTTTCGACGACATCACAGCCGACCGCCAGAAATGACTCGTGGATCGACTGGATGATGTCCGGTCGCGTCAGGACGAGGTGATCGTTGCACCCCTCGAGCGACTTGCCGCCGTAGTCCTCGGCGGTCGGATGAAAGAGCTGAATGTTTGTGCCCATCGCGCCGTCGAACACGAGCACGCGGGCGGCGACAGCGGCGAGGTAGTCGCGGCGCGTGTCACCGGATGGTGCGTGCGGCGCTTCGAAAGTAGAGGGCTTTGTGCCGGACTGGGACATACTGGACAAAAAAAGAAATGCCCGCGACGAAAGCGCCCGGGCTGGCGCTTTAGCGAAATGTTTAACGTGGCCGCAAGTTGCCTTAAATCGCCACGAGCTTCTGTCCTAGTGTAGCACTCATTTGCCGGTTAGGCAAATCTGAGGAGCTAACAGCCAACAGCCCGCAGCTAAAGCTATCAGCAAAAAGGAACGCGGCAGCCACCGGCTGCCGCGTCTACTACGAATACGCTGATGGCTTTAGCTATCAGCTGTTCAGCTGATAGCTCTGGTCAGGCTTCGGCGACTTCCTCCCCCGATTCTCCCCGCGCTCCGCGGCCGGTCGTCTTGGCACGCTCTCCAACGTGTTGCACGAGTGCCACGAGACGGTTGCGCTCGAGCGGCAGTGTGAGGTCCGCCATGACAGCCCGCTGCATCGTCGGCGAAAGCGTAACGAGGGCGCTGCCGACGACGCGATACAGTACCAGCGCGCCGCCTGGCGCGAGCGGAATGCCCAGCGCGTCGCTCGTCGATGCCGCGGCGAGCGATCGACTGATCACGGCGACGAGCGGCGGATGATGCGCGGCGTGCTCGCGACCTTCGTGGAGCGATTGCACGACAGTCGGCGTGAATCCGAGCGCCGCGAAGGATTGCGACAGCCCTTCGAGTAACGGCAAATCGCCGCCGACAAGGAGAATTTGCGTCATTGGATTCGGCATCAGCGCGAAGTGTTCACCACGTCGTGCACTGCGCTTTCGTTGATTCCTTCAATCTCGACGATCTTTGATCGCGAGTGTGTGCCGGCGAGTATTCTAACTGCTCGTCGCCCAACTGCGAAGAGCGAAGAAAAAAAATTCACGAGTTCCTCGTTTGCTGCGCCGTCTACTGGTGGTGCGGCCAGGCGCACCTTGATTGCGTCGCCGTGCAATCCACTGATCTCGGTGCGACTCGCGCGTGGCTGGACACGCACCGAAAACCGAACTCGGCCATTGACCGACGCGATCCGCAGCGCGCTCTTCACGGAATTCCGAACACGCCTTGGATGACGTTCAGCAAGATCCACGCTACGATCGGCGTGATGTCGATCATGCCAATTCGGGGGATCACTCGCTGCAGCGGCGCGATCATCCAATTAGTCAACACGTACGACCATCGGATCCAGCGCGAGGAAGGAGAAATCGGAAGCCACGACGAGATGACGCGGACAAGAAGCGCCAGTCGCAGAATCCCGAACGCCCACGACGCGAGCGTGATGCCGATCGTCGACGGCGCTGCGACCGCAAACATCGCCTGCGACAGGATGCCATACGCAAACTGCAACAGACTGAGAAGCAGGATCCCGAACAGCGCGAGCGCGACCAGCGACCACCACGGTGCGGCTGTCGGAACGCCACCTGATCGAACGATGACCCGCTCGACCGGCGCCATTAGCGGATCGACGCGCGTCCGAAAAAAGCGGGCGACGCCTGAGAATGGGCTGATTCGCCTCGTTCGCACCGCCCAGTCCAACGCGCAGACCAGTGCGAGCACGACTCCCGCCGAGAGCAAGGCGATCTTCAGGTAAGCGACGAACGTCGCGTATGAGGCAAGCACACCCATGTCGGGAAAGCTCTGGTTCAGGGGAGCGTGCGCAAGCCGCTCAGCAGGAAGGTGAGCCGATCGGCCTCGCGCGTGGTCTGTTTGTTTGCGGGCATGGCGATTTCGATGCCCGCGTCCGACTCGACGCGCAGCAGCTCCGGTCCCTGGCCCGTCTGTCCGTATTGCAGCGCCGCCGCGAATTTGTAGCTGTGGAACGCGGGCACGAGGTCATCGTGCTCGCTCGCGCTCACCAAAACGGCGGGGTATCGCCCGGGCGCCTGCGCGTTGTGGAGCGGAGAAACGGCGAGGAGTGAGCGGAGCGACCCCGGATCCGTCGGAGAGCCGAACTCCGAGACCCACGTCCATCCAGCGCCGAAACGGTTGAAGCGCGCCAAGTCGAGCAGTCCGCCGTTTATGGACGCTGCGGCGAAGAGATCCGGCCGCTGCGTCACTGCGCCTCCCACCGCGATCCCGCCAAACCCGCCGCCGACGAGACCAAGCAAAGACGGCCGCGTGTAGCGCTGATCGACGAGAAACGCCGCGGCCGAGACCAGATCGTCCACGCTCGTTTGCTTGCGGCTACCCATGGCGGCCTCGTGTCCGATCCGGCCAAACTCACCGCCTCCACGCACGTCCGCGACCGCGTAAATGCCGCCGAGCGAGAGCCAGGTGGAGATCATCGGCGAATAGCCGAGCGAGGCCGGTTCGCCGAATGCCGCGTCACCGACAGCCAAAAGCGTCGGACGCGTGCTGTTCAGCGTGAGCCCGCGCCGCGCCGTGATGAAGAGCGGGATACGCGTGCCGTCCTTGCTCGTGTAGAACAGCTGCGTCGTTTCATAGGTGTTGAATGTCGTGTCCACGGGCGACTCGCGGAACACGGTTTCCGCCCGGGAATCGATGTCGTAATGCAACACCTCCGGCGGCTGCAGGAACGAGCTGTAGGTGAAATACAGCTCCCCTTTGTCGCGCAGCGGAGTCAGTTCACTCACCGTACCGATCCCGGGAACGGGAACAGCGCCACGCGCTCCCCCGTCGAACGCGTACAGATCGAGCGTCGAACGTCCGTCGCGGAGACGGTGCGCCACGATGCGATTGCCGACGCGGACGGCGCCGACCAACGGGTCGAAGGTTTCGCGCACGACGTTCGTCCAGTGATTCTCGTCGGGGGCGTTGATGTCGACCGCGACCACCCGGCCGCGCGGCGCGTTCTTGTTCGTCCGCACGAAGAAGAGAGGTCCGTCGCTCGACACGAACTCGTAGAAGGCGTCACCGGTGTCGAAAAGCTTCACGACGGGCGCGCGCAGGTTCGGCCGATCGGGCTTGTCGAGATCGATGAAGTAGAGACGTGTGCGCGGCTCGGTTTTCGGCGTGAGCGCGATGACGACATATTGGCCGTCCTCGCTCACCTTCGCGTCGAGGCGCCAGTCGGGATGATCGGGCGCCTCGAAGATCACCTGATCGTCCTCGGGTCCGCGTCCGACGCGATGATAGATCAGCTGCTGGCGTCCATCGGGCGCCAGGGCATCCGAGGAACCGGGCGCCGCGAGCGTTCGCAGGCAGAAGAAGCCACGCGAGTCGGCCGTCCATCCAATCGGCGCTTGCTTGACGCCGCGAACGTTGTCGGTGAGATCCTGCGTCGTCCGCACATCGCGAACGTGAATCGTCCGCGACGACGATCCCTGGATCGAGACACCGTACGCCAGGTAGCGCCCGTCGGGAGACGCCGCGCGGTCGACAATCGCGATCAATCCATCCTGGGAGAACGCGTTGGGGTCGACCAGAACGCGGGGCCGCGTCTCGGGGTGATCCTGCACGAAGACCACTGGCTGATTGTCGACGCCGGTTCGCTCCGAAAAGAAGATCCGCTCGCCACCCGCGAACGGCGGATGGGTGACGCGACGCTGCATGAAAACGCCGAGTCGGTCCGCGATCTCCTTTCGCCGTGGCAGCGCCGCCAGGTAACCCTCGGTTACGGCGTTCTGCGCCGAGACCCACGCTCTCACGTCGGACGACGACACGTTCTCCAGCCAGCGATAGGGATCCGCCGCTCGAATACCACCGACCTCGTCGGCTTGCGCGCCGCGAGTCGTTGGCGGATAGCGAAGAACCAACCCACCCTGCTGCGCGCCGGCGGCCGATGAGAGGCATGCGAGCAGCGAGGACAGTGACAAGGTCATTGTCACGCGTCGCCCTCGCTGCCTAGACTGAGGCGAACCCAAAACCATTTCGATCATGCCGCCACGGCAATACTGGCTGGTGAAGTCCGAGCCCGAGACCTTTTCATTCGACGACCTGCTCGCCGCCCCGGGGCGCACGACGCACTGGGACGGTGTGCGTAATTTCGCAGCGCGCAACCATCTTCGCGCGATGAAAAAAGGCGATCGAGTGCTATTCTATCACTCGAGCGCCAAACCGACAGCGGTCGTTGGGGTCGCCGAGGTGGCTCGCGAGGCCTACCCGGACAGCTCGGCGCTCGACAAGAAAGACCCGCACTTCGATCCCAAGAGCAAGCCCGATGACCCCACCTGGTTCATGGTGGACATCAAGGCGGTGGCGCCCCTCGAGCGACCCGTGCCACTCGATGAGCTGAAGAAGGTCAAGGCGCTTTCGAACATGGCGCTGCTGCGACTCGGGCGCCTCTCGGTTCAGCCGGTCACTCCGGAGGAATTCGAGATCGTGACCAAGATGGGTGAGGTCAACCCTTGAGGCGGATCCGAGCGTCGGGCCGCACGGTCACCGGTTGCGGAAGGCTCTTCAAGTAGGCGATCAACGCGTCGAGGTCCGTGACGTTGACCGGCTCCGATGAGATGGGCTGTGTCGGGAATCCAAGGCCGCTACCGCCGGTGAGCATGAAGTCGTTGATCACGACCGAGTATGTGGCCGCGTCGTCGAACGGCCGCCCGTCGTCGAGCGAGAGTGAGGCGATCCGCGAACCGCTGCCAGCGGCGCGCGTCGAATCCCACGATATCCTGACCCCGCTCACCCAGGCGTTCGGCGCCCGGCCCGACACGATCTTCTCGAAGTAGCGCCGCATGTCGCCGCCCTTCGCCGTGATCTTGTACAGCACGTTGCCGAACGGCGAGACCTCGAACACGTCGCTGTAACGCGCCGTGCCGGCGTGGAGCGGGGCGCGCACGCCGCCGTGATTCATCACGCCGAAGTCGGCGTGACCCGCTGCGCGCATCGCGTCGGCGACCAGATCTCCGAGCGGTCCATCGTCGGTCCCCAAGAGCTCCCGCGCGACGGTCGCGACGACCGCGGATGCCTTCGCTGCCACGGCCTGCTCCGCGGTGGCGGTGCGCTGCGCGACCCAGGGGTCGGCGGCGACGGAATCAGTGAACACGAAACGGACTTCATGGCGTGTCGCGCCGGTGGCTCGGTCGAGCGGAATGTCGACCACGTCGATCGCGGTCCCCGACGAAAACGCCTGCACGATCGGCACGCCATTCAGAACCGTGTTCACCAGACTGTGCGAATGCCCGGCGATGACGGCGTCGATCGGCTGCTTCAGCGCCCGAACCATGTCGAAGATTTCGCCGCGGCAATTCGTCGTTCCCTCCTGATCGCAAAACCCGCCCATATGCGCGACGACGATGACGGTATTCGCGCCGCGGCGGCGGAGGTCCGACGCGAGGCTGTCGACGATCGGCGCCGGATCGTCGAAGCGCAGGCCCTCGATTACACTTGCCTTGGCGGCCGTCTTGGTGGATCGAGTGAGAAGGCCAATCACGCCGATCCTGAACGCGCCGCGCGAGATCAGCGTATCGTCGCGAATCCACGGGACGTCGCGGCCGTCCTCGAATCGAACGTTCGCAGCAAGCACACCGTAGCGCTCGTCGCGCATTCGGGCGCGGAGCGTGTCCTGTCCCCAGTCGAACTCGTGGTTGCCCAGTGCCGCGGCGGCGTAGCCGAGGTGATTGAAAATCTCCGAGATGGGCCGTCCGAACGCCAAGTTCGACGCCAGCGTCCCCTGAAACTCGTCGCCACCGTCGACGAGGATCCATTCGCAGGCCGGTGCAACGCACTCGGCTTCCGCGCGCGCGATCGTCGCGGCGAGGGCTGCGGCGCCTCCACGCCGAACGCCGGCGATCCGACGTGGCTCAAAGGCGCCGTGAAAGTCGTTCGTCCCGATGATCCGCAGCCGCGCCGTCGCGACGGGCGTCGGTGGCTTCGGCGCCGCGCAAGCGCTCAGGACGAGCACTCCAACGAGAGAACGGACTTGCCGCATGCGTGTCATTCTAAGCGGGTCATTGGTGTTCGGGTTAGGTACCGAAAAAACATTGACGCAGAGGACGCGGAGAACAGAGAGGACACGGCAGGGGATCCCTGCCGTGCCCTCTCTGTTCTCCGCGTCCTCTGCGTCATGCTGTTCAGAAGACGTCCCGATAGGGCGGCCTACTTCCGCAGAACGTCCTTCTTCGCGCTCGGGAACCGAGTCTTCAGCTGGCTCTCGTACGGCCGCTCCCCGTACCCGACATAAATCTGTCGCGGCCGCGCAATCTTCTGCTCCTTGTCGTTGAGCATCTCTTCCCACTGCGCCAGCCAGCCGGCCGTCCGCGCCACGGCGAACAGCACCGTGAAGAAGTCGGTGGGGAAGGCCATCGAGCGGTAGATAAGGCCGGTATAGAAATCCACGTTCGGGTACAGCTTGCGCGAGACGAAGTAGTCATCGCTCAGCGCCGCTTCCTCCAGCTTGAGCGCGATCTCGAGGTCCTTGTCCATACCGACTTGCTTGAACACGTCGTCCGCCAGCGCCTTCACGATCTTGGCGCGCGGATCGTAGCTCTTGTATACGCGGTGGCCGAAGCCCATCAACCGGCTACCCTTTCCCCCCTTCACCTCATTGATGAAAGCGGGCACGTTCTTCGGGTGGCCAATTTCGTTGATCATCCGGAGCACCTGCTCGTTCGCTCCACCGTGCAGCGGACCATAGAGCGCCGCCACACCGGCAGCCACCGCCGAGAAGGGATCGACGTGCGATGACCCGACGGCGCGCACCGCGTTCGTCGAGCAGTTCTGCTCGTGGTCGGCGTGGAGGATGAACAGCACCTCGAGCGCCTTCACGAACACCGGGTTGGCTTCGTACTTCGGCTCCGACATCCGCGCTACCATCGAGAGGAAGTTCTCGGTGTAGCTGAGATCGTTGTCGGGATAGATGAACGGCAAGCCCTTGATGTGGCGATAACAGAACGCGGCGAGCGTCGGCAGCTTCGCCAGCAAGCGCACGATCGAGATGTCTCGCTGCTCGGGATCGTGGATGTTCTTCGCTTCCGGATAGAAGGACGACAGCGCCGCCACCGTCGAGCACAGCATCGACATCGGATGCGCGTCGTAGCGGAACCCCTGCAAGAACGTCTTGATGTTCTCGTGCACGTACGTGTGGAACGTGATGTTGCGCACCCACTGGTCGTACTCGCTCTGCGTCGGCAGCTCGCCGTGGCGAAGCAGCCAGGCGACCTCGAGGAAGGTGGCCTTCTCGGCGAGCTGTTCGATCGGGTAGCCGCGGTAGCGCAGGATGCCGCGATCGCCGTCGATGAACGTGATCGCGCTCTTACACGACGCGGTGTTCATGAAGGCGGGATCGTACGTCATCAACCCGAACTCGTCGGGCGCGGTCTTGATCTGGCGAAGGTCCATCGCACGCGTGGCAGTATCACCTTCGACGCCGCCCTGAATGATCTGGACCGAATAATTCTTGCTGGTGCGGGAGTCTTTGATGTCGAGTGTTCCCGTCGCCTGGAGCTCCCCCGAAGGCGGGGAAGGTGGGGCATCAAGCGCCGGTTGTGCGTTGGCCATGCTCACGTTTCTCCGAAAGGATCGCTACAAAGCGTCAGTGCGCTTTTACGTGAGCGGAAATCTAAGATGTACCGGCGCGAGGAGTCGAAGCCGCTCCGCGGTCTTTGTGGAGCGGACGCGGCGGCTTAGTGGGGCGTGGTCGAACCACCGGGGCGGGCTTTGTCGGCGAGGGCCGAGGTCCCTCGCTCGGCAAGAAGCCGCGTGGTGAACCGCTGACCCTCAGCGATGCGCTCCACTTCCAGAGCGGTCGAGTCAACGGCTGTCTCGATTCGGTTGAGATGATCAGCCATTTCCCCGAGCTGGCGCTTGAGATCGCCCTGGGGCAGATCCTTCTGCCGGCGGTGCTTGAGCATCGTGATGATGATCCCGGTCATGCAGCCCATAAAGGTTATGATGCCGGCGAATACGAGGATGTCCTCGAAGATATTTGGATTCACGTCGTTCCCCTAAATTCGGCTGGTGACTCTGAACACTTACGGAGCGCCCGCCCGTCCGTGTTTCGCCGACCTGCAGACCGGCCGAACTGGGCACTGCCCACAATGCGCGATTCTGGCCGTGCAGACTAGGGCGCCAAGCTCCATCAACGCTTGGTTATGGGTCCAGGTTGCCCGCCCTGTGCGGGGAAGCAGCTCCTCGGCGAGCGTCCATAGCTTGCGCTGGCCGGACGTGGTTTTCGCGTCGACACGCGGCGCGAAGACGCGCCGAAGGACCCGCGCCACGTTCGTGTCGACGAGAGCCGCCCGACGCTCGTAGGCGAATGACGACACGGCGCCCGCGGTGTAGGCCCCGATTCCGGGGAGCGCTCGAAGCTCGTCGATGGTGTTCGGCAACGCCGCCGGGTTGTTGCCGTCGTCGGTGACCCGTTTCGCGAGGGTGTGGAGGTTCCGCGCCCGGGCGTAGTAGCCGAGGCCCGCCCACGCCTCCATGACCGCCGTGGGTTTTGCCCGCGCCACGTCGGACAGCGTGGGGAATCGGTCCAGAAACTCCGCGTAGTACGTCACCACGCGAGAGACCTGCGTCTGCTGGAGCATCAGCTCCGACACGAGCACATGGTACGCGTCCCGAGTCCGGCGCCACGGCAGGTCGCGCGCGTTTCGGCGATACCAGGCATGAAGGCGGCGACGAAAGGCGATTGCACGCCGGCTGTCGACCTTCGTGGATTTCTTGTCGGTCGAACGCCCCTTCAACGCGGGGTCCAGTTCGGCACCGCCGCGAAAAGACCCTGAGCCACGCCTTGGCGAGCGAGCATCAATCCGAAGGCAAGACTGGCGACGCCGCTCGCCACCTGCACGTACCGCTGAAGGCCGACAAAGCGTCGCGCGCTCAGCACCGAGGGAACCGCGATCACCGCGGTGATCACGGCCATCCCCGCGATGGTTCCCGCTGCGAACAGGCCGAGATAGACAAGTGCGAGCCAGGTTTGAGGCACCGCGGCGAGAACCACCAGCGCGACGAACGCCGATCCGGCGAGGCCGTGTACGACGCCCACAGCCACCGGTCGCGTCACGCTCCGCGCCGATCCGATTCTTCGGCGGGCCAGCGTGATGCCCCCGAGCGCGATGAGCATGAGCGCGACCGAGAACTCGAGCGCGAGTCCGAGGCGCGGCGGAATCGTCAGACGAAAGGAGACGATCGCGCCTCCGACGAGCAGAATCGTGATGCTGTGCCCGATCCCCCAGAGCGCGCCGATCCCGCTGGCGCGCCGAACCGAACACTCCTCGCTCACGATCGTCGTCACCGCGACGACGTGATCCGCGTCGGTCGCGTGGCGCATGCCCAACAGAAAACCGAGCAGGAGTATGGAGACGGAAGACAGCATGAGCGTCGGGTCGTGGTCGGCCAGTCGCGAGAATCTAGTGCGCTTTCCGGCTCGGCGCGTTTGCGCCAACCGTATGGGTCGCGCCATTTTCGAGCGTGCAACTTCGACCCTTGTCCCTTCTTCGACATCCGATCGCGCTCGGGCTTGCCGCGATCGCCGTGGGGCTGACGCCGGCGCTCCTGCTCGCCCACGCGAAGCTTCTCCGCAGCGATCCCGCCGCGGACGCGACGCTCGCCGCGCAGCCCGGAAAGATCTCGCTTTGGTTCTCGGAGCGTCCCGAGCCGAAGTTCACGGTCGTCCAGCTGCTCGATTCGAGCGGCGCGGCCATCGTGCTCGGCCAGCCGTCGCTCGACGCCAAGGCAATGGAGATCAGCCTCGACGTTCCGCCGAACTTGCCGAGCGGCAAATACACCGTGTCCTGGCGAACCGCGGCCGCGGACGGCCACGCGAGTAGTGGACGCTTCGCGTTCACCCTCAGCTTACCGCCCAAGTCGGAGCCCACGGTCGCGCCGCCGGTCGCATCCCCCGCGGACACCGCAGTCGTGCATCGCATTCGGCCGCGCGCGAACGCGGTTGTGGTGCAGAACGAACCATCGGCCGTCAGCTCCGCGCTCCGGTGGGCCGAGTTGGTCTCACTGCTCGCCATCATCGGCGCGATCGTCTTGCGACTCGTCGTTCTCCCGCGCGCCGGTTGGCCGCCCGAGCTCATCGCCGACGCCGGCGACCGTGCCAGAGCTCTGGCTCAGGGTGCGTCGGTGTTGCTCCTCTGCACGACACTCTACCGGGCCGCCGGCCAAGCGCAGATGATGGCCGGAGCGCCGTCGGGTTTCCTCGAAGCAATCGGGTCGTTGGTGCGCGACACTCGCTGGGGACAAGGTTGGTCCATCGGAGCGGCGGGCGTCATCGCAATCATCATTGGACTTTTCGCGGCGCGCCGAGGCACAGGCGGGTGGACCATCGCCGCGCTTGGCGCGGTGCTTGTCTCGCTTGGGCAAGCGCTCACCGGACATGCGGCCAGCAACTCACGCGTCGCGCTTGCGGTGGCGACGGACGTCGTTCACGTGCTGGGTGCCGGCGCCTGGTTGGGCGGATTGCTGGTCGTCGTGCTCTCGGCGCTTCCGGCCACACGGCGCCTCGGCAAGGCGGAATCGATCAGCCGGGGACGCGGACTCGTCCGCTCCTACCACAGCGCGGCGGTCGAATCTGTCGCACTGGTTGTGATCAGCGCTGTGGTCGCGGCCTGGTTACGCCTGCACGCGCTCAGCGACCTGTGGACGACGCCGTATGGCAACATGCTCCTCCGAAAGCTGTTCTTCGTCGTCGTGGTTTTACTTTTCGGATTGTACCACTGGCGCCGCGTCGTCAACGTAGAATGGGTGGATGACACGCGGACTCGTTTCCGTCGCAGCGCGATCGTCGAACTGCTCGCGGGCGCCATCGTCGTAGCGTTCACCGCGCTTCTCATTTCTACCGCTTTGCCTACATGACCGCTGTAGAGTCACAGCCGACACACGCCTGGCCGATCTCATTCGACGACGTCGAAGCCGCGCGCTCCCGCATCGCGCCGCATCTCTCGCCGACGCCGCTCCGCGAGTATCCGCAGCTGGCGCAACTCGTCGGACGCGACATCCGCCTGTACGTCAAGCACGAGAATCATCAGCCGACGTGTTCGTTCAAGATCCGGAACGGTCTGTCGTTCATGACGGCACTAGGCGTTGATGAACGACGTCGCGGCGTCGTCGCGGCGTCGACAGGCAACCACGGGCAGGGAATTGCCTACGGCGCGAGGCTCGTCGGGGCGTCGGCGACCATCTGCGTTCCGGCCGGCAACAATCCCGGCAAGAACGCGGCGATGCGCGCGCTGGGTGCCACCGTCGTCGAGGAAGGCCGCGACTACGACGACTCGGTGCAGGTGATGCTGCGAATCGCTGAAGCCGAAGGGCGAGTCGTCGCGCATTCGACCAACGATCCGCGAATCGTCGCTGGAGCGGGCACGATGACGCTCGAGATACTCGAGCGGTGTCCGGACATCGACGCATTGGTCATAGCGACGGGCGGCGGCTCCCAGGCGGTCGGAGCGATGACGGTCGCGCGCACGCTCGCCCCGCAGCTCGAGGTTTTTGGCGTTCAAGCCGCGGGCGCGTCAGCGATCCACGACTCCTGGCATTCGCGAACGCGTCTGACCACGCCAAGCGCCGACACTTTCGCCGAGGGCGTCGCGACTCGAACGACCTACGACCTCACTTTCCCCGCGCTCCAGTCGGGCCTCGCCGGCTTCGTGACGGTCACCGATTCCGAGATCGCGGAAGCCCTTCGCACGATCGTCGCGACCACGCACAACCTCGTCGAAGGCGCGGGCGCGATGGGTTTCGCCGCGCTTCCGAAGTTGGCCGACCGACTCGAGGGAAAGAACGTCGGCATCATCTTCTGCGGCGGGAACATTGACGTCGCAATGCTCGAGCGAGTCCTGCGCCGCGAGATATAACGCTGTCATCCTGAGCGCAGCGAAGGATCTACTATCCCGGTCTGGTAATGAGTTAGGGACAATAGATCCTTCGTCGCTTCGCTCCTCAGGATGACAACCGGGTTCAGCTGACCTTTCGCGTCTTCCTCTTGAGAAAATCCATGAGGATGAACTGCCCTAACGTCATCGTCGACGTGAAGTACGCCTTGCCGCGGCTGATCTCCGACACGCGCTTCACGAATTCGACGAGCGTACGGTCGCGCGCGAGCATGAAGGTGTTGATCATGATCCCCGCCCGCCGGCAGCTCGCCACTTCACGAATCGTCTGCGCGATGACCGTCGTGTCGAGGCCGAACGAGTTCTTGTAGATCTGGCCGTTCGGCATGGTCAGCGCGCTCGGCTTGCCGTCGGTGATCATGATGATCTGCCGCATGTCCTTCTTCTGGGCGAGCAGCAGCCGTCGCGCGAGCTTCAACCCTTCAGCCGTATTCGTGTGATACGGTCCGACCTGCGCCGTGGCGAGCGTGGCGAGCGGAATCTCTTCTGCCGAGTCATGAAAGAGCACGACCTTGAGCGTATCGCCGGGGAACTGCGTGCGAATGAGGTGCGTTAGCGCCAGCGCGACCTTCTTCGCCGGCGTGAACCGATCCTCGCCGTAGAGGATCATCGAGTGCGAGCAGTCGAGCATCAGTACGGTGGCGCACGAAGATCGATACTCGGCTTGCCGCACCATCAGGTCGCTGTACTCGAGATCCATCGGGACTTTGATGTCGCCGGTACGCGCCATCGCGTTCTTGAGCGTCTCGTTGACGTCGATGTTGAGGACGTCGCCGAACTCGTAGGACTTGCTCCACCCGTCGGACTCGATGCCGGTAGCGAGGTACGCGGTGTCATGGCTGCCAAAGCTCGACTTGCCCAGCGAGCCGAGGAGGTTTCGTAAAGTCTTATAACCGAGGAAGTCGATGCCCTTCTCGGTGAGATTGAACTGCACGTCGCGCGCGGCAGCCTTGGCGAGGCTCCCCGGCCCTGTGACAGGCTGGTGCCCGGCGGGCATCTGCGGCGCGTTCTCGATCTTGAGATAGCCTTCCTCCATCAGCCGCTGCACCAGCTGATCGAGGAGCTGCGCGAGCTTGGCCTGTCCCTCCTCGTCTTCGCCACCCCGGAGCGCGTCGAGCATCTCGGGGGTGAACTGGCCGCTCTCCATCAGCGCGTCGAGGATCGCCTGCTTCAGGGCGTCGAGCGAGTGGTTGCTCTCGTCGCCCGCGTCCCACCCGTAGTACGACTGATTGTCGCCGGCAAAGCCCGACTGCAGCAGGAAATCGGCGAGCTTGTCGAGCAGCGCCTGGAGATCGATGGCGTCGGCGAGCTCGGGACTGAACTTGGTGTACGTGTGGAACCGCATGGCCGGCCTCCTATGGGAAGGATAGTGTGCGGCGCTTGGGGGGGCCATATGCGGGAGAACGCTCGCTGGCGCTCGCTGGCTGCATGCTCCCAGTAGTTTTATCGCGTGCCCGACTCCCTCAACCCGTTCCGGACCCTCCAACGACATAGGAACTTCCGGCTCTTCTGGCTCGGCCAGACGCTATCCCTCATCGGCACGTGGATGCAGTCGATGGCGCAAGGGTGGCTGGCATTACAGCTCTCGAATAGCGCGTTCCTCGTCGCGCTCGTCGCCACCGCTCAGTCGTTTCCCGTCCTGCTGTTCTCGTTCCACGCCGGTGTCGTCGTCGATCGCACGGACAAGCTCCGGTTGGTCAAGATCGCCCAAGCGTTGCTCGGGCTCGAGGCAGCGGCGCTTTGGTGGTTCACGTGGTCCGGGCACATCACGATCGGTTGGCTCCTCGCGCTCGCGCTGGCCAACGGGCTGATCACCGCGTTCGAGGTGCCGGCGCGTCAGTCGCTGGTCATCGAGCTCGTGGGGCGGGAAGATCTGCCCGGCGCCATCGCGCTCAATTCCAGTGGCTTCAACCTGGCGCGCATCGTGGGTCCGAGCATTGGGGCGATCGTCATCGCGAGCCTCGGCATCGCCTGGTGCTTCGGTGTGAACGCGGTGAGTTACATCACGGTGCTCGTCGGACTATTCCTCGTTCGATTGCCCGAATGGGTACCGCCCGAGCACCTGGTCTCACCGATCGAAGGAATTCGCGAGGGTGTCCGCTTCATGCGGAACACGCCGTCGATCGCCGCGCTCATGAAGCTGGTCACGGTGTACTCGGTGCTTGGCGTTCCATACCTCACGCTGATGCCGGTGATCGCGCGCGACCAGTTGGGACTCGACGCCGGCGGCTATGGCGCGCTGCTCGCATGCGTCGGCGTCGGCGGCGTCACGGGGGCGCTTTCGCTCGCCGCGATCGGCGATCGAGTGCGCGGCACACGGCTTCTCTCGGCCGCGGCCTATGCGTACGGCGGCCTGTTGATCGGCCTCGCTCTGGCGCGCGACGCGGCGGTGGCGTATCCCGTTTTGCTCGCGACGGGGTTCATGATGATCGTGAACAACGCCACGGCGAATTCCACGCTTCAGCACCTCGTCCCGAACGAGCTGCGCGGCCGGATCATGGCGGCGTACTCGTTCGTCGTCGTCGGCCTGTCTACGGTCATCGGCTCGTTGATCTCCGGGAGCATCGCGCACCTGCTCGGCGTATCGTGGGCGATCGGCGGCGGAGCGGTGGTGATGCTGGGCTACGCGTATTGGGCGTTCGAGCGCCGCCCGGAGTTGCGCGCGATCGAGTAGTGTAGAGGTACGGAGGGCGGACGCTGTGTACTCGACGTGCATCTTCTGTCAGTCGGCGCTCGGCGAGAACGAATCCGTCGAGCATTTCCCCGTGGGACGCCGGCTGGCGTTCGACGCGGCGCGCGGCCGGCTCTGGGTCGTGTGCCGGCGGTGCGAGCGTTGGAACCTCTCTCCCATCGAAGAGCGGTGGGAAGCAATCGAAGACTGTGAGCGTCTCTTCCGCGGAACGCATTTGCGCGTGTCGACCGACAACATCGGCCTCGCGAAAATCGCCGAAGGCCTGGAGTTGGTTCGCGTCGGTGAGCCGCTTCGGCCGGAGTTCGCCGCGTGGCGCTACGGCGATCAATTCGGGCGACGGCGACGGCGCACCGTGGCGTATACGACCCTCGGGATCGCGGCGGGGGTCGGCTTCCTCGCCATCGGTCCCGTGATTGGCGGTCTGGCAACCAGCTTCTCGTGGGCGAGCTACAACGCGGGAAACGCCGCGATCAGCGCCTACCGACGGCGCCGGATTCGCGCGCGGTTGAACCTGCCGGGACGCGATAACGCCGTCGCCATTCGCCTCGACCAGATCGGGCACATCGCGCTTGTCCCGGCGGGGACGGATTGGGCGCTGCGTGTCTTTTTCGAGGACGAGGAGACGGCTCAGTCGAAAGTGGTCTCGCATCTCTGGCCGAAAGAACGCCCCATCTCGAGCGTACTCATTCCGGGCGACGAGGCCCTGCGCGCGGCGGCGAAACTCCTTCCCGCCGTGAATGCCGCGGGCGCGAGCCGCCGCGATGTGAGCTCGGCCGTCGATCTGCTCAGCGAAACCCCCGATCCGTCCCGATTGTTCACGAAGTACGCGGCGCAGGCGCCCTCGACGAGCAAATCCGGCCAATACCTATCGTATCTCTCCCGACCCGTGCGTCTCGCGCTCGAGATGGCATCGCACGAAGACGCCGAGCGTCGCGCGCTCCAAGGTGAGCTCCATCTGCTCGAGTCGGCATGGCGAGAAGCCGAAGAGATTGCCGCGATCGCCGACGGTCTGTTGCTGCCAGACGAAACGGGTGACCGACTCGCCACGCTCAAGCGCGAGGCGCGCGACGGCTGATCAGTCGCGAACGCCCGAGCCGAACTGCTCTCGCGCCGCGTCGATGACCATTTTCGCCGCGCCGTCGAGGCCGAGCCAGCCGGTGTTCACGCACAAGTGATAGTTCTCATGCGCGAGCCAGTTGCGATTCCAATGTCGCTTCACGTACTGCTCGCGCTGCTTGTTCTGGTCGTTGATGATCCGATCCGCTTCGTCGGATCCGACCTTGAACTTCTCGCTCGCGTACTGGCGCAATGCCGAACGAGGGGCGTAACAGAAGACGTGTAGTGCGTCGGCGCGCTCGGCGAGCAGACACTGCGCGCCGCGTCCGACGAACACCGCCGGCCCGGTCTGGACCGCTTCCTCGATCACCCGACGCGTGACGGCGACGATCCGCTCCTCGGTCGTTTCCATCGGACCGCTCGGCACGGGCGGCATGACTTCCGGTGAGCCGAGCGACAACGCCGACGCCAGCCGCTCGACCATCGACGGCACCCGCTCGTCTTGCGCGGACACTTCGGCCACGCTCAGTCCCGAGCGTTCGGCGACGGCGTCGACCATCGCGTTGTCGAACAGCGACCAGCCGAGCGCGGTCGCGACGCGCTCGGCGACCTCCGAGCCGCCCGAACCGTACATTCGCGAGATGGTGATGACGGGCATTAGAAGGCGCGTGCGCCGCCGTGCGCGCTCGCGTGATGCGTCGCCGGACGATGAGTCGCGCGTCGACGAACCTGTTCGACCACCTCGAAGCCGAGCGCGCTCCACGTATCCTCCGCCATGCGCACGCCGCTCGCGTTGTGCAGACGCATCTCGGTGATGCCGCGTGCGTCGCACCATCGCTCCGCGGCGTCGACGAGCGCGCTGAGCACGCCGTTGCGTCGCACGTCGGGCTTCACATACGCGGATGACACGTAGCAATAATGCTCGGGCATCAGCAGCGGAGAGCTCGGCGCATCGACGCACCGCAGCACGCCGACGATGTCTCCGTCGCGCTCGGCGACGAACATCGTCTCGCTGGCCGACGCGAGTTGCGTACGATACAAGTCGTACGCGCGACGGCGCGCGTCCGGATGAAGCCGGCCGTAGAGCGGATGGTCCCCGTATTCCCGGAGCAGCGACAAGCGAAGTTCGACGACCGCATCGAGGTCGTCCGGCTTCGCCTCGCGCACCGAGACGCCGCGCATTACGAAAGGCCGCCGCCGAAGAGATCCTGGTTCGGGCGCCGCCTCGGCTCCGGTGTGGCGCGGCCGTACTGGCCGCCCTCCGAGCGTGAGATTTTCTTGCGCGCCACGAGCGCCTCGAGCACCAGCTCGCACGCCGCGACCGACGTCGCGGGGTCGTCTTCCGGCGCGAGCCCGACGTGGTGCACCAGCTCGATCAACCCCGGCACCACCTCGAAGCCCTTGAGCGCGAGATCGGCGCGCGCATCGTCGGTCACCTGAAGGGCGCCACCTTCGTCGAACCACATGATCACGTCGTCGACGTTCACGCCGCCGGCGCGCTCCTGGAAGGTGGCGTCCGAAGCGCGGCGGATCAGCTCGCGCGCGATCGTCGTTCCGCCGATCAGCTCACCCTCGTACTCGAGCTCGATCTTTCCGGTGATCGCCGGAAGCGCCGCGTAGATGTCCGAGATGCGCGGGACGATGTCGGCGTCTCCCGACACGATCGAACGCCGCTCGGCGTTCGAGACGACGTTCTCCGTCACGGTGATCGGCATGCGCTGCGAGACGCCGGACCGCTTGTCGATGCGCCGATCCGTCCGCGCCTCGAACGCCACGCGCTCGATCACCTCGGCGATGAAGTCCGGTATCCGCACGGGCCGGCTCTCTCGCGAGACCCAGGCCTCTTGCTTGGTGATGTCCATCCCGAGATCGATCGTCGACGGGTAGTGCGTCGTGATCTCGCTGCCGATGCGGTCCTTGAGCGGCGTGATGATCTTGCCGCGCGCGGTGTAATCCTCGGGATTGGCCGTGAAGCAGAGCTGCACGTCGAGCGGCAGACGTACGGGATAGCCTTTGATCTGCACGTCGCCTTCCTGCATCACGTTGAAGAGGCCGACCTGCACCTTGCCGGCGAGATCAGGCAGCTCGTTCAGCGCGAAGATGCCGCGATTGGCGCGCGGGAGCATCCCGTAGTGGATCGTCAATTCATCGGAAAGCAGGTGACCGCCGCGCGCCGCGCGAATCGGATCGAGATCGCCGATGAGGTCGGCGATGGTGACGTCGGGCGTCGCGAGCTTTTCGACGTAGCGATTCTCGCGTCCGACCCAGGCGATCGGCGCGTCATCCCCCGCCTCGTTGATCAGGTTGCGCGCGTACTTCGAGATCGGCGCGAACGGATTGTCGTTCACTTCACTGCCGGCGACGACCGGCATGTGCTCGTCGAGCAGCCCGACGAGCGCGCGAAGGATGCGCGACTTCGCTTGCCCGCGCAGTCCGAGCAGAATGAAGTTGTGCCGCGACAGCATCGCGTTCACGATCTGCGGCATCACCGTGTCCTCGTAGCCGATCACGCCCGCGAACAACGGTCCGCGCTGGCACAACCGCTCGAGAAGATTCTGGCGCATCTCGTCCTTGACCGACCGAAATGCGCGCTCGGGAACGCCGTACGGCGAGCGCTTGAGAGCGCCGAGGGTTTCAGGATATGACTGCACGAGATCTCCGTCGGGAACTGATCCTTCTGCAATGAAGGGGATGAAACTGTTCTGGTGCAAGGGGGCGAAAAGGTTCCGTGCGGACTAATCGCAATCCCGGTGGGATACGGGGAAAAGGTCTCAGGTCCCTGGTCTGAGGTCTCAGGTGGCAACGGCGAACCCGCTGTTACACCTGAGACCTGGGACCAGAGACCTGAGACCTTCAGAGCCTGAGCCGCGACAACCGCGATTATTGCGCTGCGCGGCTAGTCCGCCAACCCGACCTCAACAAGGTTGTCGTAAAACACCGGCCCCCGCCCCATATCCGTCTCCCGCTGCGACGTCGTCTGATTGGCGTTGGCGCCGTCGGCGGCGAACTTGCCCCACCAGATCGACGGCGCCCATACCACCCCGGGGCGGATCGTCGGTTCGATCCGGGCGACCGCGGTGAAGGCGCCGCGATCGTTGTGGATCACGACGCGCGCGCCGACGCCGATGCCGCGACGCTCGGCGTCCTCGGGGTGCAGCAGGCACTCCGGCTCACGCGCGGCGCGACGCAGCGAGCCGATGTTCACGAAACTAGAATTCAGAAATTGGTGCGCCGGCGACGAGATCAGGGTCAGCGGATAGCGCGCCGCGAGCTCCGGCACGTTCTCCGGGAACTCGTAGGGCGCGGTGAACGCCGGCAGCGGGTCGAGTCCCATCTGCTCCATGCGCGCCGAGTAGAGCTCGCATTTGCCGGACGGCGTCAAAAAGGCTCCGTCGGCAAAGGGCAGAAATGGCTTGGGCAGGTTGAGGCGCGTCCACCCACGCTCGAGAAGCGTTTCCAGCGTGATGCCTTTCAGATTCGGGCTCGGTGAATCAATCGCCTGGCGAATCAACGTGAGGTCGTCGTCCTGCAGCGACGGCTCGGCCAGCCCCATGCGCCGCGCAAGGCGGCGGAAGATCTCGCTGTTCGGCAGCGACTCCCCGACGGGGTCGATCGAGGGACGGTTGAGCGAGAGATAGTGATGGCCGTACGACAGGTGCAGATCCCAGTGCTCGAGCTGCGTCGTGGCGGGGAGCAGGATGTCGGCGTAATCCGCGGTATCCGTCTGGAAGTGCTCCATGACGACCGTGAATAGATCCTCGCGGCGCAGGCCCTCGAGCACGGCGTTGCGATCGGGCGCGACGGCCGCGGGGTTGGAGTTGTAGACGACGAGCGCCTTCACCGGAGGCCCGCCGACGTCGCCGTTCGGCGTCGTGAGGGCTTCGCCGAGTCGAATCATGTTGATCGTTCGGACCTTCGGCGACAGATCGGGACGATGCAGCATCGGCGTGTTGAACGCGAAGTTCGCGCTCGACGAGAGCTGCACGCCGCCGCCGGCGCGTCGCCAATGTCCGGTCAGCGCCGGAAGACAAGCGATCGTGCGAACCGCCATCCCGCCGCCGCCGTGCCGTTGCAGTCCGTAGTTCACGCGGATGAACGCCGAACGCGCACGCCCGTATCGCTCTCCAAGACCAATCACCGTTTC
>DATMHK010000107.1:0-11787 GCA_035554995.1 Gemmatimonadaceae bacterium
CTTTGGCGGGCTGCTCACGGCGTACGACGCGCTCCAGCGCGCCTTGCAGCGCAATGGCCGGCCGAAGGTGATCGAAGGATTCACGCCGGAACAACGCTTCTTCATTTCCTACGCGCAGAGTTGGCGAGGACATGTGCGGCCGGAGGCGTTGCGCACGCGGGTGACGGTGGACCCGCACGCGCCGGAGCGGTGGCGCGCCAACGGCCCGCTCTCGAACATGCCGGCGTTCGCCGCGGCGTTCGGGTGCAAGCCCGGCGACCCGATGGTGCGTCAGACGTCGCTGATCCCTCACATTTGGTGATCGTCATGGGAAAGAGAGACAAACGCGTCGACGCGTACATCACGAAAGCGCCGGACTTCGCCAAGCCGATTCTCATCTACATTCGCGAGACGGTCCACGAGGGCTGTCCGGAATGTGAGGAAGACTTGAAGTGGCAGAACCCGGCGTTCATGTACAAGGGCCTGCTCTGCGGCATGGCGTCGTTCAAGGAGCATTGCGTATTCGGATTCTGGAAAGGCGAGCTCGTGACCGGGGAAAAGACCGCCGAAGGTGAGCAGAGCATGGCCATGTACCGAAAGGTCGCTTCGCTCGACGACCTGCCACCGAAGAAGAAATTCCTCGCCTGGGTCAAGAAGGCGAAAGAGCTCAACGATACGGGCGTCAAAGCTCCACGCGTCGTGAAGCCGAAAAAGCCGCTCGCAGAGCCGGACTACTTTCTCGCCGCGATCAAGAAGAACAAGAAGGCGCTCGCGACGTACGAGAAGTTCAGTCCGAGCCATAAGCGCGAGTACATCGAGTGGATCACCGACGCGAAGGGCGAGGACACGCGCGCCCGTCGCATCAAACAGGCCGTCGAATGGATGGCCGAAGGGAAGGCGAGGAATTGGAAGTACATGTGAGTCGACTGGCCTTCGCCGCCGCCGTCGTGCTCGCAACGGCGGCGGGACGCGCCGACGCGCAGCGGTATCGAGTCCTCGCCGCGAGCGAAAGTGGCCAGCGCAGCGTGATCGAGTTTCGCCCCTGCATTCCCGCCGAGGGCAGCGGTTGCGGCGCGTGGATCGATCGCGAAGCCGTTCCTGACACCATATCGCGTTTGATGCCGGCGACCGGCGCGCTATTCGGTCCGGGCGATTCCGTCTGGATCGATCACGGCGCCATCCGCATTCGAGACGCGAAGCGCCGGACAAAGATCATCCAGGACCGCCGCGGTGCCGCGACGACCCTCACGCTCGCGCCGATGCGCGACTACGCGTTCGTTGTGCTTCAGTCGCCGGATATGCAGTCGTCGACCGTCGTGATGGTCGATCTCTCGACGCGGAGCGTCATCGCGAGTTGCCCGATGCCTGGCCGCGTATCAGCAATCGCTGTGGTGCGATGACGCGGACGAGCGGGCTCTCGCGGCGATCGTTCCTTTCGGTGTCGGCGGCCGCCCTTGCCGGGTGTGTCGTGCGCCGCAATCCAACGTCGCCGCTCGCGGTCTCGCTGCCTCGGCCCACGATGCCGCAGCTGCAGTGGCAGCGCGACGAGCTGGCGCTGTTCCTCCATTTCGGCGTCAACACTTTCAGCGATCGCGAGTGGGGCGACGGGCGCGAATCACCGAGCATCTTCAATCCCGGCGCGCTCGACGCACGCCAGTGGGCGCGCGCCGCCAAGGCGGCGGATTTCCGCACGGTGATCCTCACGGCGAAACACCACGACGGCTTCTGTCTCTGGCCGACGAAGACGACGCAACACTCGGTCGCGTCGAGCCCGTGGCGTAGCGGCGGAGGCGACGTCGTCCGGGAGCTCGTCGACGCCTGTCGCGCCGAGTCGCTCAACGTCGGGTTGTATCTGTCGCCGTGGGACCGGAACAATCCGACCTACGGCGATTCGGAGCGATACAACGAGCTCTATCGCGATCAGCTCACCGAGTTGCTCACGCAATACGGAAAGATTTCCGAGGTCTGGTTCGACGGCGCCAACGGCGAAGGGCCGAACGGCAAGCGCCAGCGTTACGACTGGCCGCGCGTCTGGTCTCTCGTGCGACGGCTCCAGCCGGACGCGATCATGTTCTCCGATGCCGGCCCCGACGTCCGATGGTGCGGCAACGAACGCGGCGTCGCGGGCGATCCGAACTGGTCGACGGTCGATCCGAGCATCGTGACGTTCCCCGGTGCCGACGGCCCGGGCATCATCGACGCGCTGCAGCACGGAAGTCCGCACGGAACGGTGTGGCGGCCGGCCGAAGTCGACGTTTCGATTCGTCCCGGCTGGTTCTACCACCCCGCCGAGGACGCGCGCGTGCGGTCGGTCGACGATCTGGTCGGCCTGTATTTCTCGTCGGTCGGCCGGAACGGCAAGCTGCTGCTCAACGTCCCTCCGACGCGAGACGGGCTGCTGCATCGAACGGACGTCGAGCGTTTGGTCGGCATGCGTCGCGCGCTCGACGACGTCTTCGGCGCGGAGCTCGGCGCCGTGCGCAGCGTGGAGTGGCGCGTGCACGGGCCGTCGTCCGCCACCCTCGATCTCAACATCGGCGCTTCGACCGCGGTGAGCGTCATTCGCCTCGAGGAGAACATCACGCGCGGCCAGCGCGTCGCTCGCTACACGATCTCCGGTGCGTTCGGCGGCGACGAGCTCAAACCGATCGTGAGCGGCACGACCATCGGCTACACGAAGCTCGAACGGCTTTCACCGCCGCGTCGCCTGAGCAGAATTCGTTTGACGATCGAGGACGCGGTGGCGGAGCCGGAGCAGATTCGGGTTCGGATATTCTCGACTTGATTGGCTTGGTACCGGTCGTACGGCGTAACGATGGAAAGGCCGCGGGCTAACGCGGACACAGACGGGCTAACGCGGGTGTCGGGCCAGCTTCGCCTCGCCCGAGCCGAAATTGATTGTGGAACGACCTCGGGACGCTTCTCCCGACGAAACGTCCCGCGGCCGTTCAACAAGAATCACTGCTTTCGCCGAACACCTAACTCTCGCGGGCGCGCAGAAGCATCCTGAAACAGCGCTAGCCCGTCAGTGTCCGCGTTAGTCCGCGGCCCTTCCATCACGACGCCTTACAACCGGTACCAACTGTCCCGCGTCAGAAAACAGGCATCCGGAACACATAGCTGGCTTTCACGAAGAACGAATCCCCAGTACGCCGCAGATTCTGAAACGCCAACGGATCCGTCTCGCTCATCGACCCACCATACCCGAGGAAGAACACCGTCCCCGGATTCGGCCGATACGAGAACAGCCAGTCGGTGCGCAGTGAGTTGGACGACGACGCCGTCGAGGGAACGAACGAGCCGTCGCTGCTCACGAACAGGAATTCGCCCGTGCGCGGATCGCGGAGTGGGGCGCGCATCGTCGCGGTGTACTGCGAGACGACGCGCACGAAGATCGGGCGCGCGACCTGGTATTCGATCTTCACTCGCGGGATGCGCGTGAACGCGGTGCGCTCGCCGTCGCTCCTTCGATTGAACGAACTGCTCACGTACGTCAGGCTGCCGCGCAGTCGCTCGCTCGGCCTGAGGTCGAGCGACGCGTTGAAATCGCGGCGTTGCACGCGCGAGGTCTCGAGAAAGTCAACGTCGTTGCCGAACGTCGTGCCGACCGACGCCGCCCATCGGCGGAACTGTGGCGTCGACATCGAGAATCCGCTGGTGAGCGTCTCGATGCGGTCCGACGGCCGGAAGGCGATCGACGGCCGCATGTACAACCCGGCGTAGCCCGCGGGGTCGAACGCGTAGCTCGCGATCTTCGGCGACAAGTTGATGCTCCACCCGCCCCGCAACGTGAAGCTGCCGGTCAGGCTGAACCGGTCCTCGAGCAGACTCTTCGCGTTGAAGAAGTCATCGTACTTCCAAACGCCAGACGTCATGAAGAAGCCCGTGAACCGCTCGACCAATGCGCCAGGGCTCCCGTACAGCGAGATGCGGTTCGCGGCGCTGGGCGACACGTAACCAACGCGCGGGATGAATCCGTTGTCCGAGCGAAAATCGGGATCGACCCCGATAATGTTGTAGTGGAAGCCGTAGCGACGTCCGGTCGCGTCCACGACCCCTTCCCACAACGGGCCGGAGTGCGACTCACCATTGATTCGAGTCATGCTTTCGACGGCCTGGAACTGCGCGAAATAAATCTTCCCGAAAACGATGTGCGTGTCGCCGCCGAGCACGCGATTCTCACGCCCGCCGCCGACGCGCTCGCTGTACACCAGACCCGCGAGCGACTGCTCGCCGAAGTTCTGTCGCAGGCGCACGATGTCGACGAGTGGCCGGTCGCGCGTCGTGAACGACGACGGTGACTGGTCGAGCGCCGAGAGCACGGCGATGTCGGCTCGCCCGAGCTTCCCGGTGAACTTCGCCGCGGCGTCGGGACGCACGATCGTTCGCGTGTAGACGAGACTGTTCGGCACGTTGAATTGGTCTTGCCCCTCGACGAAGAACGGGCGCTTTTCCGCATAGAACAGCGCGAACCGTGCGTCGGCGGCGATCTGCGTCGCGTCGGCCTCCACCTGCGAGAAGTCGGGCTTCACCGTGCCATTCAGCACGTAGTTGCTGCCAAGCGTCCAGCGGATGTTGCCACCGATCTGCGGATTCTGATCGTAGTGCCAGGCGCCCTGTCCCGACTGGCAGCAGGGTGCGCCCGTCGCCGTGTTCGTCACCTCCGGGTTGAGCTCCACGAGCTGGCCGTGGCGCAGCCCCGTGAGCCCGGTGATCCACCCGGCCTGTGCGATGAACGAGGCCGAGGCTTTGAGCGCCGGCGTCCACGTCTCCTCGTAGCCGTTGTGCTGCACGTGGCGATCGATCTGCAGACCCCACCGTTGCTCGGTGACCAACGGATAACGCAGGCTGCCGAACGGAATGCGGACCTCGACGACGTAACCGGATTCGAGGAGCCGGCCGCGCGACTGCCACACGAAATCCGCGCTCAAGTCGTTCATCCCCGGCATCACGTTCGCGCCAGGGATGAAGCCGCCTGTCTCGTTCTTGATGCCGTCCGCCTGGACGCCGAGCGGGTTGACGAGGAAGACGAACGCGCGGTTGCGCTCGTCGAAGGTGTCGAGGTGGATCTCGATGTTGTCGTCGGCGGCGATGCGATCGCGGTCGGCCAGCGTTGCCGTCACATGACCGTGCGCCTCGAAGGCGCGAATGCCGAAATGGATCGCGCTCGACGAGTACCAGACCAGGATTTCGGTGGAGTCTGACGCCGGTCGTTTATCGACCGGCGAATAGAGCGAGAAGCCGGTGAGGACCGCGGCCCGCCGCCAGACCGCCTCGTCGAGGTTGCCGTCGACGACGATGTCGGCCTCGATCTTCGGGATCGCGACAGTGGTTTGTCCGGCGCGGCCGTCGTAAACGCGGGGGGCGGGGGCGGGGACGCCGCTGGCCAGCTGGAAGGCGGCCAACAAGGGGAGGGAAAGCATCGCCGGCCAAATATAGGACTCGTCATCCTACTGTTCTACGTTCGTCGCGGCGGATACTCTATTCACCGAACCTTTTTGGTGGAGAATCCGGAATGCGCCGCGCGTCCGTGTTCGTGCTCACTTTGCTCTCGCCGCTTGTTTCCTCGCTTGCCGCACAGCAGCGTGGCGCGACGCCGGCGCCGGCGACTCCGCCCCCCAATCCGTTTCGTTTTCAAATGATGGGCCCCGCCGAGGGCGGGCGAATCTCGGCGATCAGCGGCGTTCCGGGCGACGCCCGCGTCTGGTACCTCGGTGCCGCGTCGGGCGGCGTTTGGAAGTCCGTCGACAGCGGCGCGACGTTCCGCCCGGTCTCCGACAGTATGCCGGTACAGGCGATCGGCGCGCTCGCCGTCGCCCCGTCAAAACCGTCGACCGTTTGGGCGGGAACGGGTGAAGCGTGGGCGATCCGCGACGCCGATCTCCAGGGCGACGGCGTCTACAAGTCCACAGATTCGGGCACGACGTGGACGAACATGGGACTTCGCGAGACGGGACGCATTGGCCGAATCATTGTCCACCCCACCAATCCCGACGTCGTCTACGTCTGTGCGCTCGGCCGCGCGACGGGTCCGCAAGAAGAGCACGGCGTCTATCGCACCAAGGACGGCGGCAAGACGTGGAAGCTCGTGCTGACCCTCGGCGGCAACTTCGGCTGCTCGGGCCTCGCGCTCGACGCAAAAAATCCGCAGGTGCTGTTCGCCGGCATGTGGCATGTCATCATGCACACGTACGCCATGTACAGCGGCACCGACGATCCGAAAGCGGGCGTCTATGTGACCCGCGACGGTGGCGATAGCTGGAAGCAGGTGCTCGACGCCGGACTCCCCAAGCCGCCGATCGGCAAGATCGACGTCGCCGTGGCGCCGACGAATTCGAAGCGCGTGTACGCGCTGATTCAAACCGCCGATCAGGGATCGGTCTGGCGCAGCGACGACGGCGGCGTGAAGTGGAAGGTCGTGAACTATCAGCGCCCGCTCATCGGACGCGCCGGCTATTACATCAACATCAAGGTGTCGAGCGGCAACGCCGACGAGATCCTCATCGCCAACTCGAGTTTCTTCCGCTCGATGGACGGCGGCAAATCGTTCACCGAAGTGCCGTGGGGCGGCGACAATCACGATATCTGGATCGACCCCAAGAAGCCGGATCATTTCGGCCTCACGAACGACCTCGGCGCGCGACTGACCAACGATCACGGGAAGACATTCCAGGCCGTCGTGCTGCCGATCGCGCAGATGTATCACGTCGCGACGGACAATCAGGTACCCTATTGGATCTACGGCAATCGTCAGGACAACGGGACGATGCGTGGGCCGAGCACCGCTCCTGAGGCGACGACCGCGACGCGCGGCATCGCCGCGGGCGCGGGACGTGGTGGTCGCGGCGGTGGACGTGGCGGCGCCGACTCAGCGGCGGCGGGTCGCGGGGGCCGCGGCGGACGAGGAGTGCCGGTCCGAGGCGATACGAGTGGAGCTCGCGTGGCGGCTCGCGGCGGGACTGATGCCGGCGCGCGCGGCAACCTCGCGCGCGGCGACACGACGAGCGCCGACTCCACCGGTGGCGGACGTGGCGGCGGTGGATTCGGGGGCACGTCGACATGGGATCACGGGCTCGGCGGCTGCGAGTCCGGTTTCACGCTCCCCGATCTCACCGATCCGAACATCGTCTGGGCCAGCTGCTACGGAAACGAAGTCACGCGCTACGATCATCGGACCAAGCGCGCGCGTTCTGTTTCACCCTGGATTCATACTCTCGACTCGCCGCCCAACAAGTCCAAGTACCGCTGCCACTGGACTCCGCCGCTGGCGATCGACCCGTTCGATCACAACACGGTGTACTACGGCTGCCAGGTCGTATTCAAGACTTCTAATCAGGGCCAGAATTGGAGCGTCATCAGCCCGGACCTCTCGACGCAGGATCCGTCACGCATCGTATCGTCGGGCGGCATCGTCGAAGACAACCTCGGCCAGTTCTACGGTGAGCTCGTCTTCGCGATCGCGCCGTCGGAGATCCAGCGCGGCCTGATCTGGGCCGGCACGAACGACGGCAAGGTGTGGGTGACGAAGGAAGGGGGCGGCAACTGGACGGATGTTACGGCGAACCTGAACAAGGCCGGTTTGCCGACGTGGGGCACGGTGCGGAAGATCGAGCCGTCGCACTTCGATCCAGCCACGGCGTACGTCGCCGTCGACTTCCATATGATGGATAATCGTCGGCCCTACGTCTATAAGACGACCGACTTCGGTGCGACGTGGACGAACATCACGGGCGATCTGCCCGCGACGCATCCGCTCGACTACGTGATGGCCGTGACGGAGAATCCGAACCGGAAAGGGATGGTCTTCGCCGGTACGGGTCACGGCTTGTACTACACGCTCGACGACGGCGCGCACTGGCGGCAGTTCAAGGAAGGCCTGCCGCAGACGGCGGTCTCGTGGATCATCGTTCACAAAACGTGGCACGATCTCATCGTCTCCACGTACGGTCGCGGCGTGTTCATCCTGCGCGACATCGCGCCGCTCGAGCTCGAGGGGCAGATCGCCGACGCCGACGTCCAGCTGTATCCGCCGCATCCGGGATATCGGCAGGCGCGCAGCGGCCGAGCCGACATCACCTTCAATCTCAAGACAGCGTCACAGCGGCCCGCGCGGATCGAGATTCTCGATTCGGCGAACAAGGTTGTCCGCACGCTCCAGGCGCCGACTCGCGCCGGCATGAATCGCACGCAGTGGGACGTTCGCTATGACGCGCCGCGCACCGTCGCTATGCGCACCCCGGCGCCGGACAACCCGCACATCTTCGAGGAGCCGCGCTTCCGCAATCGTCCCACGCGGCCGGTGGTGCACTGGGGGATTCAAGGCGCCCAGGTCACCGGTCCGATGGCGCTGCCCGGCAAGTACACGGTGCGCCTTTCGGTCAACAACGTCACGGTCACGCAGCCGCTCGAGATCCTCAAGGACCCGGAGATCAAGACGACCGAAGCCGATCTCGTCGCGTCCACGCAGGCGCAGGTTCGCATTCGCGACGCGATGACGTCGACCGCGGACATGGTCAACCGCCTCGAGGTCATGCGCAAGCAGATCGCCGATCAGGTGAAGGCGAATCTCGAGAAGCCCGACGTCCAGAAGGCGCTCGTCGACCTCGACAAGAGAATGATGAACGTCGAGCTGACGATGCTGTCGCGCAGCGACATGAACAGCGACGACAAGTACTACGTCGAGCCGTTCAGTCTGTATATGGCTCTCATTTGGCTCAATGGAACGGTGGGCAACGGAGCGGGCGACGTGGCGGGCGGCTCCGACTATGCGCCGACGGAGGCGTCACTCGAGTGGCTGGGAGGGCTCGAGAAAGACCTGACGACGGCGAAGACCGAGTACAAGAAATTGATCGATGCCGATCTTGCAGCGTTCAACAAGGCGTGGGAAGGGAAGATCCCGGCGATTACAGAAGTAGTAAGGCCGGTAGTGCCCTAAGCGAGTTTGCGCATGCGGTACAGGATTGTTGGCGGCGCCGTCATTTCGCTGGCGATCATCTCCAGCGTCGGCGCCGCCCAAGACAATTACTTCGACGCCGGCGGCGTTCGGCTGCGTTACGTCGAGCAGGGCAAGGGCGATCCGGTCGTCCTCGTCCACGGCTTCACGAACACGGCCGACATCTGGTGGGCCAGCGGAATCGCGCAGGACCTCGCGCGCGACCATCGCGTCATCGCGCTCGACCTGCGCGGCCACGGCAAGAGCGACAAGCCGCACGATCCCGCCAAGTACGGCCGCGAGATGGGACTCGACATCGTCCGGCTGCTCGACCACCTCGGCATCCGGCGGGCGCACGTCGTCGGCTACTCGCTCGGCGGACACATCACCTCGCAGCTGCTGACGCTGCGACCCGAGCGTTTCATTTCAGCGACGCTCATCGCCGGCTCGGGACGTTTCGGGTGGAGTGCCGAGCTGGCGAAAGAGGCGGAGGTGGATGCCTCGGAGATGGAACACGAGTGCATCAGCCGCTCGCTGATGACGCGGCTCTCCCCGCCGGGCGCCGCACTTCCGTCGGACGACAGCCTCAAGGTCCTGTCCTCGGCATGCGTCGCCGCTCAGGACCGACTCGCTCTTGCCGCGGTGACTCGCTCTCGCCGCGATCACGTCATGACGAGAGCGGCCGCGGCAAGCGTCGTAGTGCCGACGCTCGCCATCGTTGGAACTGATGATCCGATGAAGGCCGGCCTCGACACCCTCGTGCGGATCCGGCCGAGCGTCAAGTTGGTCGTCGTCAACGGTGCGACGCACGCCGGCCCGCGCGGGATTTTGCGGCGGCCGGAGCTACTCGCGGCGCTTCACGGATTCCTGTCTCCGCGCGGATCCTTCTAGAGATCGCGACCACATTGGCGTAACAGACCGTGGATGCTTGGTACAATTTGGATACGGGACAACTCACGGGATTGGACGGAATAACAACAGGATTAACTGCTCTTAAAGGGAGGCGTGGCGAGAGAGTCCTTCTCGCCACACCCCCAATTCACAAGCAGTTAATCCTGTAGTTTCTCCGTTCGATCCCGTCGCCGTGTCCCGTATCTAATCGTACCAGCTGTCCACGGTCTCATTTGCAACCGTGGTCGCGATCCAGAGTAGATCTCAAAGGCAGGTCATGCCGCCAGGTCAGCCGTACACTGCGGACACTTCGTGGCCGCCTTCGGAATGCTCGACGTGCAACGGGGACACGGCTTGCTGTTGTCCGTCACCGGCGCCGGCTTCGCGGACATTCTGCTCACCATTCGGACGATGACGAACACCGCCAGCGCCACGATCAGGAAGGCGATGATCGTGTTGATGAACGCGCCATAGTTGAGCGTCACCGCGCCTGCGTCCTTTGCCGCGGCAGGCGTGGCGTACGGGGGCGGGGATTTCGTCCCTTCCTTGAGAACGACGAACAAGTTGCTGAAGTCGACCTTCCCGAGGGCGAGCCCGATCGGCGGCATGATGATGTCGTCGACGAGCGACTTCACGATCGCGCCGAACGCGCCGCCGATCACCACGGCGACGGCGAGATCGAGGACGTTGCCGCGCATGATGAACGCCTTGAAGTCCTTCAGCATGTGGCATCTCCCTGAGCGTTGGGTGAGTCCCACGGTCGGCCGCGCCCCGAATCTTTCCCGCTAAGGCCGCCTTGTCGAGAGGGGAGAGAGGAACCCTTCCGACTTCTCCTCCCGGTATCCAGTTTTCAGGCTGCCCAACTCCCTCCATCGCCCCACGAGGTTGCCACAAATGCGGCGCATCAACGCCACCCTTACGCTCGTCCTGAGCCTGATCGCGGTTGCACCTGTCGCGCGAGCTCAGCAGGACCTGGCCAACGCCAAACCCGGCCGCGCTCCGAATCAGCCGATCGACGAGGAGTACACGAAGAAGATCAAGGAGTACACGACCGAGCCTTTCTTTCTCTCCCCGCTCGTCGACTACATGCCGGCCCGCGCCGGCGTCCCGACCCCGAAAGCGGTCCTCGGCGACATCGCCGGTGCGCCGGGCAAGCTGCCGTACTCGAGGGAGGTCTACGAGTACATGCGTATGCTCGCCAAGGCGATCCCGGGTCGCGTGAAGGTCACGTCGATCGGCACGACCGAAGAGGGCAGGGAGCACATCGCCGTCGCGATCGGCAGTGAACAGCTGATGTCCAAGTACGAGGAGAATCGCGCGCGGCTGGCCAAGCTCGCCGATCCGCGCACGATCAACATGGACGACAAGCAGGCCGCGGCGCTCGTCGCGCAGTCGGTGCCCGTTTACTACATCACCGGCACGATCCACTCGACCGAAGCCGGCGCGCCGACGGCGCTCATGGAGCTGGCGTATCGCCTGGCCGTCGACGAATCGCCGTACATACGGAATATCCGCGAGCACGAGATCACGCTCATCACGCCGATCGTCGAAGTGGACGGACGCGATCGTGTGGTCGATCTCTACGAGTGGAAGAAGAAGCATCCGGGCCAGGTCGCGCCGAACGCGATCTACTGGGGCCACTACGTCGCGCACGACAACAACCGTGACGCGATGGCGATGACCCTCAAGCTCACCCAGAACATCCTGAACGAGTACGTCGATCAGAAGGCCCAGGTCCTCCACGACCTGCACGAGTCGGTCGCCTATCTCTACGACAACACCATCGGCGACGGCCCCTACAACTCGTGGCTCGATCCGCTCGTGACGAACGAATGGCAGCTCATCGGTTGGAACAACGTGCAGGAGATGACGCGCTACGGGATGCCCGGCGTCTTCGCGCACGGCAACTTCGATACGTGGTCGCCCGGCTACTTGATGTTCATCGCCGCGACGCACAACGGCATCAGCCGCCTCTACGAGACGTT
>DATMHK010000108.1:0-15629 GCA_035554995.1 Gemmatimonadaceae bacterium
AGCTTTTGATCTAGACCAGATTAGTAGCCAACGCCGGCGTCAGCGCGCTCCACCGACATGAAACGAAACGCCAACCCGGAACTCTGTCGTCGGTGACGGCGAGTCCGGTGCGGTTGGGAGAACGAACTCCGACATCCGCCACCGGGCTTCTCCGAACAGATCGACCGCGCCGGCGAGCGGAACGTTCGCACCCGCGCCGTAGCTCCAATTGGACCGCCTCGATTCGTAGTTCTGAGTGCTCGCTCCGGATGTGCCGATGCCGGCGAATGCGAACGGGGCAAAGGAGCGGGATCCGCCGAAGGAATGGCCACCGAATGTCAGCACCGCGTCGGCGTCAGCGGCCCACGGCCGATCGGTGCCGTTTCCGACGACGGACGGGGTCGTGCCGTTGAGCGCGAGATGGCCGCTGCCACGGATCGCGAGACCGGAGCCGCCGAGCGTGAGCGCGAGTCCGGCGAAGCGCGTCGACGTACCAGTCGAGTTGAACGCGATGAAAGGGCTGATCAAAAGATCGGACTGCGCGGCGGCGCTCGTCGAGACGATGGCCAAGAGCGCCACGGGCGCGCCGGCCGCTTTGAGAATCGATCGAAACACGGGGCGACTCCTCGGTTGAGGTGGTCCGGAAGAGCGCATTCCACTGCCGCTCGACCCGGTGGCGGCCCCCAGTGCATCGACGTTGCCACGCCGTTGGTTTAGAGATAACTGATTGGGGCGCTGACACTTTGTCCGCGGTCAACCCTGTCGCGGCGAGATACGATGTCCTGCTTCCCGGACACGGGTGTGTCTCGCCGGTGAGCCAGTTGACACAGACGATCACATTTGGTGAAGTTCGCCGGTGGAGGCGATGCATTCATGCGAGCCAAACGAGTCGGTGCGCTTCTCATTCTCGGCGTGGGATTCATCGGCTGCCGCGACCATGTCGCGCCTACGCCGAATCCCGACGCGATGGTTTCCGGCGTCACTGTGCTCCCCGCCTCGGTCAGCATGTTGGTCGGGCAGAGGATGACGCTGAGCGCGTCGGTGGCGGCTGGCCCAGAGCAGCCGAACTTGCGCGTGCGATGGAGGAGCTCGGCGCCGGCTGTCGCGTCGGTCGATTCGAACGGCGTCGTCTCGTCGCTCGCAGGCGGACTGACCACTATCACGGCTACTTCGCTCGCCGACACGCTCCATAGCGGAAGTTGCGCGGTCCTCGTTGGTGCTTCGAACGGCACAATCACGATTCAAGGAATCAACGACGACGGGCAACCCGCGGACCTCTCCGGTCTCTCAGGCAAAATCGACGTGATCGTCAATCTCGACAGCAGCTCTCCCGCGTTGTCCCGGGTCGAAGTCCTGCTGATTCGAGATGCCGTCGATACCGTTGTCGCCTCCTTCACCCCGGGTGGTTCAACCGGCCGAACAACGGGCGGGCCCATGACGTTGAGCTTCAACACTCCGGGATTGAAGAACGGCCAGTATGTCCTCAGGGTGCGGGTGACTCTGACGAACGGCAGCGTGGTCGCGTCCCCGTCCGTGCAGCTGACGATCAAAAATTCCTAAGACAGCTCGTCACATCATCGGCGCGATGAGCCGCCGTGTTTCGTCCAGAACACGACGATCGCGCACTTGGACGCCGTCGGATCTCCGGGCGGCTGGAACTGCGGCGGCGCGAACATGCCGCGCGCATACACCTCCACGCCGGCGATCTCGCCGGGGGTCACGTACTGATCGATCGGCACAGCGGCGTCCCGCTGAACGATGACGCGTCCGCGGCGATCGGTGCGCGTCTCGGTCAGAGCGCCAAGCCGGATGCCGTCGAGATAGACGATCGCCGGACACTCGGCCGCCCCTCCGGTCTTGCCAAAAATGCCGAAGTGATCGTCCGCGAGACGCCGTACGACGATCGACGGGATATTAGAAACGATCTGTGTGGTGCGCGTCGCAAGGTTCGATTCGATCTCGCGCGCCGTGATGAAATGTCCGGCGCCGGCACCGCGCTGCCGCTCACGCATTCGTTCCTCGAATCCGCGCAGCGTCATCGCCGGGTCGCGACTCGCCGTCACTTCGACGCCGGGAATCTGATTGATCGTCGGCAGGAGCAGCACATCGAGTGTGGTGTCGCCTCCGGCCTCGAGCGTAAATCGCGTCGGGAGGAACCCGACGCGCTTGAAGTCGAGCACGAGCTTGTCGCGGTGCGGAGCGTCCACGCGAAAGCGACCGGAGTCGTCGCTCGTTACGCTGCGCGTGCCCGCGATAATCGCGACGCCGCCGACGGGTTGGGCGCTCCCGTCGCTCACCGTGCCGCGCACGACGCGACCATTCTGCGCGGCCGCGCCCGCCGAGAGGACGACGAGCAACGCGACGAACTCGACTCGAGCCATCACCCGCCTCGCTTCGTCCATAGAAGCACCAGGCCGCACGAGCCATTGAGCAACGAGAACTTTGGCGGGATTCGGCTTCCGCTCCGGTAGTACTCTATTCCCGCGATGTCTTGCGGGAGCACCATCGTATCGATGTCCACCTCCGAGTTCGTCGACCGAAGCGAGTTCAAACGCTGGCCGTCGAGATAGAAGGTGATATTGCAGTTGACGAAATGGTTGTCCCGCGCGCCCGACGGAACGAGGTGGTTGCCGACCAACATGCACCCCGATCCAGCGTGAACGCAGATGACACCAGGCATCGCGTCGAACATTTGCGTCACGCGCGTCGCCAGCCGCCGCTCGATGTCCGCGGGCGTGATGAAGATTCCCGCATTCGTTCCCTGCTTCGCTTCGAGCAGCCGCTCGTTGAAGCCGGTCACGTCGAGCGTGCGATCGGTCTCGCGAGCCTTCACTTCGACTTTGGGCAGCGCCTGCACGCTCGGCAGCATCACGACGGTAATGCTGGTGTCGCCGCCCGCCTGCAAACCGAATCGCGACGGTAGAAAACCGACGCGCCGGATGTCGAACGTCACGCGATCGCCGTGCGGCACGATGAGCCGGAACCTTCCGGAATCGTCGCTGGAAACCGCCTCGGCTCCTCGCAGCTCGATCGTCGCTCCACCGATGGGCTGCTCCGCGGTATCGACGACAACGCCTTGCACGACCCGACGCCCTTGAGTCTCCAGTCCGCTCACGACAGCAAGCCCCATCCAAAGCCCGCAAACGAAACAATTTGGTACAATGGGGTCAGACCCCATTTTAAAAACTCTAAATAGGGTCTGACCCCACTTCGGGCTATGACCCCACTTCGGGCTACTGGGCATGACCGTGCTCCGGCTTCTTGGCCGCTGGTGGCGGCTGCGTCCAGACGGCGATCGCCCCGCACTCGCTGCGCGGATCGATCAGATCGGCCGGCAACCCGAGCGCGCGCGTGTAGATCTCGACACCAAGGATCTCTTCCGCGCGCAGGTATGTCGTCAGCTCGTCGAAGCCGCCGAAGGTGAAGCGCGACCCATTGAGCCAGAGGCTCGGGATGCACTCGCCGCGGCGGAGTTTCATCGAGACCGTCCACCGGCCCTGCATGTACAGGACGCGTGTGTTCGGCGCCTGCTGGGCGTATGTCGGCAGCTCCCAGGTTTGCGACGCGGTGCCGGCGCCGGCGCGGAGAAACACGCCTCCAACGGCGCGCTTCCGGTGCGCCTCGAAGAGCTGGAGCTTTCGCGAGTAAACCATCGTCGCGTTCACGGCGACCGGTGCCAAGGTCACCGCGGCTTCGGCGAAGCGGAAGTTCGCCACTGTCTCGCGCGCTGACGGGAGCTGGACGATCGCCTCCAACGGCTGAAACCCGATCGCGCGCACGACGGCCGTCCGCGTCCCAGACGGCAGGCTATCGAGCACGAAGTTGCCGGCGTCGTTGGACGTCGCGGTGAGTCCGGTGCCGGCCACTTCGACGCGCGCGTTGGCGACCGGCGCCTCCTCGCCGTTGACGACGCGCCCGCGAAGCCTCGACGTCCCGCGCAACAACGTTCCCGTCGACGCTGAATCACCCGCCGCCGAATCCTGCCTCACCGCCCGTACGTCGTGGCCAATGAGAAAGCTCAGATGACGCAGGCCATGGACCTCCGACTCATGTGGTACGTAGCCGGTAGTATCCCCGTGAAAGAGCGCGCGAACGAGGAGCGGCGATCCTGCCGGAACGCCGCACAGCGCGAACCAACCGGCCGCTTTGGTCGTCGCCGTCGCGGAGCGTTCGACGCTCCGCGTCCCCGTCGCGCGCTCGAAGGACATCTCCGTCCATTCGAATACGACGGACGCCCCGGTGATCGGCTTTTCCGACTCCGCGCTCCGCACATGGCCGATGACGAGCGCCGACGAATCGGCGAGCGCGCCGTCGCAGAGCAGCGCGGACAGCTGTCGTGGCGACGGTGAGGCAAGGTCGGCCCGGTGCCGGCCGCTCGCGACGCGCACGACGCGGGGACTGAGCTCGATGCCAAGGGTGTCGATCGCGGGATGAAAAAAGCCGGCGAGATAGTCGCCGGCAGGGAGGCTGTCGAGGTGGTATGCGCCGGTGCTATCCGTCGTCGTGCTGTACGTCCGGCCGTCACCCGCTCCGCTCGTTCCAAAAAACTGAACGCGCGCCGCCCGCAATGGCGCGCGTCCAATGCTGTCGTAGACCAGCCCCGTGAGCGTGGCACTCCGTTGGGACGCTGCCGCCCGCGGGATGCCCTGCGCCGCGATCGCCGTGGCGATCAGGAGGGAGAGGGAGAGATGAGACGTCGTGAGAGAGCGAATGGTGCCTCGCTCGTTGAAGTCCGCCGCGGACCAGCATCGCCGATCCGCGGCGTATCGTTCGTCAGCGGCGAAGCGCCCGAGTCACCAGGTCGATGATTCGCGTTTCCAGCCCACCGGTCGAGGAACAGGGCGTGAACTCCGATGAGATGGTCATCGGGCGCCCCTGACCTTGAACCGTCGTCAGGATCGTCGTGCCGCCCGATGCCGGATCGCTGCGCAGCTGGGTGAGCACCGACATCTGTATCTCGTAAGTGTCGGCGCTCGGAAAGCCCTGTGTGCTTCCACAGTTCAGGTACTTGCTCAGCGCGACGTCGCCGAGCCGGCGCCGCACACGCAGCGCCGAGTTGCCGACGCTGTGGCTCGCGGCATCGAAGATCGCGACGGGAACGGCAACCGAATCATACGCCGCGCGAACCGCCGCCCACACGCCATCCATTCCATAGGCGACGGTCTTGGCGTTGGTGGCGATGTCGCGGTTCGTCGTCATCGTCATCGTACCGGTGCCGGCGGCGATGCGCGTCGTCTCCATCGTCGTCGGCGCGGACGACGGACTGGGCGTCCCGCCCGACGACGCGCACGCGGCGACAGCCGCGCACACGCCGACGACCATCGCGCGCGTCATGGTTAGAACCCGCTCGGTGGATTACGATCGACGATGAACAGGATGCCTGCCGAGGTGAAGCTCGTCGCCTTGCTTCCGGCCACGGACCGCGGAAAGATGAACGCCGTGAGCACGCTTCCACCCTGCGTCACGCCGCCGACGGCGGTGAGGTTGTTCGCGCGATCGGCGGCAAGGCCGGCCGGCGCGGCGACGTCGATCATCGCCGGAAACGTCGTCGACCCGGTCGCGAAGGCGCGGAGCGATGCCGCACCGGCTGCCATCGACACCCACTTCGTCGCGGTGAAGTTGGCGACGGCCGCCGCGAACGGCGTCGGCAGCGTCGATGTCCCACCCGTCGGCGAGGCGTAGACGTCTACCACGCCGGCGCCGGTGTTGATGACGCGCAGTGCCACCTGTGAGCCCGGATCGGTGAAATCGTCGGTGAGGATGTACATCTTCGCCGTCTTGTCGCGGAGATTTCCGGCGGCCAACAACGTGTAGTGCGTTCCCGCCTGAAGCGTGAACGTCGTGTCGAACCACACGACCTGGGTTTGCTGGATGTCGGTGCTCGTCTGGAAGACGCGCAGATGGCGGCTTCCCGCGGCGGCCAGTTGGTAGCCCGAGCCGGGGAACATCGACCGGAAGGCGAGCCCGAAGGCCGTCGGCGAACCTTCGACCTGGTCGATGAACCGCCAGTCGCCGGCGCCGGAATCCGGGACGGCGTTCACGAACCGAACGTAGGCGATGGGGCCGTTATCCGCCGTGAAGACTTTCGAGGCGTCGCTCGAGCAGGCGGCGGCGAGGGCGGCAAGACCGGCAACGGCGATCGCTTTCAGCGAAGTCATTGGCAAGTATCCTCCGAACAAAGCACGAGGAGTCGTATTAGAAACGAAGAATGATTGGAATACGATTGCTGAGCGGGGGCGGCGGCTCCGGCTCGTCGTGACCCCCTGAGAAACTTCCCCGCAGCGTTTGACTGACGAGGAAGTAGAGCGCGCCACCCGCCACCGCGGCGAAAAGGCCGGTCCGTAAACCGGACAGCTGCCGACCCTTCACGGCGCCGACAAACGACCGGTCGATCCGCGTCGACTCGCCGCTCCACGCCGCCGACTCGCCGGTGACATGCGCCACGCGATAGACGTTGATCACGTAGTCGCTCCCCTGCGTCGACACCATGCGGCCCTGAATCTCCGACAGGCCGGGGCCAAATCGTTGCGTAAGATTCACGCGACCCTGATCGGTGATCTGCAGGGAAACTTCCTCGCCCGCGGGCGGCGATTGCGTCTCGATCGCCCGATATTCGTAACACGCGCCCCCGCCGAGCGCCGGCAGCAAAGCCGCCAGCGCTGCGACGCGACGATGCAGCATCAACGTCATGGCTCAGAACCCGTAAGTGCCTTTCGTGGCGCTGCTTCCGAAGCCGCCACCGAGGTTGTAGTACGGTCTTTGGCGAGATTGCATTTCCTGATAGGGCACCGGATACTCGTACGCCGTGCCTTCGATCAGATCGCCCCAACCGCGCGAGTCGATCCACCACCGGCCGAAGCTCGAGTACGCGGTCTCGATGCGCTTCTCGTACTTCATCGCCTCGAGGATCGTACCGCACGACACGGAGCCGCCGATCGGAACTTGCGGCACGCAGCTCGCACCGCCGGGAACCTGCTGCGTCGCATTCGTGATCACGCCGCTCAGAGCGGGCAGTCCACCGTTGGCCACGCGCGTGAGATCGATCTTCGCGGCCGCCTTGGCGAAGTCGCCCGTGCGGATGTACGCCTCGGCGGCGAGCAGATCGTTCTCCGCTTTCATGAACTCGGGATAGAGTCCCTGATTCGACGCGTTCCGCATGTACTTGTAGCGGTAGAAGTCGTAGTAGGAGACGCCCCATCCGTCGCCCGCGACGTCGGCAACTGTACGGTTGGAGATGTACGGTTTCGACGCGGTGCTCGTCGGCTGCACCGACGCGGTCTGCTGCGCGGCGCGCGTCGCACCCGCCGGCCACCGCTTGTCGGGCGTGACGACGAGGAAGAAGCCGTTGCGCTGGTTGAGCGGCGTGGAGATGAACGTCTTGTACCCACCCGAGACGTCGGCCATGCCGAAATACATCAGCGAGATCTGCCCCCAACCCGGATCCACGTAGATCTGGCTCAAGTCGCCGATGCTCCAGCCCGTGCTGCCACCGACGCTCACCAGGAGATCTTCCTGGATCCCGCCTTCGGTGTCCTCGATGATCTTTTGCCAATCGACCGCGTTGCGCTGCGCGGCCGTTCGCGCCACACCGGCACGGAAGCGCGCGCGATACGAGCGGACGAGTCGCGCGAACTGTGTCGCGCTGTAGGCGTTTCCGCCGAGCCAGGTGGCGGGCAAGGGGAAACCGCCCGTGCCGGCGGCGGCCGGGTTTGTCGCATAGGCGAGCGCGCTGTCGAACATGACGAGCGCCGCCTTCACGACGTCCTGCGCGCTGCTCAGCGGTGGGATCGAATCGCTCGGCATACCCGTGCTCACCACGGCCGCCGAATCATAGATCATCGCGCCCCATGCGAGATCGGCGCCCGCGACGAACCAGCCGAAGGCGCGCGCGCGGAGATCCTGCGCCGGCGTGCCGAGCGTGTTGCCATCCTTGAGCAACCTGGCGTGCGCGTCGAGGGCGTTCACCATCAAGCGCGCCGCCTTCTGCGTGTTCGTGAACTCGGAGTTGAACGACGGCGAACCGACCGCGTTCGAGAGCGGGTTGCGCGGAATGCTGACGCGCACGCCCATGTTGAAGTTGTTGAGGCTCGAATAGGTCTCGAGGCCGAGCATCTGCGTCTCGGGCCACAGTGCCTGGTTGGAGGTCGAGTTGTGAACCGTTTGATAGCCGGCAGCGATCGTCGCCTCGACCGACGCGGGCGTCCCGAAGACGCGCTCGATGTCGGGGTTGCTGAGGTTCTCGACCGTGAGATCCGACCGGCACGCCGCCGCGATGACCAGCAGCGAGGCCGATGCGAGAATGCTGATCGACTTCATCGTGTGTCCTCGGTGTCGTCGTGAGCGGCCGGCGGGCGTGATACCCGCCGGCCCTCGGTTGAAAGAGCGGGCGGTCAGAACTTGCTGCCGAACGAAACGCGGAAGTTCCGGGACTGCGGATAGGCCGAGGATTGCGACGAATAAATTGCGCTGCCCTGATCCGGGTCCCAACCGGTGTAATTCGTCCAGGTGTACAGATTCTGCCCGACGACGGCGACGCTCCAGTTCCCCGGCACGCGCGGCAGACTGCCCACGTTGTACGAGAGCGAGAACTCGCGGAGCTTGATGTACGAGCCGTCTTCGAACGACTTCGTGTTCGCGCCGAGCACGTCATAGAAACCGCCGACGCCCGCCGCGTTCTCAGGCGACGTGGCGCGCCAGTAGTAGCCGATCGGCTTCGCGGTCGCGACCGTCTTGCCATCCTGCTGCTCGTCCTTCGTCATGAAATCGCCCCACGACCAATGGCGATCTTCGTTGTAGATGCGGTTGCCGAACAGCTTGTCGACGAGCCCGTACAGGGTGAGCCGCTTGTACTGGATGTTGTGCGACCAACCGATCTTCCAGAGCGGCTGACTGTTGCCGAGCAGCATCTGCCGCGCGACACCCGACGAGTCGCGAATCGACTGGAGCATGCCCCAGTGCACGATCGGCTGGCCCCACGGCGTGTTCGGCTTTCCGCCCGCCGAGAGACAGTTCTTGACGCCGGTGATGTTCGTGACGGCGACGCCGTTCACGACGCATCCGCCCATCTGGGACTGCCAGAGGTTTTTGGTGACGCCGTCGGCGTAGGTGTTGCCGGCGCCGACCCAGACGATGAAGCCTTCGTCGTTCGACTGCCAATCCTTGCCCGGTCCGCAGCGCGCGGCGAAATCCGCCGGCAACTGACTGCAGTTCTGGACGAACTGCTTACCGTACACGTTGCCGAAGCGCTCGCCGACCGCGTACCGAATGCTGCTCGAGAAGAACTCAGGGACGTCGAGCCGCGTGATGTAGGAGCGCGACTGATCCCAGTTGAACCGGCTCGTCCAGAGCAGGCTGCGGCGCGTGACCAGCGGGATGTTGAGCGAGGCTTCCCACGTGCGGCCGTCGAGCGTGCCCGCGTTCTTCCACTGCGACGAGAAGCCCGACGACACCGACGGCGGCACCTGGAGGATCTGGTCGGTCGTGATGTCGCGCGCGTAGGTGACCTGGATGCCGTACTTGTGGAAGAGCTCGAGATCGACGCCGTACTCGGTCTCGAGGTTGGTCTCCGGACGGAGATCCTTGTTGCCCAGCGTCGTCGCCGTGATCGAACCGCCGGTGCCGATTCTCAGCGCCTCGTACTGCGCGTCGAAGCTCGGACGATTGCCCGCCGTCCCGACCGCCGCGCGGATCTTGAATTGGTCGATCTTGTCCGCGAGCCGCGCGAACCAGGGCTCGTCGGACAGGAGCCAGGCCACCGAGCTGCGATAGTAGGTGTGATAGCGCTGGTCGTGGCCGAACAGCGAGCTGCCGTCCTTGCGCGTCGAACCGTCGAAGAAATAGCGGTCCTTGAACCCGAGGTTGAGGGCGAGCGAGCCCGCGAGGGCGCGCTGCGAGTTCTGACCGTAGCCGGGATTGAGCGACGTCGTCGCGTTCGTCAGATCGAGTAGGCCGGGCAGCGTGAGCGTGTTGCCCGACGCGCTGACGCCGTTCGACTCCTGATCCTCATACGTGTAACGCGCGTCGAAGCGCGACGTGAGGTCCTTCCCGAAGTTGTGCGTCGCCGTACCGTCGAGGAGCACGTTGTACGACAGATCGTTCGACGAGCTGGCCGACATGAAGCCGTCGCTCGTCGGGCTCGGCGCCGTGCGACGATAGCCCTTGTCGACGAGCTGAACGCCGGTGCTCTTGCGTTCGTCGATGCTCGTCACGGACTCGAACGAGAGCCACTCCATCGGGTGCCAGTTCGTGCTGAGCGACCCGAGGAAGCGATTCGCGTCGGTGCGGCCGTAGCAGCACGAGTTGAAGTAGAGCGGGTTGTCATTGTTGTCCTGCGACGTCTCGGCAGTGATGTCCGGGCGATAGAGCAGACGGCCCTTGGTGTCTACGCCGTTCAGGTTGGCCGCGGCGTGTTCGCGTGTCAGGCCGAACCAGGGCGAGTTGTTCGCGTTGCCGTTCGGATACAGCTGGCTGCGCGTGAACATCGTCTGCATCGACATCGTGATGTCGGACCCGATCTGCTGGTCGACGTTGGCGCGGGCCGTCTGTCGGTCATAGCCCTTCAAGTATTTGACCGCGCCTTCCTGGATGAAGCTGTTGAAGCTGACGTAGTAGCCGGTCGCGCCCTGCTTGCCGGTGAGCGTGATCGTCGAGCTGGTGTGCGGATTGTTTGTCTTGATCTGGTCGACCGGGTTGTACCACTTGTGCCACTGGTTGACCATGAACAGGCCCTTGAGCTCCGGCTTGCTCGCCGCGGCGCCGATGCCGTAGTCGCGCTCGAGCTGGTAAGGCACGAGGGTGTTCGCCGTCGCCACGTCATTGATGCGCAACGCTTCGGCGTCCCAGTCGACGGTGCGGGCGCAGGAAGGCAGGCCCGTCTGCTTGATGCAGTAGCGCGTGCCTGTCTCGTCCATCAGCATGAAATGGCGCGTCGGGAAGGGATACGTCCCTTGAACGTCGTCGAGGCCGAGCTCCTGGCGCGCGTCGATGCGCAAGCCGACCGACGCGTCGGACGCGCGCTTGGTCTTGATCGAGATGACGCCATTACCGGCGGCCGAGCCGTAGATCGAGGCGCCCGCGGCGCCCTTCACGACCTCGATGCTCTCGATGTCTTCCGGGTTGATGTCCGTACTGTTGCCGTTGAGCAGCACGCCATCGACGATGATCAGCGGCGAGAGGCTGCGCCCCGTCGTGTTGATCGAGTGCGCGGTACGGAGCATGATCGCCGGCGCCGTTCCCGGCCGGCCGCTCGAGCCGACCACCGTGGCGCCCGGCACCTTGTCGGCGAGCGAGGCCAGCGCCGACGACGGCTTGACCGTGATGTCCTGTTCGGCGTTGAGCGAAGTGACGGCGAAGGTGGTTTTCTTCTGCTCCGTCGCTCCCGTCACGCCGGTGACGACGACTTCCTGAAGGCGATTGATGTCGCGCTTCAGCTCGAAGTCATTGGTCTGCGTTCCCGCGCGAAGGATTACCTCTTTCGTCTGCGCGAGGTGACCGATGGCGCGTACGCGAAGCACCACGGTTTGGCCGCGAACTCGCTCGGCCGGGATGGTGATGCTGTATCGTCCCTGCGCGTTCGTGCCGACGGAGATGTTCATCTCCGTGATGAACGCGTTGCCGTTCTCGATCGGCTGTCCCGACTCGGACACGATCCGCCCCGTGAATATCGCACTCTGGGCGAAGGCGGCCGGGGCGCTCATAACCACGAGCGTGACTGCCGCGGTGAGAAGGAAAACCACGCGGGACGAGGACGTGCGCTCCATGTTCACCTCCGGTCGGGTGGACGCCGATGGTGATGCTACCGCCATTCGGTTGTGATGAACCGCTGGTTTGATGATGCGGTCCGGCTTGATCATGGGACCAGATCTGGTTGCCCGCAAGCGGCGGGCGCCACGGTGACCGTTCGTCCCTTGGATGGGACGGCCCGGCTTGAGCCGCGCTGGTCGGACGGGCGAGCTTTAGGACGCCGTGGCGTAGTCCGCCCACCACACCGATCGAGGAGGAACCGATGTCGATTGGCCAGTCGATGATCGCGGAGTTCGACCAGGAGATGGCGACGACGCGTCGTGTTCTCGAGCGAGTGCCGAGTGAGAAGAACACCTGGAAGCCGCACGAGAAGTCCTTTTCGATCGGCCATCTCGCGCAGCTCGTCGCACGCATGCCGGGATGGATTCCGATGACGGTGAACCACTCCAAGCTGGATCTCTCGCAAGCCACGCCTTACAGCTACGAGACGACCGCCATGCTTCTCGACGATTTCGACCGCAACGTCCGCGAGGCTCGCGACGCGCTGGCCAACGTGACCGACGAGCAGCTGCACCAGCCGTGGGCGCTCACGATGGGCGAGCGGCAATTGATGACCCTGCCGCGCGGCGTCGTGCTGCGGCAGAACATCAACCATCTCGTGCACCACCGGGCGCAGCTCACGGTGTATCTGCGCTTGCTCGACATTCCCGTGCCGTCGGTGTACGGTCCAACCGCCGATGAGCGCTGGTCGTAACGGACAGAGAGAGAGGTTCTGATGGAACGTCGTGAGTTTCTTGGCGTGCTCGCCGTCGCCGCGCTGTGCCGCGGCGAAACTACTCCGTCGCGCGAGGACGTGACGATCGTGGACTTTGCCGACAACGGCGAACGCCGCGGCGTGGTTCGCGTGCCCAAGGTCGTGAAGTCCGAGGCCGAATGGCGAAAGCAGCTTTCGCCGCTCGCCTTCGCGATCGCCCGCGAGCGCGGGACCGAGCGCCCGTTCACCGGCGCGTACTGGGATCTGCACGACAAGGGCATCTTCCGGTGTATTTGCTGCGACACCGCGCTCTTCAGCTCCAAGGCGAAGTTCGATTCAGGAACAGGTTGGCCGAGCTTCTGGGAGCCGATCGCCGAGGAAAACGTAAAGCACGGAACGCCGAGCAGCGGCTACACCGAAAGCGAAGTCACCTGCCGCCGCTGCGACGCCCACCTCGGCGATTTGTTCAACGACGGCCCGAAGCCGACGGGGCTCCGGTATTGCATCGATTCGGTTTCGCTTCGATTTGTTAAGTAGGCGGGCGATGGGCGATGGGCGATGGGTAAAATGGGGTCAGACCCTATTTCGAATTCTCTAATTGGGGTCTGACCCCAATTCGGTGGGTATTCGGGGATACGATGGGATTTCTTTCGCGAATGCGCGCGGCGATTGCCGGAGAGGAACAGGCGGCGGAGTCCGTGCCGCAGGAATCGTTTGACGTGCGCGGGTTCGAGGTGATCGTCGAGAACTCGCGGCCGGACATTGCGACCAGCGACGTGCTGGCGCGACTCGGCGAGGCGTTGGAGTTGATCGAGCGGGTGCAGCCGTGGCGGATGGCGCATCTGCGGCGCGACCTCGCCGGCTTCCTGGTGACGCGGTATCCCTGTCGCGGAGCGTATTTCCCCGATTCGCGCGCGTGCATGACTGAACTGACTTTCCTCGCACGGCGCGACATCACGGCGGCGCCGGTGGCGTCGTCGATCATTCACGAAGGGATGCATGCGCGCGCCCACCAATTCGGCGTGAGACCGGAGTCGCGCGATCTCGCTCACGAGGAGCGGATTTGCCGGCGCGCGGAGCTGGACTTTGGATTGAGTTTGCCGCCGGAGCTTGGCGCGCCGGTCGTCGAGCGCGCCCGGGCGAGTCTCGAGCTGGAGGACGCCGAAGTGGCGCCGACGATCGATTGGTCGGTCGCGCTCGAGCGACAGGACGCGATCGACCGGGCGGCGCGCAACAAGTGAGCGACGAGTTCGCGGGACGCGTCGTTCTCGTCACCGGCGCCTCACGCGGACTCGGACGCGCGACCGCGCAAGAATTCCTCGCCCGCGGCGCCCACGTCGCCGTCAACGCACGCACGAACGATCGCGCCGAGGCGCTGGCGACCGAGCTGGGAGAACGCGCCTTTCCCGCGCCTGGCGATCTCGTGAGCGGCGAGCAGGCGCGGCGCGTGGTCCGCGCCACCGTCGATCATTTCGGCCGGCTCGACGTGTTGGTCAACAACGCGGCCGTTGCCTATCCCACGAAAGTGGACGCGATCGTCGAGGACGAGTGGCGCGAGACGCTCGACGTGAACCTTTCGGCGCCGTTCTTCAGTCTGCAGGCGGCGATTCCCGTGATGAAATCGCAGAGCTTCGGCCGCGTGATCAATGTGTCGTCCACGGCGGGCCGCAGCGTCAGCACCCTCGCCGGAGCCCACTACACGGCGTCCAAGGCGGGACTGATCGGTTTGACGCGCGGTGCGGCCAAGGAGCTCGGCCGCTTCGGCATCACGGTCAATGCGGTGTGCCCGGGTTTGTTCGACACGGATCTCGCGCACGCGAATGCGACAGACGAACGCCTGGCCGAGCTTCAGCGAAACTTTCCCGTACCGCGGCTCGGACAACCGGACGAAGTTGCGGCGCTGATCTGCTTCGTGGCCTCCGAGCGGGCAGGTTACATCAACGGCGCGGCGCTCGACATCAACGGCGGAACGTTCATGCTTTGAGCCTCGCAGAACGTTGATTCGCGGCGTTAGAACTTTGCGCTGAAGGTTCCCGCGGATACGGAGAGGCCACCCGTCGCCCCGGAGCCCGGGGCCGCGGCGAGCTCGAAGTTGAACGTCCCGCTGACTCCGTCGGCCGTAAGGCTGGTGATCGTGACCGAGCCGTTGTGCGAGCAGTCGCTTCCCCAAACACCCGTGCCGGCGGAGGGCCAGCGGGTCGCTGCCCCCGCGTTCGTTCCGGTGTCGCTTCCGCCAGGGCCCGTGCAGTCGGGTATCGGATATGATCCGCCCGCAGCAGCCTTCACGTGGAACGCAACGTTGTAGGTGGAGACATCGGTGCCTGAAACGCCGATCGTGCCGTCCTGACCGCGCACGGCGATCACTTGCGTCGCGTTCCAGGATGAACCACCGACTCTCGCCGCCATCGCTCCCGTTCCCACGGGCAGCGGCCCGGTCCCGCCGTTCTTGTCACCTCCGCACCCCGAGAGAGCAACGACCGCGACTGCGACGACCATACGCGCGCGCGTGCTAATGCCGTCGACGTTCACGCGAACCTCCTCTGCTGGATCACACTCCGAAGCCGAGCTACTACCGGAGTAATGGCAAAAGCATTGAACCACAGAGAACACAGAGAACACAGAGAACAGCTTGCAACGAAGCGGCCAAAAGCTGTTCCAAAAAACAAACGAGACTGTCTGAAATGCAAGAGGGGATTCGTCTTTCAAGACGAACCCCCTCTGTGTTCTCTGTGTTCTCTGTGTTTCAAAAGCTCTTAACAGGGCCGACCGATAGAGGGACAACCATGCGAGCCACTACTTGGCAGACGGTACGTTCAACGTGATATCGTATTTCTTTAAAGCCTGACTGAGCGACGCGCCCCGCGCGAGCAGCGCGTTCGCGTCCGCCACCGCCTTCGGCAGCGTGAGCTTTACTTCGTTGTACTGGCGGACCATCGCCGCGCTCGGCGCCTCCCAGACGCCCATCAGCGATTGCTTGAGACCCGACCCGCGCGCGAAGACGTTCTCGGGATCCGGACCCGCGCCGCGGCCGCCGCCACCACCTCCGCGGCCGCCGCCGTAGCCGCCACCGCCCCCGCCTCCGCCGCGTGGGCGGTCCTCACGCGGCCTGGCCTCGTTGACGGTCAGCGTCCGGCCGCCCACCTCCTTGCCGTTC
>DATMHK010000109.1:0-32670 GCA_035554995.1 Gemmatimonadaceae bacterium
TGCGGAGCATGGCATGTCGTCGCTCGTCGCGCAGAAGGGCTCGCCCGGCGCGGTGAATGGCGAGGTGTTCAACGCCCTCGGAGCCAAGATCCGCGGCAAGAGCAAGCTGCCGACTCATCGCCGCACCATCTGCTTCTCGCCGCACCCCGACGATGACGTCATCTCGATGGGCGGCATCCTGCGCAAGTTCGTGCAGAACGGGAACGAGATGACGGTGGCCTACATGACGAGCGGCAACATCGCCGTGTTCGACCACGACGTGCGCCGTTACGTGGACTTCATCGAGCGGCTCGCGGTCGAAGGGTTGATCGACCGTCCGAAGGAAGAGCGGCTGGCGGGCACCGTGCACGAAGGGCTCGAGCGGAAGACGCCGGGCGAGGTCGACGTCCGCGAAGTGCAGGACATCAAGCGGATCATCCGCGAGGCGGAAGCCGTGAGCGGCATCGAGACGGTCGGACTGCCGCGCAGCGCGGCGCGCTTCCTCAACCTGCCCTTCTATCAGACGGGCAAAGTGCGGAAGGACGAGATCAAGCCCGCCGATGTCGCGATCGTCCGCCAGTTGCTCGAGGAGTTCAAGCCCGAGCTGATCTTCGTCGCCGGAGACCTGTCAGATCCGCACGGGACGCATCGCATGTGCAAGGAAGCGATCGATCGCGCGCTCCGGGAGCTCGGCTCGGCGGAGCGAGCGAAGTCGTCGGATGGCAAGCAAGGCCTTCCCGAGGTATGGCTGTACCGGGGCGCCTGGCAGGAGTGGCCGATTCACGAGGCGACGTGGCTCGTGCCGCTGTCCCAGGAGGAGCTGCGCCTCAAGATTCAGGCGATCTTCAAGCATCAATCTCAAAAGGACTCCGCGCCATTCCCCGGTGGCTACGACGAGCGCGAGTTCTGGCAGCGCGTCGAAGCGCGGAACAAGGGGACCGCCGCCGAGCTGGATCGTCTGGGACTCGCCGAGTATTTCGCGATGGAAGCCTACGTGGTTGAATAGTGCTGTCATCCTGAGCGAAGCGAAGGATCTATTGTCCCGTTCCGGTAAATAACCCGTGAAAGTAGATCCTACGGCCGCTCCGCGGCCTCAGGATGACAGCAGATGCGCGGGCTGAACGCGCTCGACTTTCTCGTCATCGTCGCGTATCTCGTCGGCGTCACGCTGCTCGGCATCTGGGTCGGGCGCCGGCAGCGAGACGCGAACGACTACTTCGTCGCCGATCGCGCCATCCCGTGGTGGGCGGTCATGTTCTCGATCGTCGCCAGCGAGACGAGCGCGCTCACGTTCATCAGCATCCCCGGGCTCGCCTATCGCACGAATCTCGGCTTCCTCGAGATCGCGACCGGATATCTCCTCGGCCGTATCGTGCTCGCGTACACGCTGCTGCCGCGTTACTACGAGGGGAACCTCGTTACGGCCTACGCGCTACTCGAGAAGCGCTTCGGCCTCGCGGCGCGTCGCTTCACCTCGATCGTGTTCATGGTCACGCGCGGCATGGCCGACTCGGTGCGCGTGTTCGCCACCGCGGTGCCGATCGCGTTGATCATCGGGCCCCTCCTGCCAGCGGCGGCGGTCATGCCGGTCGCGGTGCTCGTCCTCGGAACCCTCACCGTCGTCTACACGATTCGCGGCGGCATGCGCGCCGTCGTGTGGACGGAGATCGTGCAAGCGTCGGTCTACATCCTCGGCGGACTGTCGGCGATGATTCTCGTCGGCCGTCTCGTGCCGGGCGGCTGGGGCTCGATCCTTCAGACCGCGGGCGCCGCGGGCAAGCTACAGGTCGTCGCCTGGAAGCCATTCTGGTCCGATCCGAACACGATGGCCGCGGGAATCATCGGTGGCGCGTTTCTCTCGATGGCGTCGCACGGCGCCGATCAATTGATCGTTCAGCGACTGTTGTCGGCGCGTTCGCTCAACGAATCGCGCGCCGCGGTGATCGGTAGCGGCGTCGCCGTCATCTTCCAGTTCACGCTCTTTCTCTTGCTCGGGATCGGGCTGTGGGTGTTCTACGACAGAGGTCGCACCACCTTCAATACCCCCGACGCGATCTTTCCGACATTCATCGTCGATCAGATGCCGCATGGACTGGTCGGGCTGCTGCTCGCCGCCATCCTTGCCGCGACGATGAGTACGCATTCGGGCGCGATCAACTCGTTGGCCGCGGCGTCGACGCACGACATTTACCTGCCGCTGACCGGCCGCGATCCCAATGATGCACGAACGCTGCGCGTCGGCCGGATCTTCGCGCTCATTTGGGGCATCGTGCTCACCGGCGGCGCCCTGCTCTTCCCGAAGAATCAGCAAACGCCGGTGGTCGTCATCGCGCTCTCCATCGCCTCATTCACCTATGGCGGACTGCTCGGCGGCTTTTTCCTCGCTATCTTCTGGCGTCGGGCACGACAGCGTGACGCGATTCTCGGCATGTCCATCGGCATCGCGGTGATGGGCGTGATCGTGTTCGCGAAGCAGATCAGCGCCGCTGTGCCCGCATGGGCGCCTGCGCTCAAACCGCTCTCCATGATCGCCTATCCGTGGTACGTGCTGATCGGGACGACGATCACGCTCACGGTCGGCATTCTTTCTTCTTTGACACACGGACCGGCGCCGAGCGCCGCGACGGAATCAGCATGACGTATATCGTGATTGGCATCGACGGCGGCGGCTCCAAGACCCACGCCATCGTCGCGGATGATCAGGGACGCACCATCGGTGAGACGGTTGGTCCAGGGAGCGCCGTTCGCCCCGGACAGGCGGAGCAGTCGGCGTCGGTCATCGCCGACGTGGTGCGTGACGCGCTCGCGTCATGCGACATGACGCACGTAACACCGCGTGTCCTTTCGGTCGGTGTCGCCGGCGCTGGACGCGAGGCTGAGCGGCAGCAGCTTTGGCAGGCGCTCGTGAGCCGCGATCTCGCTTCGGAGCTGGTGATTCACTCCGACTTCAGCATCGCGCTCGACGATGCTTTCGGTGACGGGCCCGGCGTGCTGCTCATCAGCGGCACCGGGTCGGTTGCGTTCGGCCGTGGACCGACCGGCGTGACGTCGCGCTGCGGCGGCTGGGGCCCGGTGTGCGGCGACGAAGGGAGCGGTGCGTGGATCGGTCGCCGCGCACTCTCCGTCGTGACCGGCGCCGCGGACGGACGCGAACCCGAGACGGCGCTCACCGGCGCCGTGCTCACCGCGGCGCAGGTGAACGAGACGTCGGACTTGGTCGGCTGGGCAGCGGCGGCGAGTCCGGCGCAGCTCGCGTCTCTCGCGCCGGTCGTGTTGGCGGTGGCCGAGTCAGGCGATCTGCGCGCGAACGCGCTCGTCAGTCTGGCTGTCGAGGAGCTCGTGCTGCACGCGCGCGCGCTGGCTCGTCAGCTCTTCGGAGACGAACGCGCGGCACTGACCGTCGCGCTCTCCGGCGGCATGTTGTCGCGCGGCACTACGCTGCGCAAGCGTCTCGAGCATCGCCTCAAGTCCGCGGTGCCAGGCGCGCAAATTCGGACCGAGCCGGTCGTCGCTGCACGCGGCGCTGTCCGCGCGGCACTGCGGATCGTCGGCGAAGTCATGGCGTAGCTCATGAGTTTGGACGATCTCCGCCGCGCGATCGACGGGATCGACGACGAGATCCTGGCGCTCCTCGAGCGCCGCGCCGAGATCGCGCGCGACGTGGCGCGGGCGAAGCAGGAGACACACGCGCCGACCTACGATCCCGAGCGGGAGCGGGCGGTCCTCGCGCGCCTCGAGGAGAAAAGTGCGGGGCGATTCCCTCGCGAGGCGATTCGCGCCGTGTTTCGCGAGGTCATGAGCGCCTGCCTCGCGCTCCAGGAGCCGGTGAAGGTCTCGTTCCTCGGGCCCGAGGGGACGTTTACCCACGCGGCCGCGCGCGAGCTCTTCGGGCTCGCCGCGCGTTACAGCGAGGCGACGACGATCGACGGCGTGTTCGACGCCGTTCGTCGCGGCGACGCGACCTACGGGGTCGTGCCGATCGAGAATTCGACCGAAGGCTCGGTGACGTCGGCGATCGACGCGCTGATCGAGGGCGGTGTGGTCATTCGTCGAGAGCTGGTGCTCGAGATCGGCCACTGTCTGATGTCGACCGCGAAGGGGCTGACGCAGATCGAGCGCGTGTACTCGCACCCGCAGGCCCTTGCCCAATGTCGCGAGTGGCTGGGCAAGCACCTCCCCGGCGCCCAGCTCGTCCAAACGCCGTCCACGTCAGCCGCCGCGCGCGAAGCGCTGGCGGACGGCGCCGGGGCGGCGATCGGCAGCAGACTGGCCGCCGAATTGTTCGGCGTTCCGGTGCTCCGCGAGAACATTCAGGATCGCGTCGAGAACGCCACGCGCTTCGTCATGCTGGCGAACGAGGACGCGCCGCGCACCGGCAGCGACAAGACCACGCTCGCCTTCGCGGTCCACGACAGCCGGGGCGCGCTGCGTCGTGTGCTCGAGATCTTCGACGACGCGGGCGTCAACCTCACGCGCATCGAATCACGGCCGAGCCGTCGGCGCGTCTGGGACTACGTCTTCCTCGCCGATCTCGAGGGTCACCGCGAAGACCCCCACATCGTCGCCGCCCTCGCCACACTCGGCGACCGCTGTCCGATGCTCAAGATCCTCGGCAGCTACCCCCGCAGCAATTCCCCCCCGACCTGAATCATTTTCCTTCAATTGGGGTCAGACCCCGATTCGGGCACTGAATCAATTTGACGCAGTGACGAGGCGATGGGCATCAGGTCCCGCTCGCGACACGAATCATTTTCGCTCAATTGGGGTCAGACCCCAGTCTGAGTTGTGGGGTCAGACCCCGTCGCGTAAAAGAAGTCCGACGACGCGTTGCGGCTCATCGCGCGTCACAACCGGTAGCCGGCCCACGCGCTCGATCACCGAACAACTTTCACGCCGGCCATAGCCATGCAGCGCCACGAACGCCACTCGAGTCGCCGTGCGCGTTCGAGACGACTCGAGTCTGTATCGGGCGAGCGGCGAGGGGCGACCGGCGAGAAGCGACAGAATCCGAGAAGACATGTTTCGGAAGCAGTGACGTGACGGCGCCGGCCAGCCCGGGCAAATTCGACATTCCGCCCCCAAGCACGATGACGTCGGGATCGAGCAGGTTGATAACCGACGCGAGCGCGCGCGCCAGTCGGCTGTGGTAGATCGCGACGCTGCGCGACGCATCTTCATCGCCCAGCGACGCGGCGGTCACGATATCGCGCGACCGCTCGTCTCGGCCGGACCGCCGCGCGTGATCTCGCTCGAAGCCCGGCCCGGAAAGAAACGACTCGATGCATCCGACCTTTCCGCAGTAGCACGCCGGTCCAGGGAATTCGTCGGCGGTCATCCAGGGCAGCGGATTGTGTCCCCACTCACCCGCGATGAGGTTCGCGCCGACGACGCAGCGTCCGTCGATCACGACGCCACCGCCGACGCCGGTGCCGAGGATGACCCCGAAGACGACGGCTGCTCCGGCGCCCGCGCCGTCCGCTGCTTCAGACAACGCGAAACAATTCGCGTCGTTCATCGTGCGAATCGGACGCTCGAGCAAGCGTGCGAGATCGCGCTCGAGCGGCTGACCGATCAGCCAAGTTGAATTCGCGTTCTTGACGAGGCCCGTCGACGGGACGACGACACCCGGCACCCCGACGCCAACGGTGCCGCGCACACCGACCTCCTCTTCCACGCCGCGCACGAGGCGTACGATGGCGTCGAGTGTCCCGTCGTAACTCGGCGGCGTGGCGACACGCTGGCGCGCCAGCACGTCACCTCCGCCGCCGAGTGCGATCGCCTCGATCTTCGTTCCGCCGAGGTCGACGCCGATCCGCATGTCTCCAGCCTACGCGATCAACCCCACTTCAAATCCTGCTTGGAAAGTGGGAGCGAACGAACGCGCTTGCCCGTTGCCGCGAAGATCGCGTTGCAGAGCGCGGGAACGACCGGCGGCAATGCCGGCTCGCCGAGCCCCGTGACCGGAGACTCGGTGACCTTGAACGCGACGTCGACGGGAGGCGCCTGACGCATGCGCAGCAGCGGATACGCGTTGAAGTTCTGCTGCACCGCGCGCCCCTTGTCGATCGTGATCTCCTGGCCGAGCGCTTCCGCGATACCGTCGAGCACCGCGCCCTGCACCTGATTCTCGGCGTTGCTCGGATTGATGATCTGCGCGCCGACATCGCCGACGACCCAGACCTTGTCGACCTTCACCACGCCGTCCTTGCTCACCGTCGCCTGAACGACTTCTGCGAAGTAGCCGCGGTGACTGAAGTGGAACGCGACGCCCATTCCGGTGCCCTTGGGCAGGTTCTGCTTGCCCCAGCCCGATCGCTCGGCGACCATCTGCAACACGCCGGTCATGCGCTTGCCGTCGAACTGAATCGGCGGCGGGCCGCCGCGACCTCCGCCTGGTGCACCCGCCGCGGGCGCCAGTTGCGCCGCCTGCGCCGGCGCGGGCTGCTCGTTGGCGAGCAGATCGAGGCGGAACTGCACCGGATCCTTCCCCGCCGCGTGCGCCAACTCGTCGATGAACGATTGCACGGCGTACGCGATGCCGTTGCTGCCCGGTGCGCGCAGCGGACCGGTTGGCACGCCGAGCGGAATCAGCGACTGATCGATGACGAGATTCGGAATGAAGCGCGCCGGGAACTCGGTGGCGCCGAGGTTCGCGCTCGATACCGTGCGGCCGTCCGCGCCGAACGTGACGAAGTGATCACGCCACGCGACGAGCTTTCCGCTCCCGTCCACGCCGCCGCTGAAGTAGTGGAATCCGGCGGGGCGATACGGATCGTGCGTGAGGTCGTCCTCGCGAGTCCAGAGCAACTTCACCGGGACGCCAGGGATCTGCTTGGCGATCGCCGCCGCTTCGACCATGTAGTCGTTGGCGAGACGCCGGCCGAAGCCGCCACCTGAACGGCTGATGTTGATCGTGATGTCTTCCGGCTTGAGCGCCAACGCGCTCGCCACGATTCCACGACCGCCCGCCGGCTGCTGCGTCGGCGACCAGAGCTCGATCTTGCCGTCTTTGAACAGCGCCGTCGTGTTCTGCGGTTCGAGCGGCGCGTGCGTGATGAACGGATAGAAATACGCGCCCTCGGCCTTTTTCGCGGCCGAGCTCATTGCGGCGTCGAAATCGCCGTCCTTTCGAAGATTCTGATGGGGCGGTTGCTTCGAGAGAGCAGCGGCCTGCGTCGCATACCCTTCGCTGCTCTGCGACGCCGTCGCGCCTTCGTCCCACGTGACGTCGAGCTTACGGCGCGCTTGCTGGATCAACCACCAGTTGTCGCCGACGATGGCCACGCCGGACAGAAGGCCCATCAGCCCGCCCTGCCCCGCTTGATCGACGATGAACGCGTGCTTGATGCCCGGCTGCGACTTGATCTCGTCGAGGTTGGCTTTCACGGCTTTGCCGCCGAACACCGGGCACTTCACGTAGCTCGCGTAGAGCATGCCCGGCAGCACCATGTCGATGCCGAACTTCGTCCGGCCGCGCACGATGTCTTTCACATCGACGCCGGTCACGCGCGTGCCGATGATCTTGAAGTCTTTCGGATCTTTCAACTTCACCGTCGCGAGGTCCGGCGCCGGTACCGACGCGGCCTTGGCGACCAATTCACCGTACGTCGCCTTGTTCGTCGTTCCGTTCTGGAACACCACGCCCGACTTGGTCGACAGCTGCGACTCCGGCACGTTCCACATCTGCGCGGCCGCGGTGACGAGCATCGCCCGCGCCGCCGCGCCAACGCGTCGCATCGGCTCCCAGTTCGTCGGCGTCGCCGTGCTGCCGCCGGCGCTCTGCGCCTGGAACTTGGTCGTGTCGAGCGGCGCCTGCTCGATGCGCACGTTTTTCCAGTCGACGTCCAGCTCGTCGGCGATGAGCATCGGAAGCATCGTCTTCACGCCCTGACCGATTTCCGGGTTCTTGGCGATGATCGTGACGATGCCGTCGGGCGTGATGCGAATGAAATTCCCGATTGCCGTCTCCGCCGCGGCGGTTCCCGCGGCGAACGCCTCGGCCGTCTCGCCGAACTTGATGTAGCTGCCGAGCAGGATGCCGCCGCCGGCAATGGCGGTGACACGGAGGAACGAGCGCCGATCGACACGGGTCTCGGTCGTGGCTTCCGTTTGCGGAGTTCTCTGGGTGGTCATAGTCCGGCCTCCTTACTGGTTCGACTTGCCGGAGCCGACAGTCGCGGGCATCTGCGCGGCGCGATGGATCGCTTGGCGAATTCGGAGATACGTCGCGCAACGACAGATATTGCCGTTCATCGCTTGATCGATGTCGGCGTCGGTCGGATTCGGCTTGCTCGCGAGCAGCGCCGCGGCCGACATGAGCTGACCCGCCTGGCAGTAGCCGCACTGCGGCACGTCGATCTCTTCCCAGGCGCGCTGCACCGGATGCGTCCCGTCGGGCGAAAGCCCCTCGATCGTCGTGACGCTCATGCCGGCGACGCTCGCCACGCGGCGTTGGCAGGAACGCGTCGGCGTCCCGTCGACGTGGACCGTGCACGCGCCGCATTGCGCGATACCGCAGCCGAACTTCGTTCCCTTCATGTCGAGAACGTCGCGCAGCACCCAGAGCAACGGCATGTCCTCCGACACGTCCACGGAGACCGGCTTGCCGTTCACCTTGAATGAGACTGCCATCGGATGACCCTCTGCGTTGTGACTGCTGGAAACGACAGGCCCGATCCTACACCGGGTCGGGTGTTCTTACCGCTGGAACGCGTAACGATTCGCCGGCAATGGCGTCGACTACGGGCGTGGAGGCGGCTGGCTTATCAAACTCGCCCTCCCACCTCGCCATGACGACGGTTGCGAGACAGTTGCCAACAACATTGAGCGACGTGCGCGCCATGTCCATCAGGGCGTCCACACCGAGAATGACCGCGACGGCCTGAAGCGGCAGGTTGAACTGTGCCAGAGCGCCCGACAAGATCACCAGGGACGCACGCGGCACCGCCGCCACGCCCTTACTCGTCAGCATCAGCGTGAGCATCATGACGAGCTGCGTCGATATGGGCATGTCGATGCCCGCGGCCTGCGCGGCGAACACCGACGCCAGCGCCAGATACAACGTGCTTCCGTCGAGATTGAACGAATAACCCGTCGGCAACACGAATGCGACGATTCGGCGCGGAACGCCGAGCTGCTCCATACGCTCCATGGCCAGCGGGAAGGCCGCTTCCGACGACGCCGTCGTGAACGCGATCAGCCAGGGTTCTCGTACGGCTCGCACAAACCTGCCAAGCGGTACGCGGAAGATCAGGGCGATCGGCACGAACACAAAGAGCACGAACACGATCAGCGCGCCGTACAGCGTTCCAACCAGAATGCCGAGATTCTTGAGGATGCCGAGTCCGCCCTTCGAAACCGTGACCGCGATCGCCGCGCCGATACCGATCGGCGCGTAAGCCATCACGATGCCGACGAACTTGAACATCACCTCGGACAACGCCTCGAAACCGGAGAGCATGAACGTCTTGCTCGGGCCTTGAACCTTCGACAGCGCCACGGCAAAGATGATGGCGAAGAAGACGATCTGTAGCACTTCGTTCTTCGACGCGGCGTCGAAGAAGCTCTGCGGCACCGTATGCTCGATGACGCCGGTCAGCGTTGTGTGGGCCGTCGCGAGGTCGGCGCCTTCCTTCGCCGATGCGGCGCCGAGGTCCACTCCAACGCCCGGCTTCACGAGGTTCACCGCGAGGAGACCCACGACCAACGCGACCGTCGTGACGATCTCGAAGTAGATGATCGAGCGCAGCGCGAGCCGGCCGACGCGCTTCATGTCGTCGCCGTGCCCGGCGATGCCGACCACCAGCGTCGCGAAGAGCAGTGGAACGATCAACGACTTGATCATCCGCAAAAACACGGACGAGAGCACGTTGAGGTCGGTCGCGGCCCATCCCCTGTGCACGTCGCGCGCGTTGTCGGGGAACGCCCACCCGAGCAGGATCCCGACGATCATCGAGATCACGATCCACTGCGACAGCGAGATGCGCCTAAAGAAAGACTTCGGCGCGGCGGGGGCTTGGTCGAGCGTCGAGGCGGAGGAAGGCTGCATCAAGGCGTCCTACTTGTGCTCGGTGGCAACCGGAACCTTGCCCCGGCGAAGCATCGAATGCTGATAACCATAGGCAAAGTACAGCACTAGGCCGATCACCAGCCAGACAGCAAACCGAATCCATGTCAGGCTCGGCAGTTGGAACATCAAATACACGCAGGCGACGATCGAGATCAGGGGAGTGATCGGCACCCACGGCACCCTGAACGGTCGCGGCCGGTCCGCGTCGATCCGTCGCAGTACGATCACGCCGGCCGAGACCAGCACGAACGCGAAGAGCGTCCCGATGTTCGTGAGGTCCACGACCTCGGCGATGTTCGCGAACGCGGCGAAGAACGCGACGAAGGCCCCCGTGAGGATCGTCCCGACGTACGGCGTCTTGTACCGCGGATGGACCTTTGCCAGAAACGGCGGCAGCAATCCGTCACGCGACATCGAGAAGAAGATGCGCGGTTGTCCGAGCTGAAAGACGAGCAGTACGCTTCCCATCGCCAGTACCGCGCCCAGCGCGACGATCAGCCGCGAGAAGTTGAGCAACGCCGGTGGACCGTTCGCGTACTGCAGCGCCGTGATCATCGGCTCGGCTGTCCCGAGCTGCTTCCACGGCGCGACGCCCGTCATCACGATCGCGATGGCGATATAGAGAACGGTCGTGATGAGAAGACTCATCACGATGCCGAACGGCATGTCGCGCCCCGGGTTCTTCGTTTCTTCCGCGGCCGTCGATACGGCGTCGAATCCGATGTAGGCGAAGAAAATGATCGCCGCCGCGGCGCTGATCCCCGCGAAGCCGTTCGGCGCAAAGCCGCCCGTGGCGGGATTCGTCCAGTTCGTCGGCCGGATCAGAAACGCTCCGACGGCGATGAAGAACAGGATGATTCCGATCTTGAGCACCACCATCGCGTTGTTCGCGTTCGCCGATTCCTTGATCCCGATCACGAGAATGATCGTGATGACCACGACGACGGCGACAGCGGGCAGATTCACGATGAACGGGAGGCCGAACAGGTGCGGAGCGTTCGTCCAGGCGGACGCGAGGTACGCCTGCACCGGGTCCGCCACCGCGCCGGCCGCCGCGCTTCCCACCGCGACGAACGCATCGTGCGCCGACCGGTAGTCGGTGGCCAACCACGCCGGGAGATCGAGCCCGAAATGGCTGAGCAGCTCTCGGAAGTAGCCCGACCACCCGATCGCCACCCCGATGTTGCCGACGGCGTACTCGATGATCAGGTCCCAGCCGATGATCCAGGCGACGAACTCACCGAGGGCGGCGTAGGCGTACGTGTACGCCGAGCCGGCTACTGGCACCATCGCCGCGAACTCGGCGTAGCACAGCGCCGCGAAACCGCACGCGACCGCCGTGAGCAGAAAAGAAAAGATCACGGCGGGGCCGCCGCCGGGCCGAGCCGCGTCGCCGACGATCGCCGTCCCCGTCGTCGCGAAGATTCCCGCGCCGATTGTCGCGCCCACGCCGAGCGCGGTAAGATGCCATTTGCCGAGCGTGCGGCGAAGGCCGCCACGCTCCGCAATGTCGCTCTCGAAGTCGGCGACCGACTTTCTAGCGAAGAGCTGGCTCATTGAGCTCGATTCAGGGTGGCCCGATCACGCTACCGGGGCGCCGCTCTCGATACGCATGCCGTAGAACGACCGATACACAAACGTGGCCGAGATCAGGAAGAACACCGCAGCGAGCACGTGACCCAAGCCAGGACCCTTTTGTTCGGTGAGCGAGACCGCGAGCTCTACGGCGAGCAACCCGAACAGCGTCGTGAATTTGATGATCGGGTTGAGCGCGACCGACGACGTATCCTTGAACGGATCGCCGACCGTGTCACCGACCACTGTCGCGGCGTGGAGCGGCGTGCCTTTCTGCTTGAGCTCCACTTCCACGATCTTCTTCGCGTTGTCCCACGCGCCGCCGGCGTTCGCCATGAAGATCGCCTGGTAGAGGCCGAACAGCGCGATCGACAGCAGGTAGCCGATGAAGAAGTACGGATTCACGAACGCGAAGGCCAGCGTGGCGAAGAACACGGTGAGGAAGATGTTGAACATCCCCTTCTGGGCATACCGGGTGCAGATCTCGACGACCTTCTTCGAGTCGGCGACGCTCGCCTTCGTCACGCTCTCGAGATTGATGTTCGCCTTGATGAACTCCACGGCGCGGTACGCTCCCGTGGTCACGGCCTGCGTCGACGCGCCGGTGAACCAGTAGATCACCGCGCCGCCCGTGATGAGGCCGAGCAGGAACGGCGGATAGAGGAGCGACAGCTTCTGCAGATTCTCCGTCAGGCCGTTGGTCAGCGCGACGATGATCGAGAAGATCATCGTCGTGGCGCCGACGACGGCCGTTCCGATGAGCACCGGCTTCGCCGTCGCCTTGAAGGTGTTCCCGGCCCCGTCGTTCTCTTCGAGGAAGTGCTTCGCCTTCTCGAAGTTCACGGTGAACCCGTACGTCTTCTGGATGTCGGACGCGGCGTTCGGGATCTGCTCGATCGTCGACAGCTCGAACACCGACTGCGCGTTGTCCGTTACCGGTCCGTACGAGTCGACGGCGATCGTCACCGGACCCATGCCGAGGAAGCCGAAGGCCACCAGACCGAACGCGAACACCGCCGGCGCCACCATGACCGTCGGCGGCAACATGACCCCGTCAGTGCCGAGCGTACTCACCCCGTAGGCGATCGCCATCAAGCTCATGATCGCCATGCCGAGCCAATAGGCGCTGAAGTTTCCGGCGACCAGACCCGACAGGATGTTGAGTGACGGGCCGCCCTCGCGCGACGACGTCACGACTTCCTTTGTGTGCCGCGAGTCGACCGAGGTGAACACCTTCACCAGCTCGGGGATGATCGCGCCGGCCAGTGTTCCACAAGTTATGACCGTCGAGAGCTTCCACCACAGGGTCGTGTCGCCGGCGAGTTCGGGGATCATCGCCTTCGAGACGATGTACGTCAGAACGACCGAGAGAATCGACGTCAGCCAAACGAGAAACGTGAGCGGCGCCTCGAAGTTCATGCGGTCGGCATTGGCGTACCGGGCCTTGGCGATCGCGTGGTTGATCAAGTACGACACGCCGCTGGCGATGACCATCATGATGCGCATCGCGAAGATCCAGACGAGCAGCTGCACCTGCACCGTCGGACTCTTGACGGCGAGGAGGATGAACGAGATGAGGGCGACGCCAGTCACCCCGTACGTCTCGAAGCCGTCGGCGCTGGGGCCGACCGAGTCACCCGCGTTGTCACCCGTGCAGTCCGCGATCACGCCCGGGTTGCGTGCGTCATCCTCCTTGACGTTGAACACGATCTTCATCAAGTCGGCGCCGATATCGGCGATTTTCGTGAAAATGCCGCCCGCGATACGCAGGGCGGCAGCGCCGAGAGATTCACCGATCGCGAAGCCAATAAAACACGGTCCGGCGTAGTCGCCCGGAATGAAGAGCAGAATCCCCAGCATCAGCACGAGCTCGACCGAGATGAGCAGCATGCCGATGCTCATGCCCGCCGAGAGCGGAATCGCGTAGCATGGGTACGGCTTGCCGCGCAGGGACGCAAACGCGGCGCGAGAGTTGGCGAAGGTGTTCACCCGGATGCCGAACCACGCCACGCCGTAACTGCCGGCGATGCCGATGAGGCTGAACAGCAGGATGATGATGACCTTGTTCAGCGGGAAGCCCACAAGCACGCCGAAGTACAGCGCGATCACGAGCCCGATGAAGATCTCGAGGATCAGGATGAACTTGCCCTGTGTGATCAGGTACGTCTTACAGGTCTCGTAGATGAGCTCTGAGACTTCGAGCATCGACTTGTGCACGGCCATGTTCTTCAGCTGCGTGAAGATGACGAGGCCGAAGATCAGGCCGAGCGCGCAGACGGCGAGGCCGCCCATGAGCAGCGAATGGCCGCTCAGACCGAAGAACGTCACGTTGACGCTTTGGTTCTTCAGATCGGGGATGACGAGATTCGCCTCTCCGCCTCCGCGACGCTCCTGGGCCTGGCTCGGTGCCGGCGTTCCCGCCGGCGCTGCGGCCGCCGCGGCCGGACCTTCTTGGGCGTGAAGTCGCGCGACTGCCAGCGGGCTCACCACGATCGAGAGCAGCAGCGCAAGGGCAATAGGAAGACGACGACGGAAGACGTTCTCCATCAGTTTCATCGGTTCAAAAGTCCTGTTGTGGACGGGTGGGCGGGCAGAAAAAAAGCCCATGTAACTCATCATGGGCCCTGCACTTTCCTAGATCGCGTAATGATAGAAGCGCCGGCCCTGCTTGGCTAGGACCGGCGCACGCTCGGGGGGGCGCTCAGAAATCGTAAATGATCTGCGCCTTCATTCGGATGGGTGTTCCGTCGGGCTTGGTACCTGGCCTGAACCTGAAGCTCCTCAGGACCTCCTCGAGACGTTTGTTGTAACCACCGTCGCGGGTGTGCGAGAAATTGAAGTCCAACACCTTCCCGTTTTCGTCGATGTCGAACTCGGCGACGAGGTGGAATCCTCGGACCCTGTCGGGCATGGGGAGTGGCGGAATGAACAGTTCCGTCGGCGTCGGCGGATAGTTCGCTTGATTGCCGCCGCCCGTTCCCGGGCCGATGCCGGAACCGCGTCCAGTGCCGATGCCCGCGCCGACGCCGCCGCCCCGCCCCGGACCGCTCCCGTTCGTGCCGTCATTCCCTGTGCCGCCACCCACGCCTGGCGTCGGCGCAATTGGATCGGCGGCCTTCGGGATCTCCATCGGCTTCAGCTCGACCTTTGCCTCTTGGACCTGAGGCTCGGGTGGCTTCACCTGCGGTGGAGGAACGATCTCGGGCTTGGGCTGCGGCGGCTTGATCGCCACCTGCTGCGGCACGGGCTTGGGCTGCGGTGTTGGCTCGGGCGGTGGCGCCGCCTTGACGTAGTGCACGCGGTCTTGCCCGCCCGTGCCTCGATGGCCTCCTCCGCCCCCACCCGCCGGTCCGGGACCACCTGCCCCCTGCGGCCTCTCGATCACCTCTTTGTCGTGGGCGGCCCACGGCCACACGAGAAGGACGACAATGAGAACGTGGATCGCGGCGCTCACCGCGGTGGAAACTCGTCGGTCCTCTCTCTGCTCCGGTAGCGTCGCGGCCGGCAAATGCCGCTCACGATTGTGCGCAGCCGCCGCCGGCGCGTCAGGCACGAGCGCGACATGGGCCACACTGTCGGACTTCACCAGTGAAGTCCGACGCTTTGGGACGAGCGAGGTACCGCGTGTCATACCCACTGTATACGACGGAATCGGGCCAAAGGGTTCGTAGTGGCTTGGGTGCCTTTGGAAAAAAGAAAGCGGGCTGACCCGATGGGCCAGCCCGTTCTCCAACGATCGTTGGTCCCGGCCGCCTTATTTGGCGGCGCCTGCGCTGCCCGGCGTATCCTTCGGCGGAATGCCGATGACTTTCACGCCGGCTCCACGCGCCGCATCCATCGCGTCGATGATGTCGGCGTATTTCACACCGGGAATGCCCTTCACGAAAATGATCTTCTCCGGACGCGGATCAAAGATCTCCTTCAACCGCGTCGGCAAGCGATCCTTCGTCACGACTTCGCTGTTGATTGCGTACTTCCCACCCGGGCTGATCTCCAGCACGATCTGGTTCGAGTTCGAGTTGATCGGCTGAACGGTCGGATTGGGGTCCGGCAGCTGGATGTCGATCGCCTTCCGCATGGACGGCAGCACCGCCATGAAGATGATGAGCAGCACCAGCAGCACGTCGATCATCGGGGTGACGTTGGGCTCGTTGGAGAGGCTTCCGCCGGAGCCGCCAGCAGACATGGACATTACTTGGCTCCTCCCTTGGTAGCCGCGCCAGGCGCACCCGCGGCCGGCGTCGGATTCCGCTGATCGCCTTCCACCGTCGACACCGTTCCCGGCTTCTGATCACCGATCAATCCGGTCACCTTCACGCCGTTGTGCATCGCGATGTCGAGCGCGTCGAGCACCTTCGCATAGTCGAGGTTCTTGTCCGCCTTGAGGTACATGATGTAGTCCTCACGCGGAGTGTCGACGTAGATGTGCTTGAGCGCCGCCGCGACATCTTCCTGCTTGATCTGCTTCTTGTTCAAGTAATAGTTGCCATCCTTGTCGATGCCGAGCACCTGATCGTTCTGCTCGTCCTCGGGATGGTCCTTGATGTTCTGCGCCTGCGGCGGATCGGCGTTGAATCCGGCCAACAGTGCCGGCGTGACCACCATGAAGATGATCAGCAGCACCAGCATGACGTCCACCATCGGCGTCACGTTTGGCGTGGACGCAACCCCACTGTCGGAGCCGCCCGTCGACATTGACATTCGGAATTACCTCCTCGACGGGATGATTACTGCGAGATCGGGCCACCGGCTCCGCTGGCAGCGTTGAACTCACGCGTGAACCGCGAGCGGCCGAATTCACCCGACACGCCCTTGATGAGGTAGTCGATCATTTCCTTCGACACGTACGTCATCTCGGCCGTGAGGTTGTCGATCTTCGTCGTGAAATAGTTGTACGCCCACACCGCCGGGATGGCGACGAGAAGACCGAACGCCGTCGTGATCAGCGCTTCGGCGATACCACCGCCGATCGCCGCGAGACCGCCCGAGCCCGACTGCGCCATTCCGGTGAACGAGTTCACGACGCCCATCGTGGTTCCGAGCAGTCCGACGAACGGAGCCGTCGCGCCGACCGTCGCCAGCACCGCGAGGCCGCGCTTCAGGTTCGTGATCTCGAGGAGCATGTTGCGCTCGACCGCGCGCTCCGCCGAGTTGATGTCGGCGACCGTGACCGAGCCGTCGGCAATGAGGGGCTTCACTTCACCGAGCGCGCCGCCGAGGACGATGGCGACGTGCGACTTCTTGTAGCTCTCCGCGAGGCGGATGGCTTCGGTGAGGTTGTCTTCCTCGAGGAACTGCGAGAATTCCGGAGCGAACTTGATCGTTTCTTTCTGGGCCTTACGCAGGTTCCACCACTTGGAGACCATGATGGTCAACGAGTAGACGGACATGATCGCCATGACGACAACGATGCCCTTGGCGAAGTTGCCCATCTGGTGCCATAGGCCGAGCAGTGAGAAATCCATAAAGACGAATCTCCGAGGGAGGAATGCGGGCTACTCGCCCTTGGTGAGGTTGAATTGGAACGGCATCTGGACGAGCTGCTTCACGTGCTTGCCGCCCACTTCCGCCGGATAGAACTTCATGTTGGGCAACGACGCCTTCACGGCATTGGTGAAGAGGTCGTGCGTCGACTTGATCACCTTGAAGGTGTTCATCTCGGCGCGCCCCGTCGTGTCGACGACGAATTGCGCGAGCACTTCGCCTTCGACGTTCGCCGAACGAAGCATGTCGGGATAGCGCGGCGCGGTATTCCCCGGATAGGGCGCGACCTGCTTCTCGACCTGGAACTCGAAGTACGGCTGGTCGGAGTTGACCGGCTGCGGCGTACCACCGACGACGCCCTTGGCGATACCGCCGGCGACGCCCTTGCCCGTAAAGTCCTCTTCGTTCGTGACCTTCTTGGACAGGTCGATATCCGGGAGAACGTCCGGAATCTTGATTGGGGCCGTCAGCACCTGGAAGCCTTTCGGCGGCGGTGCTTTCATGACGACCTCGGGCGGCGGCGGCTTCTCCTCCTTCGGTGGAGGAGGCTCATCCTTCTTCACTGTGACGAACTCGACTTTCTCGGCCTTCGGCTTCTCGAGCGCGTTACCGACGCTATACGTCGCGTAAACGGCCGCCGAGATCAGAATGCCGTGAATGACGAAGCTCCACAGGAATCCGCCCGCACGTCTTTGCTTTGCTGCCTGTGACTCGATGAGGTTGTCGAACATGTCTCGTTGGCCTGATCGGGTGCGGGTGATGAACGCGCGAACCTGTTTCGGTGTGATAAGGTATCCGCCGAGGGTTACGGCGGAATGCCGCAAAGATTAAGAGTTGGTGAAGCCGCGCTTGGGGTTAGCCTACTTGACACCGCGCGGTCAGCTTTCAGCTGACTCCGTCGCGACATCTGGTTCCGCGACGAGCTCCACAGGCGTCGCCGGCTCCGATGGGACCGCCGGCAGCACGACGGTAAACACAGTGCCGCGACCCAGACGCGACTGGACAGTGATCGTTCCGCCGTGGGCCTGGACGATCCAATGTGAGATCGACAATCCGAGACCGAATCCGCTGCGCTCGGACGCGCGCGAACGCGCGCGGTCGGCGCGCCAGAAACGGTCGAACACATTCGGCAGGTCGCTCGCGGCGATGCCGATGCCGGTGTCGCGGACGGCGATAGCGATCTCGTCGGGGGCGCGGTGGGTCACGGAGAGCTCGACGTGTCCGCCGCGCGGCGTGTACTTGATCGCGTTCGTCACGAGATTGAGCAGCAGCTGACGGAGCCGCGTCCGGTCACCCATGACGACGCAGTTCTCGCACGCCGCGAGCGACAGCGTGAGACCCGCCTCCTCGCCCAGGATGACCGCCGTCTCGTAGACGTCTCGTACGAGCGGCTCCATCTCGACCGGCGTGCGGTGAATGTCGAATCGTCCTTCGTCGGCGCGGGCGAGCGTAAGAAGGCCGTTTACCAGCTCCGACATCCGCGCCACCTCCTGCAACGATTCCTCGAGCGCAACCAGGCGTTCGTCGCGTGCGGTCGACGGATCCATCGCGCGCTCGACGTCTGCTCTCAGCACGGTGAGCGGTGTCTTCAGCTCGTGGCTCGCGTCGGCGGTGAATCGCCGCAACGCCGCGAACGAGCTCTCCAGGCGGGTGAGCATGGCGTTCAGCGTGAGGCTCAAGCGCGCTAGCTCGTCGCTCCCCGCCGCTTCGGCCGGCAGTCGTCGATGCAGACTTCGTCCGTCGGTGATCGCTTCCACTTCGTTGATCAGATGATCGACCGGCCGGAAAATGCTGCCCAAGACCGCATACGCCGCGGCAACCGACAGCACGAAGATCACCGGGATGAGCACGATGATCGTGCCGGTCAGCACCGGTGACCACAGATCGGCGAACGTCGTCGGCACGCCCACGACGACGCGCGAGATGTTCGGGACGAAGTTCGCCGACGACGACACCTCTTCGGCGACGACGTACAGTCGCGCCTTCTCTCCACCCGCTTGAGCGGCGAGCGTGTCGAACCCACGTGAAAGCGTCAGCAGCGCACCTTCGACGCGCGGCGTGAGCCGCGCCGCGACAGCCATCACCGCATCCTGATCTTCCGTCGACAGCGCCTTCATCGGGCGCGACGCGTACAGCAGCTGCCCCTGCTTGTTGTACACGAGGAAAAAACCCGAGAAGCGATTCAGCAGATCGATCAGCAGCGCCGTCGGTCGCGCATAGAGCGTCGTGCCCAAACTGTCCGGCTTGACCTGCGTAACCCACGTCGTGAGCTGGCTGTCGGCGAACTGCACACCCGGGAGGTCCCGCGCGCCGTTCAGCTCCACCTGTCGGCGGCGAATGAGCGAGACCACCGAATCGGCGCGCTGACGCGCCTGATCGCCCACTTCATCCGAACGGCTGCGGTACGTCGCGGCGAAGGTGAACGCGAACACGACCAGCGTCCCTGTGAGGAGCGCCGTGTACGTGAGCGTCAACCGGCCGCGAGTGGACATGTTTCCTACTGCTCCTTCCCGTCCTTCCCGTCGCGCGAACGTCGCGCGTTTTTGGAATCGCCGTCGTCCTTGATCATGTACCCGACCCCGCGGACGGTGGTGATGAGCCGCTTTAGTTGTCCGGCGTCGACCTTCTTACGAAGATGGTTGATCACGACGTCTACAATGTTGGTCCCCGGATCGAAGTGATACCCCCAAGCGTACTCCGTGATCAACGTCCGGCTCATGACCCGTCCCGAATGCCGCATGAGATACTCCAGGACGGTGTATTCCTTGGGAGTCAGCTCGATCAGCTCGCCGTTCCGTCGGACTTCACGGGTCGCCTGGTCGAGCACGAGGTCGCCGACGCTGAGCGTTGGCGATGCGAGCGAGCGAGGCCGGCGCGCGAGGGCTTCGACGCGCGCCAGCAATTCCTCGAACGCGAAGGGCTTGGTGACGTAGTCGTCGGCGCCGGCGCGGAGGGCGGTGACTTTCGCGTCCACGGCGTCCTGCGCCGTCAGCACGAGCACCGGCCGCTCGAAGCCGCGCGCGCGAAGCGCGTGCAGCACCTGCAGCCCCGACTTTCCGGGAAGCCGCATGTCGAGCACGATGAGATCGTACGCCTCGGAGCCGGCGCGGCGCTCGCCCTCTTCGCCGTCGGCCACGAGGTCGACAGACCACCGCTGTTCCTCAAGGCCGCGGCGAACGTATTGCCCTACGGTCGGATCGTCTTCAATGACGAGAATGCGCATGACGAAGGAGAACTGTTTAACGAAAGGAAGGAGTCCGTTAAAACCGGAATCCTAGGCTCGCGAGCGACGCGGCCGCTCGAAACCGAATTCGCGAATCTTGCGATAGAGCGTCTTTTCGGAAATACCCAGTACGCGCGCCGCCTCGCCCTGGTGCCACCCTGTCGCGGTGAGCACGTCCCAAATGTGCTGTCGCTCGAGCTCCACGAGCGTGAGCCGCTCGCGCGCCGCCGAGCGACTCGGCCCGCCACTCGCTCCCGTGGCGGAGAGCGGTAGATCCTGCGCGCGAATTTCGCCGCGACCTCGCGTGAGAAGAAAGGAGCGTTCCATCACAGCGCGCAGTTCGCGCACGTTGCCGGGCCAGTCGTAGCTCTCGAGCAGGGCAATCGCGTCGGCGGTGAGCGATGGAGCCGCCGCGCCGCCGAGTTGACCGAGGAAATGACGCGCCAGAACCGGGACGTCGCTCATCCGATCGCGCAGCGGCGGCAGCGACACCGTGACCACGTTCAAGCGTGTCAACAACTCTTCACGGAATTGTCCGGCGGCAACTGCCTCCTGCAAATCGTGGTTGGACGACGTGATCAACCGAAGCCCGATCTCCACTTTCTGCGTACCGCCGAGTCGCACGAAGGATCTGGACTCCAGTGCACGCGAGAGCTTCGCCTGGAGTTTCTGGCTGAGCGCTCCGACCTCTTCGATGAGCAGCGTTCCATTCGACGCCAGCTCAATGAGCCCCGCCTTGCGACCACCGCCGGTTCTCGAGCCGCGCTCGTGGCCAAATAGCTCGCCCTCGAGCACTGCTTCGGTAAGCACCGCAACGTCCGCTTCGACCATCGGGCCGGAGCGGGCCGAGAGTCGGTGAATCGCGCGCGCGAGGAGCCGCTTGCCCGTTCCCGACTCGCCGGTGATGAGCACCGGCGACTCCGTCGGAGCGATGCGGCCGAGCAACGACAAGACCGCGTGCATCGGCGCGTACTGTGTGACGACCTCGGGGGTCGCGTCGATCCGCGACAAGCGCGCCTGCAGGGACTTGTTTTCCTTCGCGAGCCGGAATTTCTCATACGCGCGCCGGACAACCACGTCCACCTCCGCCATCCGATACGGCTTCGACAGATAGTCATACGCGCCGAGCTTCATGCCGGTGATCGCGGTCTCGACGGATGCACTGCCCGTCATCACGATCACCTCGGGGGGCGGCGGATCGACGTCGGCGCGAATGTGGCGCACGAGCTCCAAACCGTCGGAGTCGCGCATACCGAGGTCGAGGAGCACGACGTCGAAGCTCTCGTCGCGCAACGCTTGAAGCGCCGACCGGCTGTCGGCGACGCTGACGACGTGGTGGCCACGGCCGCGCAAAAACGCGGAGAGCGACTGCGACAGGTTCTCTTCATCCTCGACGACGAGCGCCGTGACGCGGCCGGACCCTGGCCCCCCGCCCCCACCGCCCGCTTCCCTCATCGGTGGGCAGCCCGAGGTCTATAGGACGGCGTCGATCGCGGCGAAGAGCTGCGCGTCATCGCGTCGGTGGCTCGGCGTCTCCTCGACGTGCTTCCACCGGATGATGCCATCAGGGTCGATGAGGAAATACGCGCGGTTGGAATAGAAACGCTCTTCGATGAGGACGTCGTACAGACGCGAGACGTCGCGTCGAAAATCGCTGAGGAAGTCGACGTGGAATTGGTGCTTCGCCTTGTATTCCTTCAGCGAGTATGTCGAATCGACGCTGATCGGCACCACGGTGACGCCACGCGCCACGAACTGGTCGTGGTCGTCGCGCATCTCGCACAGCTCGGCGGTGCAGGTGCTCGAGAACGCGAGCGGGAAAAACGCGAGAAGCACCGGTTTGCCCCGCAGCGACGAAAGCGTCAGCTTTTCACCCGCGGTGGAGGCGAGAGTGAAATCCGGCGCGCGTTCGCCGACGGACGGAGTTGGGGGGGAGCTGGGTGCGGCACTAACGACGGTCATGTCGTGTAATGTCCAGGCGGGAATGACTCATGGAATTTAGACCAGCGTTTCGTGGTACGTCGCGCGTGGTGCTGCTCGCCGGTGCGTTGGCGTGCGGCGGCGGATCGTCGTCGGTGTCGACGACGTCCCAACCAACCAGACAGCCGACCACACAACCAACCACCCAACCGACGGCCATCGCGGGCGACGTCGAGCGAACGGCATTCGCATCGTCGCTTGGAGTAGACCTCGGCGCGATGACGAAGCGTGCGTCGGGGCTGTACGTGCAGGACCTGGAGACGGGCACCGGCGCCGTTGCGGTTCGCGGCAAGAGCGCCGTCGTCCGGTACGCGGGGTGGCTGCCAAACGGCAAGCAGTTCGACTCAGGCGAGGTCACCGTGACGCTTGGGACGAACAAAGTCATCCGGGCCTGGGAAGAAGGCCTGCTCGGGATGCGGGTCGGCGGACGCCGTCGGCTGGTGACACCACCCAACCTCGCGTACGGACCGCGCGGAGCCGGCGATGACATCCCGCCCAACGCGGTTCTCGTGTTCGAGATGCAGGTCATGTCGATACTCTAGCGTTGAGTTCGGACAATTTTACCGAGGCGAGCCCATTGGGGCTCGCCTTTTTTGTTTCGGTCTCGCCGGCCGTCATGTCTGTGGCTTATCTCAATGATTCCTCTGGCTTTACGATCAGACTTCAGGTCTTGGATGGCGGCGGGCCGCAGGATCAGATGGCGCTCAGAACGGACATTTTTTCCGCTTGGCAAAGGATTTTTGCCCTGCTATGCTATGTCCGGCGACCTCTGCCTTGAACTGGATGGGGCCGGCATCGCCGATCGATTCGCCGCATCTCGAGGAGACCCTGAATGAAGCGCTACGCTCTGCTGACTCTCGCTCTGGCCTCGAGCCTGGGTGCGCAGACGCCGCGACCGCAGGGGGACGGGGGCTCTCAGTCGCCACGAAGCTCGACGTCGGATCAAAGAATTCCAATTCACAAGACGCGTGTCGCGCCGATCGACACGGTTGTCCTCCGTCGGGTCGATACGGTGACGCTGCTGCGCGTCGATACGGTGTACGTCACGACGGCCGCGCCGACCGTGCTTGGCATGCTCGACACGCTAATGAAGACCGACACGCTCAAGTGCACCAATAAGGTCTTCCCCGTACCGATTCCTATCCCGATTCCCGGTACGGATCATCACGGCGGTCTTGGCGTGGCGTCGACGGCGCCGGAGCCAGGGACGGCGTGGCTCGTCGGGGTTGGGCTGGTGGCGCTGGGATTCGTCTGGGGCCGGCGACGGAGAGACAGCAGAGCGCAGTGAAGAACAGCCGGCCGCGCGCCGGTGATGCAGCCGCTCTATCTATTCAGCGCGCAACGCGATGAGCGGATCGACCCGCGCTACACGACGGGCGGGCCACCAACACGCCGCGATTGCCACGAGCGTGAAAACCGCGGCGGCGCCGAGGTAGGTAGCCGGATCGAGTGGCGAAACGCCGAACAGAAAGACCCGTAGCATGCGGCCGAGGCCCGCTGACAGAACCAGCCCAAAAGCGACACCGATGAAAACGGCGCGCGCACCGTCACGGACGACGATGCGCATTACGTCAGCCGGTCTTCCTCCGAGGGCGATGCGAATCCCGATCTCGCGCACGCGCCGCGCGACGCCGAACGCGACGACACCGTAGATGCCCATGATCGAGAGCGCCAAAGCCGCGACGGCGAAAATGCCGATCAGCCCACCGAAGATGCGCGTTATCATCAGTGCTTGGGCGTTTTGATCGGCGAGGGTCGCCATGTCATGGGCGAACATCATCGAGGGATCGACGGTTCTCACGAGGTCCACTACGTGTGACCGCAGCGCGGCGATATCGCCGCCGCCCGTTACGAGGAGCTCCGGATATCCGCTGAGGGCTTGTCGCGTCGAGACGTACAACATCGGAATCGCCTCATTGCTGTAGCCTGCGGCGTTCCCTCGGAGCTGACGAAGGTCGTCGACGACGCCGATGATCGTCAACCGATCAGCCTTGGCGCCGAATTGAATGGCGTGACCGATTGGACTGCTCGACGGCCAGAGAGTCTTCGCGATCGTTAGGCCGACCACGGTCACGGGCGTGGATCCCTCAACATCGTCAGCCGCAAAGCTACGACCGCCGCGGACATGGAGCCGCAGCAGCGAAAAGTATTCATCGCTGATCACAGTGACCTGGGTGCTTCCCATCCTGACAGCGCGCGTCGTATCACCGTCGGGTATGAGACGACTATCGAATTGCCCGTCCCCCGATAGTGGCTTGGGGGCCGAGCGAAGTTGCCAAAAATTTCCGCGGAGCCCGACAATCGTGACACCGGGTATCGTACGCGCGCGCGCCGCGACATCGGTGGCCAGTTGCATCCGCGACGACAATTCTGAGTACCGCGCCGGATCGAACATCGGCTCGACGACCGCGATGCGATCAGCGGGATAACCGAAATCGATGGACGCGAGACGTTGGTAGGTTCGCAAGAGCAGCGCCGCGCCGATGAAGAGCGCGACAGCAAGCGACAGCTGTAGCGTGGTTCCGCGGCGGCTCGCCCGGGCGATGCCGCTCGTCGTGGACGCGCCGTTGGCACCACGTTTCAACGTTGCGATCAGATCGACGCGCGTCCCCTCCAGCGCCGGCATCGCGCCGACGGCGATCGTCGCGATCATCGTCGCACCGACGGCAAATAACAAAACCCGAACATCCAACACGACGTGGAACCAGCTCGGAAACCCGCTCGTGTTGATGAAGTGCAAACCAAGCCGAACGAGCGCGCTCGACGCCGCCGTCCCGCAGATCGCGGCGACTGCGCCGAGTAGCAGGGTTTCGACGAGTGTTTGGCGCATCAACCGTGGGCGAGCAGCTCCGAGTGAGGAACGAATCGCCATTTCGGTTCGGCGCTCGGCGGCGCGAACCAGAAACAGGTTGGCGACGTTCGCGCAGGCAATGAGCAGGACGAAGATCGCGGCGCCGACGAAGAGGCTCGGGACGGGTAGAAACGCGCGCCCTTTCCGGTCGAGCATCTCGTCGCGCACCTCGAGCGTCACGCCCTTGAACACCTTGTCGAGCGTGGCGAGTCGCGCGGCGACGACCCGCATTTCTGCGCGCGCGTTCTGGCGGGTGACGCCCGGCTTGAGTCTCGCGATCATCGCATAATCGCGATCGTGCAGCTGCGCGACCGAGTCGGACGGCGTCCCCAACCCAGTGATCCCGTCCGTCTGATATGGGAACCGGAATCCGGGCGGCAAGACACCGACGATCGTGAACGACCGATTGCCGATCGCCAGTGACTTGCCGACTGCGCTCGGCTCCGCCCCGTACTGCGTGCGCCAGAGTTGATCGCTGATGAGCAACACCGGCAAACTGTCCGCGATCTCCTCGGCCGTGAGCAACCGACCGATCTGCGGCCGGAGCGCAAACAGCGGGATGAATGCTGAATCCACACGCAGCGTTCGCATCGCGCGCGGCTCGTTGCCGATCCGGGCAGTGCCGAACCATTCATCGTACGCCGATACGCGCTCGAACGACCGGCTATCCCGTTGAACCAGGCGGACCGCATCGAGCGACATCGCGCTAAACGCACTGAATCCCTTTGGCCGGCGTTCGTTGAGCGCCACGATGCGATCGGCGTCCCTATACGGGAGCGCGGCAAAATAGATCGCGTTCGTGTAGCTGAAGACGCTGGTGACGGTCGCGATGCCGATGACGAGTGTAGCGAAGGCGACCAGCGTGAACATCGGCGCGCGCCGGAAGATGCGCGTGGCAAACCGGAGATCGGCGGACAACTCGTCGAACAGGCGCACGGCTCGCCTCTTGGGGTGTAGTGCCCGAGTCACCGCTGGTCATCCTCGGCCGCGGTCGGGTGAGCCCGACGCCCGGAAGCTGGCCGCAAAGGGCTGCTGCCGCAATCGCGGCACATGTTCGTGCTTATTGGAGCCGCACGACCCACACGCGCATGCCGGCCGGGAGGGTGCCGCCTCCCGGTGCGGCCGCACGAATCGCCGTTCCGGCCCGGCCCGCGCCGCTGACACGGAAGTAGGCGGTAGATCCACCACGCACGGTCACCGCGTCCGTGAAGCTGCCGAACGCACGTTCTCGCGGCACGAGTCGACCGGTCGTGTTGATTCTGCGGGTGTCCAGGTCGAACAGGTTCCAGCTCGGGAATGTGAGGCGTAGCGCCGCGCCGGGAACGCGGTCGTCCACGTAGAGCGCGGCTGCCCACTGCGCAAGCAACGTGTCGATCGGCACGTGTACGACGCTGGCAATCGCGGCGAGGCCTTTGGAGCGGTTGTCGACGAGCGCGTGTTGGATTGCCTTTTCCCCGCCCGCCACGGACGAGCCGAATTGGTCGGACAGCCAACGCAGGAAGGCATACCCGGTGTGGTAGGCGACGAAGTCGTTGTTGTAGCAGGGCCCGTTGTTGCCCTCGAAGCTCAGTCCCAGGAAGCTGCACTGCTCGGGAGCGTTCGCCGGCTTTTTCGGGGGCGATTCCAGCCACAACCCGAAGTAGACGCCCAGCAAGGTGATCCCCCGGTACCAATCGCCGTCGAACGCGACGTCGTAGCCGTAGTTGCGCCCGCGAGCCCGACCCGTCACGCGGTCGCCGACGACTTCTTCGGCGAGGGTGGCCTGTGCCTCGCTCAGCCAGTTCGGCTGCAGCACGGCGTTCGCCGGGATCACGATCCCGAACTGGATCAGGTGGGTGAACTCGTGGGCTAACAGAAGCTTCGCAAGCGAGAGCTCCTCAGCGGCGTCGCCAGTGGTCGTGCCCGACACTCCCGCGGGGTCCGGCGTGCGCAGATAGAGGATCTCGCCTTCGTTGCTCGACGGGCACTGATACGCCGGGAACCAATTCACCGTCTTCACCATTCCAAAAAGCTCGAACCCCGGGTCGTAGTCCGTAGCGACTCGGCTGACCTGCGTCGTGACGACGATCGCGACACGTCCGTTGTGGTCGATGTCCGAGGGCGTGCCGAAATAGTCAGTATCCGTCGGATAGACGGTATTCTCGAAAAAGTTGCTGAGCGTCTGGAAGCCGGCGGAGCCGTACCCGCCCTTGGGATTGCCGGCGTCCTCGAGAAAGACGGACCGTGGCGTGACCGCTCGCACCACCGCGTTGATCGTCACGTACTGCGTGCACTGGTCGAGGAACTTGGGCACGCGGAGGGAGAGCACGTTCCCGACCTGAACGCTGGCGGGGATCGTAGAGCTCATCGCGGCGGGACTGCTCATCGTGTTCGCGCGTCTGCCGGCGGTGGACGTGAGCGGTCGCACGAGCTCTTCGTCGAGCACTCGCAACGTCGCCTCCGCTCGAGCGTGTGCCAGCCGCGGTCGCGGCGGTATCGGTTCTCGCGGGACCACATCCACCGCGCTGGCCGGCGGCGACTTCGGCGGCGCCCGCAGTGCCAACATCGCGCCGGTAGCCGCCGCCGTCGCCGTCGTCGCCGTCAGCGTCGCGGGCGTCAGGCTCTTCACGTCTTCGACAATGGACTGTACGCCGATGAGGTATGCCTCCGAGGCCGCAGTCGCCCCGAACTGAAGGCAGAATTTCGCCGGGTCGCCGATGATACGCTGTTGACCGACGGGCAAACTGAGAAGCTGCGCGGGCTGCAAGCTCGCCTTGAAAACGTTGCTGTTCGACGCGAGCAGACGAACCTGCACATCGACGGTGCGCGCCGGTTTGCAGTCGAACGTCGGCACGACAATTTGAATCGACGTCCCGGTCGTCGCGCTCACGGGCGCGATCGCGCCGTCCACTGTGACCCGGAGGTTCGAAGGCACGAGGCCGAAGCCGCTTCCGGTAATAGACGCGGACTGCCCTTCGACGAGCAGGTTTGGCGTAACTCCGGCGATCGCGGGTCCGGTCTGCACCGCCCGGACGGTGACGCGCGAGCTTCCACGCTTGCCGTCAGTCGTCGCGGTGATCATCGCCGTGCCGGCGCCCACGCCCGTCACCACGCCGCCGCTCACCGTCGCGACACTCGCGTCATAGGAAATCCAGTCGACGGTACGATCAGAAACCGGATTCCCGGACACGTCCTCGACGCGGGCAATCAACTGCACGGTCTTTCCAGGTTCCACGACCGTGGAGTCTGGCGACACCATCACCCGGGCGATCGCCGGGGGCGCGCTTTGCCCCGGCCCAGACGACTCACCTCCCGAACAAGCGGCGACCGCCAACGCGGCGACCACCGCGAAACGCAGCTCTCGAGACATGTTCCACATCCCTATTTGCGGAACAGGTAGGTGGGCGGGTAGCCATCGCCGACGAGATCGATGGAAACTTTCAGGTCGCCGCTCTGGATGCTGCCCGCGAGGCGGCCGACCCTCTGGTCTGCCGACGCGAACGAGAGCACCTCCGCGGTCTTGTTGTAGGTGCCCGAATCGATGACGCTCAGTGGAACCGTCTGACCCTGAGCGGCGACTTGGAACTGTATGCGTAGCGTGTAACGCGTCGCGTCCAGCAGCAGCGTGCTGCCGACGACGTCGATGCGGGCGTCGATTTTCTGGCCGTTGACGGGGAACGGCCCCTGGTAGATCGACGTCGGTAGCTTGTTGCCCCCTACGTCGGCAAGCACGTAGGTGCCGGAGATGTCAGTGGAGGTGTTGTTGGGCGCGGCGCTGGAGTCGCCACAGCCGGACGCTCCGGCTGCGGTCAATAACAGCGCCGCGGGGAGCAGCCGGGCCAAACGCGGCCATGCTCGCAGAGTTTGATCGTTTGTGAGGTGTCGCATAATCGTGTCCTCGATTGCAGGGCGTTCAGACAAGCCCCGCGCGCACCGGTGACACGCCGCTTCACCCGATTCGTTCTCACGGACCTGCGGTGGTGCGGCGCGCGAAGACTCGTTACACACGCTATCTTCAGGCAATGAGTTACACGTACGGATCGCCCGGCGAGCGGGACACGCCGCCCACCACGAAGCAAAAGGCCGCCGTCCAGCGCGCGGTCAAGATGCTGCTCGAGCTGCTCGCGCCGGAGCGCACCACGACGCGCGCGCCGCGAGAGCCCGCTCGCATCGAGCAGCACCGCACGCCAAACGGCTGCGTGCTTCAGGCGCCGACAGCTGCCTTGAGCGTTTCCTGGTTTGCCGAGGGGACCGACATCGAGGCGCTTGGGGAGTTACAGATCGTTTTGTGGCGCGGCGTCGCATCGCGTCGTGGCTCGCCGCCGCGATCCGAGGCAGCCGTGGTCGTGCGTGAATTGAACGTTCGTCCGATCGAGGGCCCGTCGGACACGTTCATTTGGCGTGCCGATGGCGGGCCGACATACGATACCGAAGCTCTGGCGGCGTACTGTCTCACACTGCTCAACGAGCAGATGCTCGCCGACGACCCGACGGGTGAGGCGAAGTCCACCCTGCCCCGACGACGCGACTGATCCCGCCGTTCTGGACCATCTGCGTTGCGGACCAACGCGCTTGAGCGGCGACGGTGAGCAGGACGTGCAAGCGGCACCCAAAACTGAACGCGGCCACAATCGCACAGCTGGCGATGTGGCCGCGTCTTTATACACTCATGGAGCGTACCGGGATCGAAGCGGTGACCCCCACGATCGACTGGTTATCCGCGAAAGCCATGCGTGCGGAGGCGTGCCAGAAAATGCCCGTAATGCGCGTGCGCGCGTCTCATTAGAGGACCAGAAAATGGCGGAGCTAAACCCATGAGCCCCCCCAATTCACCGCAAGCGTGGTTCCTGGGGTGCGCTTGGTGTCCTACGGCCAGTCTACGTCTACCTCGCAGCAACCCTGGGCGCACGGTACCCAGATGGTCGTTCTGCCTTTCGCCTCATTCCACCTAAAGCGGGCCTCAGCACGACGATTATTCACCATGACGTGCTTTTGCCTGAGCGCGTACTCGTGCGCTGGCGCACTTGTATCTGCAGGAACGATAACGGCGCGTAGGCCGCCGCCCGAACGGTCCACCCATAGGTAATTGTCCCCCTTCGCGAGGCCAAGCTCCGGGAAAACAGCGTCGCTGGAGATGCGCGCCACAATGCGGCCGCCCTTCATCGACTCAGAACTTGAGGTCAGAATCCCAGCTTCCGGAGAGATTGTCGCAAGTGGTCCGTCGCTCACGATGCCGTCACGCTTGGTGAATAAGCGCGCCACATCGGTCGCATGATACGATGTGTCGAATTCCAGTGACCGCGCGTACGAGAGGACGACGGCTCGTGCTGTTCCCTCAAGCCTCGCAAAGCTCGGGGCTGGTATGGGCCGCGCACCCCGTGCGCTCCACCCATCCGGGGCACGGAACGCGGCTGCGGATACCATGATTAGGCAGAGGGCTGCGATACCTGTCGCTACGCGTTTCGATCGGAAACCCATTGAGCCTCCCGCGAAAGTGAGTGATCGAAACTGATCGTTCGAACGAACCTTATTATCGGACTGTACTCTTCGCCAGTCCTCTGCATCTATGTCCAATTATTAACGCTCTCTAATAAACAGATAGTTGTTCAGCCCCGCTCTTCGGGGCGACCACCGAGGTGCTGACCGGACTCCTTTCCGGCCGGCGTGGCAGCCTCGGAATTTTTCTTGAGCAGTGGCGGGGAACGTCAAGGGAACGGTCACGGAACGCAGACCAGGTAGCGTATACGACACCTGTAGCTGACGGCGACCACTACCAACTTGAATCCTCGTCACGGAGACGCCCTATGCCTAACGATGGCGGAACCAACGATGGCGGAAAAGTAGATGTCGTTTCCGGCGCGAGCCCGCCGGCGCCGAAGAAGCCGAAGCCCAAATCCAAGAAGGTTGGAGGCAGTAAGAGCGCGAGGCCACGTCGAGACAAAGGGGCCTGGATCATAGTCACTTGGGAGCGCGTCCGCTGCTCGGATGAAGAGCGAAAGCAAGTGGCCCGTCAGATCCGCCGGATGGTCGTCAAGTATGTCAACGACCGTCGATACCGCCGCGCCTCACCGCGAGAAAGCTGACGCGCATCGTCAGAGAGGGTCGCGTTGCTGGCGAGCGCGATTGGATGACCTTCAATCTGTCTCGTCGCCTACCGCCACGACACGAGTGGTTGTCCGCGAAAGCCATCGGTGCCGCGTTCTGCAAGAAAGTCCGCGTAATGCGCGTGCGCGCGTCTCATTAGAGCGTCACCAATTGCCTATCAGAAACGTGGATGGCGATCGGACAACCCCGATCGCCATCGGCGGACGCCAATCGGCGGCGTAGATCACTCGCACCGCGAATTACGCCATCGACGGAGAAAACTCAGTGGATCAATTTTGCCAGATCCGCTACGGGAATCTCATTTAAACAGCGACTGAGATTGACCGCTCGGCGCAAACGCGGTGTACCGGGGCCCAGCACGAAGAACAACGAGGTAGGCGGTCGTGGACGCCGGCTCATGAAAAACGCTGTCGACCACCAGCGTCACCGAGGTGCAGACGAGCGTGTCGCTGACGACTGTCAGCGCGACCGAGTCGACTCCGGCCAGCCCAAACGCGTTGCGCCACCGGATGGAACTCGAGTCGGCACCGGCAGGGTTCTCGTTGATCGAGTGAATCCAATCAGCGCTCTCTGATCTCGGGGCCATGCACGGCAAGGAGGATGCGCTGACCGACTTCCGGTGCGGTCCGGCACCAACGGCCACGACGCTGGTGAGCAGAGCTATTGCCAATATTGTAAGCATGGGATTCCTGGAAGCGCATCGCGTGACGGTTCCGCGACGGACCCGCGCCTCCGCGGCAACGGTCAACGACTGGGAACTGGTAAAACGGGTCCCCTGTTCTCGAGAACACGGGACCCGATTGTTTAGTGCGTTACCGATTCGCTTCCTAGGGCACGAAGTGCTTCCAAACGAAATTCGTGTCGGTGATGTAGAGAGCTGATTGCGAAGGTCCGACCGACGGGAACGAGACGAATCGCGGTCCGACGCGCAGGACAACTAGGTACGCGGTGTCACTTGGTGGGCTTATTTGGAACGCGGAATCTACCACTTGGTGAATGCGCGTGCAGATGACTGTGTCGGTCACAACTGCCACAATGCTTGAGTCAACCCCGGCGATGCCAACCGCGTTCCGAAATCGGATTGCATTGGAGTCTGGGCGAACGAGTTCGAGTTTGATCGCCTGAACCGTTATCTGGCTCTGAGTCCCGGGAGTGACGCATGGGAGGTTGGATTGGCGACCGCCTTTGTGTGCGGAAGACACCGCGACTCCAATAAGGCAGACACCAGCAATCGTGTTAAAAAGTCTCATATGAAAGCTCCTATCACAGCGCTATGAGTTACGGCCACTTGCAACTTGAGGTCCGCCATTTTTTGTGTCGCCCGGATGTATCCTGCATTCGCAGGGAGTCGCTCCAGCCGCCAGGGAGCCTCCACACGTCTCCCCCTTTCGTCATTATGTATTGATCGATGTTTTTCATCTTGAA
>DATMHK010000110.1:0-13812 GCA_035554995.1 Gemmatimonadaceae bacterium
GCCCCGCGTCGACGCTGACCGCGGTCGAGTTTTGGTCGAGTTTCTCACTACAATGTGCTACTTCGGCCATCTGAGAATCGGATGCCGACGCTCAATTCCCCTCTGAAACACGACATCTTGTTGTAGTCTGGCCCTTCCCCAAATCGAATGGGGTTCAGGGGGTCGCGGGTTCAAATCCCGCCGTCCCGATTTAAGACATTGCTAATCAACGATTTAGGGCGGCCGAGGCCGCCCTTTGTTGTTTCGGTTCCACATACCCCACACATGAGAGGGCGTAAATCGTTTGCCAATGAGAGATTAAAGGATTCCTTGTGCTTCTATCGTCCCCTCTGTACCGAAACCTGGGGTATATCTGGGGTATGTCGAGCGCCAAATCACCAACGTTAGGACGGCAATCCGCGGCGTCCGAGGTCTCGGCCATAGTTTGCAAAACGTTGAAACACAAATACTTTCGCCGGTGGTGGTCGCTTCCTGAGCGGAATCACACCTGATGCGCTTGCAGGGGATCCCGCGAACGAATTGGCCGAACCGCGCGACGCAACTACGTTGGGGATCGATGTCGTCGCGCGCCGAAGCCACTCCGCGGCGTCCTAAGGCGTCCGGACACGCTCTCGATCAATGCGGTAGCCGAGGGCGGAGGTAGCCGTACATCCACGTGCCGGCGAGGGCGGCGACTGCGACGATGATGAACACACTCGCTCCACTTCCCACGAGCGCGAAGAGCGGCCCCGGACACGCTCCTGTCAGCGCCCAGCCCGCGCCGAAAATCAATCCACCGATCCAGTACCGGTAGCCGTGCCCAAGCACCTTCGGCGGAACGGAAATGCGCTCGCCAGTCAGCGACGATAGTCCAAGGCGTCGCAAAATCTGAACGGAGACGAGTGCAGTCAGCATCGCCGAGCCGAGAATGCCGTACATGTGAAACGACTGAAATCGAAACATCTCTTGGATGCGGTACCACGAGACGACTTCCGATTTCACCAGCACGATGCCGAAAATCACGCCGACAGCGACATAGGTCACGAGCTCGCGGCCAGGGCTGAGCTCGCGCACACGTCCGACGGGTATCTCGGCGTCGAGCGACTGAGATGGAGGCGATTGGACTGCGGTCATCGGCGCCTCAGAAGAGCAGCGGGAACACGATGAACGTCATCAGCAGCCCGCCGGCGAAGATGCCGATGAGCGCAATCATCGACGCGAACTGCAATGTCGCGAGACCCATCACACCGTGGCCGGACGTGCACCCACCGGCGTAGGACGAGCCGAATCCGACGAGAAAGCCGCCGCCGAGAATAACGAGAGCGCCACGAATGGTTAACAACGCTCCCCAACTGAACAGTTGCGCGGGCACTAGCCCTGATGGAGATGCCAGTCCAAGCGCGGCAATTGCGTCGCGCGTGTGTATCGAGATCGCCGGCGTCGTTCCGCCACCAAGCATCGCGACCGCGAGTATCGCGCCGACGAGAATGCCCGCTGCGAGCGCGATGTTCCACCCGCCGGATCGTCTCCAGTCGTACCGAAAAAAGTCGATGTCCGATGGCGCGATCGCGGCGCACGTCGCGCGCAGCGCTCCAGTCATGCCGAGTTGCTTGTTGCCGAGCAGCAGCAGCAACGGAACGAAGAGCCCAATCAGCGGACCGCTCACATACCACGGCCAAGGACTTCTGATCCAGGACAGAACCATAGGATCCTCCTTCTACGCAGTTGGGACGGCCTCAGCGAGCCTCACACTGGGCTCTCGCAGTCGAATCGCTACCACGATCCCCGACACCATCGTGATCACCCCAATGACATCGATCGCGAACGGAATGCCGAACGCATCGGCAAGGAATCCAGCCAGCAATGCGCCGGCGACATATCCGAGATCGCGCCACAGGCGGTAGACTCCGACGGCAACACCGCGCCACGACGGATGCGCAACGTCGCCGACCGCGGCGAGCAGCGCCGGGTAGACGAGCGCCGTTCCCACGCCGAGCAGCGCGAGCGCAGCAGCCCACGGTCCGAAGCCTGTGACGATTGTCATCGCAATCAGCGCCACGCCCTGAAGCAGCATACCGCCGACGATGGGTTTGGGCCGTCCCCATCGATCGCTCAGGGGCCCTGTGGCGAGTTGACAGATGCTCCATGTCGCTGGATAGATCGCCGCGAGAATGCTCGTTTCTCCCAACGTCAGTCCCGACGCGGTGAACACCAGGGGAAAGACACCCCACGCGAGTCCGTCATTCAGATTGTTGACGAATCCTGCCTGGCTGAGGCTGAACAAGCCGGCATCGGACCACATGGAGCGACGAAGGATCGTCGAAAGAGGCGGTGTCGCATCGCCCGCGCTGCTCGCGGTCCGCTGCGATGCCTCGAGCCGAACATGGTCGCCAGTGTCGCGCACGAACCACGAGAACAGGAGACCGAGGGCGGCGATGATCACGCCAGGGTACGCTGCGCCCGCCCGCAATCCGTAGTGACCCGCGGCGATGGCGCTGACGATGCCGGCACCGGCGACGGCCGCGTATCCCGCACACTCGTTGATGCCCATCGCGAAGCCGCGTCGACGCGGCCCGACCAGATCGATCTTCATGATCACGGTCGTCGACCACGTGAGCCCTTGGTTGATCCCCAACAGTGCATTGGCGGCGACGATCCACCACCAGCTCCGCGCCCAGAGAATGAGGAGCGGAACGGGCAGCGCAACGAGCCAACCAATCAACAGCGTTGCTCGACGCGCGCGGCGGTCGGCCAGCCAGCCTGATGCGAGATTTGTAAACGCCTTCGCGAGGCCGAAGATCGCGACAAACGAAAGCACCGCGGTCGTGGACGTGACGCGGAATTCCTCCGTGGCGATCAGCGGCAGGACCGACCGCTCGAGCCCAACCATCGCGCCAACGAACGCATTCACGACCACGAGCAGCGTGAATTGTTTCCAATTCGCTCGAAGGCCGAGTTCTAGCGTCGTCATACGCTTGCGGCCACGTTGCCGAGATTCGCCGCTCGCGTGGCCGCGGCATTCGGAGGCGGCACGGGAATGTCGCGCACCATTGCCGCAACGAACGCGGCTTCATCATCGATCGCGAACGCCTTGTTGAAGCGCCGTTCGAATCCGATGGTCGAAATCGGATTGGCGCTCAGCGATCGCCCGCACACTGAGCCCGCAAAGGCGCCGGGCAGAATGACGAGATGATCAGGCAGTGCCCTCAAACGCTGCGCGCTACGAAACAACGCACGCGCTCCGTCCTCGGCGTTTGTCGCCAACTCGGTGCGGCCCATGTCGCCGACCATGAGAGTGTGTCCGGTGGCGACCAGCCAAGGTTCGCGTCCGCGCGTCCGATCGGTGACGACCAGTCCGATGTGCTCCGGTGTGTGGCCGGGAAGGTGAAGCACTTCGAGATCGACGTTACCAATCTCGACATGGTCGCCGTTAGCAACCGGACTGAAGTCGAAATCCGCGTTGACGCTTTCGTGCAGGAGATACGCCGCGCTGGCTGCTGCGGCGAGCGCGCGACCCGTCGACAGATGGTCCGCATGCACGTGCGTGTCGACAACGTATCGAATTGCCATACCGAGGCCCGATGCTGCGTGCATGTACTGTTCGGGCGAGTCGACGGGATCGACGACAACGCACGCACTCGTACCGCCGCACCCAAGAAGGTACGAAGCAGCGACGACCGGTTCCGTGTGAAGGAATTGGCGGAGGATCATGCGCCGGTCTCCACAGGTAGTCCTGCCGCCTTCCAATCGGGCAACCCTTCGTGAGCACGACGCGCGCGATAGCCATGCTTACGGAGTAACGTCACGGCCTCGAGCGAATACACGCAGTACTGCCCGCGACAATACGCGATGACCTGTCGCCCCTTCGGCAACTCGCGCAATCGGCGCTTGAGATCCGGCACCGGAACTGAAAGCGCGCCGGGTATGTGGCCCGCTTCGTACTCCTCGGCGGGACGGACGTCGACGACGGTGACGTCATCGACGCGCATCAGTCGCCGCAATTCTTTGAGCGTAACCGCTTCGAGCTCGTCTCGCCCGTCGAGATAGGACTGTACCACCTGCTGGACCTCAGCGAGGCGGACGTGCCCGAGCGTCTCGAGCGAGCGGAGTAGGCGAAAGACATCATCGTCCGCAAGGCGGTAATACATGTACGTCCCATCACGCCGCGTCTCCACGAGGCGCGCCTGGCGAAGCACGCGGAGATGCGCGCTCGTGTTCTTGATCGGCGTCGCCACATGCTCGGCGAGCGCTTCAACGGATTTCTCTCCCTGGCCGAGCAGGTCGAGCAGCTCGATTCGCTTGGGGCTCGCCAGGGCATGGCCGATGCGCGCGAATTGAGCGTAGAGGGCGTCTTTGAACTCTCGGTGGCCGGACATGGTCCTCGGTGCAGTTGGTGCTTGACAGCTATTCTAACGATCCATAGAATAAACGAGTATCGACATCTGTCAAGGTGAGTATGAGTCTGCCAAACGACGTCACCATTCCCGGCGTGAGCGGCACGATCGAGGGCCTCGACGTCGACGTCCTTCGCGACGCCATTCGCGTCGAGTACGCGCATGTTGCGTCCGATCCGGAACAGGCATTCCACTTTCATACGGGGCGGCGGCTGACGCGCATTCTCGGGTACGATGACGCTTGGCTCGCCGGCGTGCCGGAAGAGAGCATTGCCTCGTTCGCCGGAACCGGAAATCCGTTCTCACTCGGCGCGCTAAGTGCTGGAGAAGGCGTTGTCGACGTGGGGTGTGGAGCGGGCATCGACAGCTTGATTGCCGCACGAATGGTTGGACCGAGCGGCGAAGTCATTGGCGTCGACATGACGCCTGAGATGCTCGATCGCGCGCGGACGAGCGCGAAGGCGGGCGGTTTCTCCAACGTCGCGTTTCACGAGGGTCTCGCGGAAGCTTTGCCCGTCGCCGACGAGTGGGCGGACGTTGTGATCTCGAACGGCGTGCTCAATCTCTTTCCGGACAAGCTCGCCGGACTCCAAGAGATGTCGCGCGTGCTCAAACCGGGCGGACGGCTTCAGCTCGGCGACATCTTGGTTCAGAAATCGGTTGGGGAGAACGCAAAGCGCGACATCGATCTCTGGAAGGGGTGAATCGCCGGTGCTCTGCTGGAAGCAGAGCTTCAAGCGACGGTCGTCGCTGCCGGCTTTGTCGGATTTGAAATCACGACGCGCGTTGACGTGTATGCGGACGCACCGCAGGCCGGCAGCGCCGCGAAATTCGGTACGCTCGGAATCAGTTTTCGCGCGCGCAAACCGCGGAGCGAGGACGAATGGGCGGCGGCACTCGCCGCGCTGAGTTGTGCCGTGGAATGAGCATCGACTCAGCGTGACGGCGGCTTTCATACAGGCTAGACGGACATAGGCGACGGCTAGTTGACACGGCGCGCGTCGCATCCAGTGCATCGTTCGCCAGGCCAATTGCGATAAGACGAGTCTCTACTATCATGGCGACTTGCTGTCAGCGCGAAGGGATCCAGAATCAGTTTGGCCGTAAGAAGACGGAGAAGGAACTGCGACGGTTTCGCCGGCGTGGGCCAATTCGTTCGACGCAGCGGTTGATCGACGATCTATCCCGCGCCGGGATCGAGCCTGCACTCCTCGTGATATCCGACTACACTAGAATTGCGGCATGCGGTGCGGATGGGCTGCAATGGGTGAGTAGGGCGGTATCGTGGGACGGTATCAAGATTCTGCGGGCTGATCGAGAAACGATCTCCGGGCTCGCGTGGGATGCCCCCGCGGAGCGGGAAGTTGAATTCGTGATCGAGACAACGACAGGGCAAGTGAAGGCCGGCCCGGAACCCCCGGCTTCGGCGTCGCTGCGGGCGCTTTGACTCAATGCGGGCTAAAAGATAAGGCAGCGCGAGGATGACCGAGGCTGCGCAGTCAAGCGGTCGAGTTTGGGTCGAGTTTCTCGCTACAGAGTGCAACAGGCTCGATCTGAGAACCGGGCGCCGACGCTCAATTCCCCTCTGAAACGCGACATCTTGTTGTAGTTTGGCCCTTCCCCAAATCAAATGGGGTTCAGGGGGTCGCGGGTTCAAATCCCGCCGTCCCGATTCTGTAAATCGTTGTAGAATTAGAGAATAGAAAAGGCGCCCCGCTTCGGCTCGGGGCGCTTTTGCTTTTCGGTACCCTCCAAGCACCCACCAGCGCAGCTTTCCGCCCAAAAGGACCCGCTCAAATTCGGTGGGGCGGTCGTTCCATCTCGACGGACGCGACTAGTGAAAGCGTTTCCTCGATCGACTTTCCTTTCCCAATCGTTGAAGTGGAGGTGAGCTCACAGCTGACATACCGCTGTCGGACAGCGGACCGTTTCTCCAGAGCGTCGAAAGGCAATCGGTGCGCCTCTGGGTCACTGCCCAAGCGCACGCGCCGGCGCAAGACGCCCGACCACGTCAAGCAGCCGGGCCGCGCCGTTTCGCTTGAGTACATAGCCGCTCGCACCGTTGGTGACTGCCCATCGAACGACCTGCACGTACAGATGCGCTGGCCATCGTCAGTTGGGCTGACCGAAGTACGCCTCGACAGACCAGAGGATGACACGCCGCATGAGGGCGTGCCGTTCAGCCCGTGAGACCCGCGCGTGCTCGATCAACTTCGTTAGCGTGAGGATGACGCGGCCGGGCGACGTTCCCGCGTGACGCTCCTCGCCGACAAAGGCCACGACTCCGCGGCGAAGCATCGAGTCCTCGATCGGTTGCGCGGCAAGCGCTTCGGAGATACTCGACTCGAATGTCTGCGCGAGCGTGCGCGTCGGTAGGCGCGGCGATCGTTCCTGAATCACGGCGCCGCCACTCGACCAATGGCCGCAGATATCCGTGCGCGCAAGACGAAGGCGAGAACTCCCGCGCCGAAGAGGGCTGCAAACGCGTCGATCAGTGCATCGTCGCCGCCGCTCGCTCGGCGTATCAAGAGGCCTCCAATCGCTCCAGCCAGGCCCGCAATAATAACGCGCGTCGATCTGCGGTCACGTCCGCGAAGTAGTTCATCCATCGCCGCGCCGGCCGCAACGCCGATAATGACCGATCCCATTAGGGTGATAATCATTTTTGGAGTGCGTCAGCCGCGCTGAGCTTCTTGGCGAGGACTTCCTGGCAGAGACACCCGATGACGTGCGCTGGGGCCGTGTTGACTGACAACTCGCGCGTGGCGACGAGTTCTGTACTCGTCTCGCCGACCGCAGGCCGGGTATCGCGATATTGGTCGAATTCCCGTGAAGCCGCGTATCGGGAGTTTCGTCGAATTGCCGTGAGAATCATGACCGCCTCGTTTGAATCGGAGAAGCAACGACCGGATGTACCGCCGTCAATGGTTCCCACCTCGAGGTGCTTCGCCGCGAGAGGTTACGGGTCAACCGCCCGCGCCAATCCGGGTAGAAGGTCTCGATCGGCGCGGCCGAGGTTTTCATGGGAAATGAGCTCGGCTCCGCAGACACCTCTTCAGGTGTCGCGATCGGTGATCGCGCACTCATGAGTGTCGCCGCGATAACGGAGCGGAGTTCCTTGGCGTCGGTGAAATCCTCGACGCCGCGCAGCAAGACGGCTGATTGCCTATCGGTCATGCGGCCTCGGACAAATTCCACGAGCGGGCTGACCACGAAGGCTCGGGGATCCGGCGCGCCAACGCACGCCACAGGAGGCCAAAGGGAGCGCGCGGAGGCGCTCACCAGCTATCACTAATTATAGCCTATTGACGTCGTCGCTGCATTAAACGCCAAGCAAAACCGGCCTACAGCCCAGAAAGCCGCCGGATCAAGGAGTGAGGAGGGCCGCGCCGTGCAACCGTAACGGGCACAAGGCGTGCAGACCCTAAGGCTTCTTTCACTCAAAGCCGAAGCACACTTGCGGCCTCAACGGTCACGGGTGCAGCCCGGGGGGGATCGGGGCCATGCATTCAACGACTGACCGTTCCGCAGTGTCCGGTAGCAGCAACCTCACAACAGCCGACAGTGAGGAGATTCTTCGTCGGCTTTGCTTCGGGCATGTCGCGTTCATAGCGAAGCGGCAGGTGAACGTTGTGCCGATTCGATACGCGTTCGATGATGGTTGGGTGTACTTTCGCGCCGACGCGACTCTTCGAGACGTCATCGCCCGCAGCCGCTGGGCGGTCCTTTCAGTAACGGAACTGCGGGATACGACGGGATTCGCGAGCGTGATTGTTCGAGGTGGCTGTTATCCGGCTGAGGCGACCGGATCAACGGCGGGCGATGCGGCGGCACTCCGCGGCATTTTGGCACTTCGCGATCGGCCTAGAGTCGGTCCAACGAGAGCCCCGCGTGTTCAGCGAGTGTCCACTGTGTTCCGCTTACATGTCGAGGACCTTCAAGGAAGCATCACGTTCGTACCATGTCCGGCCGGAAGTCGGGCGTACGATGCGTTAGAGGTGCAACACCTTCGAACGGTGGGTCGGGACCACACGGCGGATGAAGACTCGCGAGCTGATGACGATGGCATGGCCGAGCCGAATCCCCCGGGAGACCCGCGATCCGATGGTGTCACGCGCACTCGTTGAGGCGACAGCGGTTCGTAGTCAGACAGCCGACATATTTGATCGACGGCAGAATCACGTGCCGATCTGGAAACAATGGATGCAAACACCTTATAACCGACCGCCGCGTACCGCCGATGAGCTTGTTGATGCCGCAGACCTGCGCGCTGCGATCACCGAAGCTCTCAACGCCGAACCCGTCGATGAAGACGCTTTGCGCCGAGCAGTATGGACCTTTGTCGGGAATGAGCGACATGCCGGGACGACGCCAGGTCACGTGATTATCGCGCTCACCGAACTCATGACGGCGGCGCAAATTGCTTCGCTCGCGGAGCGGCAGGCCGCGACTCGCCGGGTCATTCTATGGTGCGTCGAGGCATACTTCGGCCATTTGGGTGGGGACGTGCACGACGCACGATCCAGTGGATTGATCGACGCGCCGCTTGCGCCACCAAGCGGATGAACGACCAGGACCCGATTCGTAAAGCGAAGCACCGCAAGCCGTTTGGCCTGCGGTGCTTTTGCTTTCGGTGCCGCGGTCGTGTTGTGGTCGAGTTTCTACGCTCCGCGCTCACGCGCTTCATTCGGGCCGGGTATGAACTGCTCGATCTGATTTCGTTTTTCACGGTGGGAGAAGACGAGCTTTCCTTGCGCCGTCCGCTGGCCGCCGCCGGCCGCCCAAGTAGCTGCCCTTCCGTGACTTCAGCAGAGCGGATCCGTCGTTATCGGTAGAAAACCTCGCTGGCTCTTTCATGGGCACCAACGCCGTTCAAAAGCAGGCGCCGCCGGCTACGCTGTCGCGCGACCTCGCTGACTTCGTCATGGAGTTGGCGGTCGCGCTGCACAAAATGGTCATGTATCCGGACGGCCATCGGTCCCTGCAGATCGCCGAAGATCGCGTCATGGAGCGCCTCGAGTCGTTGATTCGCGAGCGGCAGTCGCTCGCGCTCGGCGTGGCGCGCGAGCAGCTCGTCGTCGAGGGTGTGGCCACCGATCCCAAGAACCCGCTCCTTCGCGGTCTCGCTCGCCACTTGCACCGCCACAGCCTCGGCGCCGTCAAGTTCCTGGCCGGCGTCCGGCGAGAGGAAATCGCCGAAGTTCTCCGCGCGATCGCGTCCGATCCCGAGCGCGGGGGCGTCGTGCTTGGCGGTCGCGATGGCCCCATGTGGGAGCACGTGCGCCTGTTCACCGCGGCGTACGACCGATTGCGGCTCCTCGACGAAGGCGAGGAGCAGGCCGCCAATTCCACCGGTGACTCGCTCGCGTCGCACCTGTGGCTCGAGCTGGCGCAGGCCGCGATGCAGTCGGACCGGTCCGAGGAGCCGCCGGAGACGGACCCCAAAGCCATCGCGCAGGCGATCAGCGCGCACGAGCGTGAACCCGCCTACGACCAGGTCGTCGTCGGCTACATGCTCAAGATCGCCAACGAGCTGAATGTGGCCGACCGGCCGGCGTCCGTTGGGCTCCAGCAGCGCATCTCGCAGCTCGTCAGCGCGATGGACCGCGACCAACTGCGCGAGTTGCTGCAGATGGGCGGCGACATCGAGCAACGGAAGAAGTTCGTCGTCGACGCGGCACAGAGCATGGCGGTCGACGCGGTGATGGTCCTCGTGGCCACCGCCGCCGAGGCCTCGCAACAGGTCATCTCGACGCCGCTCATGCGCTTGTTCTCGAAGCTCGCGGAACACGCCGAAGGCGGCGCGCTGGGCGCGCGACGCGAAGCCGATTCAGCGCTGCGCGAGCAGGTGCAGGAGCTCGTGACGGGATGGACGCTCAAGGATCCCAATCCCTCAGACTACAGCGCGGCACTCGAGCGCATGGTGAAACGATCCGGCGCATATCTGGGCACGGATGAGACGCATACGTGCGAGCCCGAACGCATCGTGCAGATGACGCTCGAGACGGGCACGGTCGGTCCCGAGAGTCTGGCCGCGGTCGACGCATTGATCCAGCAGGAGCAGCTCGGCTTGGTCGTCAGCCTGCTGGAGAGCGCGCCCGCGGGATCCAACGCTGTCGTGACGCTCTGGCTCCATGTGGCGACGATCGATCGGCTCGTCATGATTCTCAAATCCGACTCGGCATATGTCGAGTATTTGGATCCGTTCATTCGCATTCTTGGAATGCGGGCCGCGGTGCCGCTGCTCGAGTCGCTCAGCACATCGGCGTCGCGCTCCGTGCGCAGCAAGGTGATGTCGCTGTTGGAGACGCTGGGACCCGAGGTGGCCCACCTCGCCGCGGCGCGGCTCCCTGAATCGCCGTGGTACGTCCAGCGCAACTTGCTCATCGTTCTCGACAAGCTCTGTGCGTGGCCACCGGACTTTTCGCCGCTCCCGTACGTCGCGCACAGCGACCCTCGCGTACGGCGGCAAGCGATTCGCCTGCTGCTCAAGTTTCCCGACGGGTACGATCGCGCTGTTTGTTCGGGACTGCGGGACCCCGACGGGCAAGTCGTGCGCACCGCATTCACAGCGGCGTTGGAGAAGTGCCCGGCGAGCGCCGTGCCGATCATTCTCGAGCGGCTCGCGAAGCGAGAGTTCGGCGCTGAGCTCGAGCTGGCGTCCATCCGCGTGCTCGGGAAGAGCGGTACTGCGGAAGCCCTCGACTTTCTGCTCCAGCGAGCCCTGTCGGGCCGGAAATGGCTGTTCTGGCGTCGCCTCGGAACGAAGTCTCCCCAGTTGCTCGCGATCCTCGCGACGTTGACGGCGCACTGGCCGACCGACCCGGCTGTCGCACGCGTGCTCGCCGAAGCTCGCACTCACCGCGACCCGGAAGTTCGCTCGGCCGTCGCGAGCCGGCGAGGCACCGGGGAAAACTCGTGAGTCCGCCCGTCGGATTCCTGTACTCGTTCACCCGCGCTATCGCGACGATCAGTCTGTATTGGGATCGTCACCCGGCGCGCGAGCGCGCGATCGAGAGCTCGTTCCAGCGGCTCCGGCAGCTGCTAGACGCCGACCCAAAGCCGCAATTCAGCTTCCTGCTCAGCGAGGTGATCTACAACGGTCATTCCATTCGCGAGCTGCAGGACTGGGAGTGGACGAAGCGTCTCGCCGAAGAAGGCATCCAACGCTTCGAGGTCGAAGCGAGCGTCACGCTCGAGGAGTTCACCGAGTCCCTCGAGGCAATCGCCGCGCGGCTCGGGGCCGGTGCCGGCGAGCCCACCTCGGAGAGCAATGCGACGCGCGCACGCGCCATCCGGTACGGCACCGTCGGCTTCCGCGGCAGCACCGATCTCGAGCAAAAAGTGAACGCGCCGGAGCCCGGCGCAAACACGCAATATGTCTTCGACCAGGAGGCGGCCGCCATCAAGTGGATCCACGACGAGGTCGTCGCGCATGCCGGCGTACCGATGTTGGAGGCCGAGGCGGTCGTCCGCTCCCTCTCGGTCGCCATGCACGGCGAGGGTCGTGTCGTGGCGCCGCTACTGCAACTCAAGCGGTTCGATCAATACACGACGACGCATGCCATCAATGTTGCCGTGCTCACGATGGCGCTCGCCGACGCGCTGCAGTATGCACCGAACGACGTACGCGCGTTCGGCACCGCGGGGCTTTTGCACGACCTCGGCAAGGTGCGTGTTCCGAAGGAGATTCTCCTCAAGCCCGGCAAGCTGACGGACCTGGAGCGGAGCGTTATGAATCAGCATCCGGTCGACGGCGCGCGCATCATTCTCGAGAGCGACAAACAGCTCGGCCTCGCCGCGACGGTCGCCTATGAGCATCATGTGATGATCGACGGCGGCGGATATCCGCACTTCCACTTTCCGCGAAGCTGCCACTATGCGAGCCGCCTCGTCCACGTATGCGACGTCTTCGACGCGTTCCGGACCGATCGTCCATATCGAGCCGCGTGGACAACCGACGCCGCGCTCGACTACATCGAGCAGCGAGCCGGTACCGAGTTCGATCCAGAGATTGCGCGCGCGTTCGCGATCATGATGCGGCGGGTCGAGGTGCGTCCAACGCCGTTCGAAGATCTCTCTGCCGAGCCGAATCGTCTCGCTCAAGGCGCGCAGTAGACGTCGCAATCGTCTAAGATTCGGGCATGCGAGAGATTCGATCGTCGATCGTCGGCCGCCTGGTCGATGTTACGGGTGGAGTGGGCGCGAGCGTGATCAGCTGACATGTCGAGTTCTCCTCCAGACGTACGGCAGCAGCGGATCGAGCAGTGGGAGAAGCTGCGCGCCAAAAAGGACTTTCGTCAGTTTCCGCGGTTGTTGTTCCAGGCGATCACGTTGGTCTGGGGAATGTCCCGGGCCGTGGTGTTCGCGATCGTCGCCATGCGCGTTGCATCCGCTCTGCTCAGCGGCGTCATGCTGCTGCTCGGACGCGATGCGCTGGCGGTCTTCGGCGGCGCCGGCCGGGCGGAGACGATCGGGTCGTTAGGGAAGATTGGTCTGATCTTTGTGGTCTCGACGATCTTGGGGTTGGTGAGCGGGGAGTTGGAGACGTTCCTCACGGCACAAGTGCAGCGCAAGACGATGGACGAGGTCCTCGATGTCGCGACTTCGGTGGAGCTCGAAGCGTACGAGTCTCCACTGTTTTTCGATCATCTCAAACGAGTCGAAACGAACGCGCTGACCCAGCCTGCCACTGTAGTGCGGTCGCTCATGCAGCTGCCAGCCGATCTGGCTGGCGTCGGGGCAGTGATGGGCGCTTTGATCGTTCTCCAGCCCCTGCTGCTCCCGCTCGTCCTGGTGAGCATCGTTCCCCTTGTCCTCATCGGGCGCCTCGGCGCCCGCCGGCAGTTCGAGTTTGCCAAGGAACGAGTGCTCGGCGACCGGCAGCGCGACTATTTGCGAAGCGTGCTGACCGGAAAGGACGAAGCGAAGGAAGTCCGTGCGTTCGGATCCGGCGTGGAGCTCCGCTCCCGTTACGAGCGCCTCTATGACGATTATCTCAAGCAGCTTCGCCGGTTCAGGCGCAAGCAGATGGCGTTCAGCTTCCTCCAGTCGATGTCGACCTTCGCCATCGTCGGGATCTGGGCGGTTTTCGTGGGAGCCCTTTTCATCTCCGGCCGTACCTCGGGGGCGAATTTGGGAGCGGCCGCCGTGGCCATGCCGATTCTGCTCGGTCGTGTATTCGGGTTCGTGCAGAGGATCAACGGCCTGTACACGTCATCATTGTTCATCCAGGATTACCGCGACTTTCTGCAACTAAAGCCCTCTGCACAGGTGGTCGAGACGCCGCCCGCCGACTCGGCCGCGGCCGCGTTCCGGGAGCTCGTCGTTGAAGATGTTCATTTCACGTATCCAGGCAGCTCAAAGCCGGCGCTTCAAAGCGTCAATCTGGCGATCCGAGCGGGCGAAGTCGTGGCGCTCGTCGGTGAGAACGGCTCCG
>DATMHK010000111.1:0-5541 GCA_035554995.1 Gemmatimonadaceae bacterium
CGATCGGGCTCGACACAACGAGCGCGGCGCCGAATGTACCGACGGGAGTGACCGGTGGCGTCGGCGTTTGTGGCGTCGCGGGCACACTCGGGGCGTCCGGGCTCGACGAGATTCCCTGACCGCAAGCCCATCCCGCCACCAGGGCGAACGCCAACACCGGCACCCGTTTCATCGTGCCACCCTCCCGCGCCGACGCCGAAGCTAGGCCAGCCTGCAACACATGTCAAACGTGTCGTCGTCGGCGAGCGCGTAGCGATCGCGACGCGTTGCGCAGGAATCGTTTCGCGCCGAGGGCCCGCTCGTTCGGCGGTCGATGCAATCCCGGTCGCGCCGAGGACTCAGCGCCCGCGATGCAGCTGCTTCAGGAATCGTCCGGTGTGCGACGCCCGGCATGCCGCGACCTGCTCGGGCGTACCGGTGACGACGACCTCGCCGCCCGCGTGCCCGCCTTCGGGCCCAAGGTCGATCACGTAGTCGGCGGTCTTGATCACGTCCAGGTGGTGCTCGATCAGGATCACCGTGTGCCCCGCATCGGCAAGGCGATTCAGGGACTCTAACAGGCGCTCGACGTCCGCCAGATGCAGCCCGGTCGTTGGCTCGTCGAGGATGTACACCGTGTGCTTTGCGCGTTGGAGCTTGCTCAGCTCCGTCGCGATCTTGATGCGTTGCGCTTCGCCGCCGGAGAGCGTCGTCGCCGACTGGCCGAGCGTGAGGTAGCCGAGTCCGAGGTCGCGCAGCACTTCGATCTTTTTGCCGACGGCCGGCTCCGTCCTGAAGAACTCGACGCCCTCTTCGACCGACATGTTGAGGACGTCGTCGATCGTCTTTCCGCGCACGGTGACTTCCAGCGTCTCCGCGTTGAAGCGCGCGCCCTTGCATGCGCCGCACGTGACTTCGACGTCGGGCATGAAGTAGAGCTGCGTCCTGATCGTCCCTTCGCCCTGGCACTCCTCGCACCGGCCGCCCTTCACGTTGAAGCTGAACCGGCCCGGCTTGTAGCCGCGCTCCACGGCGAGCGGCGCCTGCGTGAACAGGTCGCGAATCGTGTCGTAGAAGCCGATGTACGTCGCCGGATTCGATCGGCTGTTCCGGCCGATCGGCGTCTGATCGATGTTCACGACTTTGTGAACGTGCTCCATCCCCTCGACGGCGTCGTGCTCGCCGGGCAGCGTGCGCGTGTCGATCAACTTCTTCCACAGTGCCTTGTACAGGATCTCGTTGATCAGCGTGCTCTTGCCCGATCCACTCGCGCCGGTGATCGCGACGAGCACGCCGAGCGGGATCGTCACGTCGATCGACTTGAGATTGTTCTCTCTCGCGCCGCGAATCGCGATCTGCTTGCCGTGGCCGCGACGTCGCTCGGCCGGGGTGGCGATCGACCGCTTGCCCGAGATGTACTGCCCAGTCGGCGACGCTTTGCACTTGATGACGTCGTCGAGCGTCCCTTGCACGACGACCGTTCCGCCATGGACGCCCGGTCCGGGCCCCATCTCGACGACGTGATCCGCCGCGCGAATCGTGTCTTCGTCGTGCTCGACGACGATCACTGTGTTGCCGATGTCGCGCAGCCGCTCCAGCGTCGCGATCATCTTCACGTTGTCCTTCGGATGCAAGCCGATGCTCGGCTCGTCGAGGACGTAGAGCATGCCCATCAAGCCCGAGCCGATCTGTGTCGACAGCCGGATGCGCTGCGATTCGCCGCCGGACAGCGTCGAAGAGGGACGGTTGAAGCTCAGGTAATCGAGGCCGATGCCGAGCAACAGGTCGAGCCGTCCGCTGATCTCGCGCAGCACGTGTCGGCCAGCGTCGGCGCCACGGCCGGTCGGTTTGATGGATTTGAGAAACGCCGACAGCTCGTCGAAGTGCAGCTGGCCGACGTCGAACAGCGTTTTGCCGCCGACGGTGAAGTCCAGCCGCGTCGCCCGCACGCGCGAGCCGTTGCAGTCCGGGCACACGTGCTCGACCATCACCTTGTCGAGCCACGCCTCCATTCCGGAGTTGGCTTCGCCGCGCTGGCGGTAGCGCCGATAGTGGCGCTCGATCCGCCGCGCGAACCCCTGGAAGCCGATCTCCTTGTCCTCCCACTCCGGCCGCTTGACCTTGGCGTTGGGCGGCAGCATCAGCATGAACTTCTCGTCCGTGCCGTAGAGGATCATCTGTCGCGTCGCCGCCGGCAGGTTCTGCCAGGGCGTGTCGAGCGAAAAGCCGAACTTCTTGGACAAGCTGTACATCATTCGCCCGTCCCAGTTGTCCGGATCGTAGCGCAGCGCTTCGCGCACGAAGCAACCGTTGGCGATGCTGCGCGTGGGGTCGGGGACGAGCAGCTCCGGGTGCGTCAGCTTATGTACGCCGAGTCCACCGCACGTGCGGCAGGCGCTCTCGGGATTGTTGAACTGGAACCAGTCCGGTCCGATCCCGCCGAAGACGATGTGATGCTTCGCGCTGACCGTGTTCTTATAGAAGCGATCGGCTTCCGCCTTGGACGCGCCCTTGCGGACTTCGATCCGCAGGAGCCCGTCCCCGATCAGCAGCGCGGCGGCGACGGCGGCCTTGATCGCCTTTTCGTTGCGCGGCCGAACGACGACGCGGTCGACGATCGCGTCCATCTCCCGCACGCGGGATTCGTCGAGGTCGACTTGCTGCGAGATGTCGACGGATTTGCCGTCGATGACGAGCTGCCGAACTCCCTTCTTGCGAAGCTCGGTGAAGACGAAGTCGAGCTCTTCTCCATACACCTTGAAGACCGGCGCCCGAAGCTCGACTTCGGTTCCCTCCGGCAGCGACAGGATCGCCTCGACGATCTGCATCGCGCTCCGGTTCGGCGCGTCCTCGCCGCAGCGTGGACAGTGCGCGTCGCCGATCGTCGCGAACAGGAGGTTCAGGTAGCTCGCGATGTCCGTCATCGTGCCGACCGTCGACCGCGGGTTGCTGGCGACCGTCTTTTGCTCGATCGAGATGACCGGTGACAGGCCAAAGATGAAATCGACGTCCGGCTTGGCGACCTGCGCGACGAATCGCTTGGCGTAGCTGGAGAGCGATTCCATGTATCGCCGCTGTCCTTCGGCGTAGATCGTGTCGAAAGCGAGCGACGATTTCCCGGAGCCCGACAGTCCGGTGACGACGACGAGCCGGTCGCGCGGGATCTCGACCGAGATGTTCTTGAGGTTGTGCACCCGCGCGCCCTGCACGGCGATCGTTTTGCGCGGAGCACCTCCGTTCTCCGTCGGCTTCGTCTTCGACGGCTTCGCCGCGGTTCGTCGGGAGGGCGTCATGCGTGGAAGAAGGCCTGCTCTTGCACTTCGATGTTGCTGTGCCGTGTCAGCTTGATCGGGACCGAGGCCTTCGTGAGCAGCCCGCGGTCGGCCAAGTACTCGCACGCCGTCGTCACGCTCTGAATGCCGAAGTTACGGGCAAAATGATCGTCGATGTCGGTTGCCGAGCGCGTTTCGCCGACGTCGCGAAGATGGTCCAGCACCAAGCCATAGAGCGTCGTGGTGCGCTCGGCGAGATAGGCGTCAATGGCGTCGAGCGCCGCTTCGACTGATTTCGCGGTCTTCTTCGAGTTCAGAAGATCATGATAGATGATCGAGAAGAACGCCGGGTTGAGCTTCGTCGCCTGCGGAATGACTTCGCGATCGGCGAGCAGTCCAGCGCCGATGACCTCGATACGCGCAAGAGACGTCGCGGCGTACAGGATCCAGAGTGCGGTGTAGTCCAGGTCTTTCCGAGTGACGAACCACTTTCGCGCCTTGTACAGCGACGGAAGCACGCTGGTGCCGGCCGAAAGAAGCTGGAGCTGCCGGTCGCGATCCCCCATGATGTGCAGCCGCTCGCAGAGCGCGGCGATCGTCTCGTCGTGGGTGTAAAGAAGACGGCCCTTGGCGAGGAGGGAGTGCATGAAGGTATTGGCGACTGCACCTTCGACGATCTGACGGAACTCGCGGCGCGACAGAATGAAGGCGTGCGTGTTCACACCGTCCGCGTAGAGGCTCACGCCTTGGTTCTCGCGCTTCTTGTCATCGACCGTGATCAGCGCCAGGTCGATGTCGGATTTATCCCACACGGTGTCGTGCGACAGGCTGCCGCAGAGAATCGCCGCCAAAACGGAGCGATCGCGCTCGATCTCGGCGACGAGCGCCTCGAGCGCGCGCGTGAACGTCGCGTGGACGGCCGGACTGGCGGGCAGTGAGCGTGCGGGCATCGGTCGCTGATACTACCGCCCGTGTCGTGTCGCCTCAACCGGGCTTTGCCACGGGGCGTCGGCCGACGTACGCTTACCGCATGTCCAATCCATCAAGACTGACCTTCTCCCTCGTCGCGCTTGCCGCGGCGTCCTCGATCGCCCGCGCACAAGCCGCGCCCGCCCCAATCGACCCGCGTCTCTACTCCGCGCTCACTTGGCGCAACCTCGGCCCGTTTCGGGCCGGACGCGTCGCCGCGGTGACCGGCGCCATCGGACAACCGGGTACTTTTTATATCGGCCTCCCTGCGGCCGGCGTATGGAAGACGACGAGCGCGGGCGAAACGTGGTACCCGATCTTCGATGCCGTGAAAGACGTCTCATCGGTCGGCGCCATCGAAGTCGCGCCGTCGGATCCGAACGTCATCTACGTCGGGACCGGCGACATCGTCACGGGCGGCGGGATCAGTGAAGGGAACGGCGTTTACAAATCCACCGACGCCGGCCGAACCTGGAAGCACCTCGGCCTCGACGCCACCAAGCAGATCCCCACGATGCTCGTCGACCCCAAGGACCCGAATATCGTTCTGATCGGCGCCCAGGGAGACATTCACGCCAAGAGCAAATCGCGCGGCGTCTTCCGCAGCACGGATGGTGGGGCGACCTGGACACAGACGCTGTTCGTCGACGACAGCACCGGACTGCAAAAGCTTGCTCGTGCGTTCGACGTACCGGCCGTGATCTTCGCCACGAGCATCGCGCACTACACGCCGGTGCCGTCGGGCGGTGGTCGAGGTGGCCCACCGACTGGTCCAACGAGCACGAAGCTGTTCAAGTCCACCGACGGCGGCCTGACCTGGAAAGAAATCGTCGGCAACGGCCTCCCGCGGCTCACGGGAAAAGCATCCGTCGCCGTGGCGATGAACACCAACGCCCAGCGCGTGTTCGTCATCGGGGACTGGGGCCTCTACCGTTCCGACGACGCCGGCGGCACGTGGCACCAGATGGCCGCCGACGATCAGAGAATTCGAAACGGCCAGGGCGGCTACAACTGCGGCGTTTACGTGGACACGCAGAACCCGGATGTCGTCTACACCGTCAATACCTCGAGCTACAAGTCGACCGACGGCGGCAAGACGTTCACCGGGTTCAAGGGCGCGCCGGGCGGCGACGACCCGCAGCAGTGGTGGTTCGATCCCACCAACAACCAGCGCATTCTTGCCGGCTACGATCAGGGCGCGATCGTCACGCTCGACGGCGGCGCGACCTGGAGCTCCTGGTACAATCAGTCCACCGAGCAGATCTACCATCTGTCGGTGGACAACTCGTTCCCGTACTGGGTCTACGGCACGCAACAGGAC
>DATMHK010000112.1:0-16317 GCA_035554995.1 Gemmatimonadaceae bacterium
CTTCAACCGCGGCGGCGCCCCCGACCTGCACTATCGCACGCGAATCGTCATCCGGTTCATTGGCGACGACTGGAAGCAGGTCTCCGTGCGCGCCGAAGCCAATTGGCAGCGCGACGATGAGTGGGATATCGGCTACGACACGCAAATGCTCGAGGACGTGGTCGTCGAGCTCAGAACGCGAATTGGAAAGCGGTCCTAGTCAGGCCGACGGGTTACGGACGTCAGCACCCACTTCGTGTCCCGGAGCTCGAACACGGCCTTGAGCTTCAGCAAGACCGTCGTCCCAACGCCCGTATTTCGCTGACCATAGTTCACGCGAATTTCGAAGGGCATCTCCGACTTGGAGCCCGTTTGCGTCGCTGAGTGCACCAGCACTCCGGAGCTGATCACGTCGTACCCCTTGAAGATCTGATCCAGGGTGGCGCGCGTTTGCTGCGGGATGGGGTTCGGGAAAGCCCGCTCCACGCTGTCCATGTTCGTCGTTCGAATCGACCGGGCAATCCGTACGAGTGGCACCGTATCGTATGCGGCAGCGACCACCGGCGCCTTCGGCGTGGTGTCCGGCTTCACGAGAATGCCGCGTCCCGCCGCGGGCAACGACTCGACTGGAGCCGCGGTAGCCGGCGGCGCGGCCGTGTGCGTGGTATCAGCCGTGGTCTTCGGCGCCGTCGTCGCTTCCTGCTGACGCTTCTGCTGCGAGTTGTACAACACGACACCGGCGATCGCCAGCGCCACGACCATGCTCGCACCCGTGACGATGCTTCGCGTCCCCATTCGCTGCCGAGGAATCGGCTGCGTCGGCTGCGTCGATTCGTCGATCCCGTTGGCGGGCGTTCGCGACGCCGACGGCGCGGTGATGACCCGCGGATCCCAACCGCCGAGCGCCAGCGCCGGGTCCATCTGATCGCGCACCTCGGCCGCACTCGCCAACCGGTCGTCCGGCGAGCGCGCCAGCATGTGCACGATCAACGTGTCGAGCCGGCCAGGCAGGTTCGGATCGATGTCGCGCACATGTGGCGGAGCCTCGTGCAATCGACGCCGGATCATCTGCTCGCGCGTGTCGCCGGCGAACGCCGCCGTGCCCGTGAGCATTTGATAAACGATGCAGCCGAGGCTGTAAATGTCGGCGCGCGCGTCCACTGGATCGCCGAGGAGCTGCTCCGGGCTCATGTACTCCGGCGTCCCGATCACGAGCCCGCTGCGCGTGAGCGCATCCTGCGGCGTCTCCGACAGCGCCTTGGCGATGCCGAAGTCGACGACTTTCGGAACCTCTTTCCCCGACCGCGTCCGCGCGACGATGACGTTGTCCGGCTTGAGGTCGCGGTGCACGATCCCGAGCTCGTGAGCGGCGTGCAGGCCGTCGGCAATCTGACGTCCGATCTCGATCGCCCGTCGCGCCTCGAGTGGGCCTTCCCGCGCGAGGATCGTGGCCAGTGATTCGCCGTCCACGTACTCCATCACGAGATACACGATCTTGTCCATCTCGCCGTAGTCGAACACGGCCGCGACGTTCGGGTGCAGAATCCGCGCGGCGTTCGAGGCTTCGCGCGCGAAACGCTGGAGCGACTCGGTGTCGTTTACCAACGACGGATTCATCACCTTGATCGCGCACTGGCGATTCATCTTCACGTGCTCGCCGAGATAGACGCGTCCCATGCCACCCTCGCCAAGCGGGGCGAGGATGAGGTAGCGATCGGCGATCACGCGGCCGACGAGCGGATCATCTCCCGACTTGGGACGCAGCGGCGAGCCGTCCCTCGGACAGAAACGGTCCGTCGTCTCGTACTCGCTGCCGCATTGCGGGCACACCTTGGCGACCGCGACGCCACCTTGGCTGGTCGGCGTCGGCTGGGCAGCGATCCGCCCCGAGTCGATGTGACTCTGGAGCAGCGGAGTCGCAAGCTCCTCCGTCTCGTCCATCGACGCCGGAGCATCGTCTCGATGCTCGGCGTCACTGGCCGTCACGGGGGAGGGAGCTGCGGAGTCGCGATCGTCGCTGCGCATGGTGGAGGAAAGATGCCCGCCAGGAATGCTCGGCGCATCCTAATCAAATTCAACCCTGCCGTGTGGTCCCGATCCTGCGCCGGAGCGGGGGCGTTATGCCCTCGAGCACGTCCAAACCGACCGGTCTACCGCTTTCAATACGACGATATCCAATCGGCGTTGAGTTCCTTCATCGTAGCAGCGGTCCGCCCCAAGGTCACGCCCGCGTTTGGGCGCCCGAGTGCAGACTAGTCGAGCTCGTCACCAAGGACGATTCGGGAGCCGCGATTGATTCGCCACTCGACTCGGAAGGAAACGGATATTTCTCCGGCTTCATCCAAAATGTACTACCCGGAACGAAATACCGCTTCCGTCTCGACAATGGTGATGCCTTTCCCGATCCGGCATCGCGCTTTCAACCGGAGGGACCGCACGGCCCCTCGGTAATGATCGACCCGACGACGTTCGTTTGGCACGACGATGGCTGGCAAGGCATTCATTTGGCAGACCAGGTTCTTTACGAGCTGCACGTCGGCACCTTCACGCACGAAGGAACCTTCGCCGCGGCGATCGACCGGCTGGGCGACCTCTCCGACGTCGGCGTCACGACGATCGAGGTCATGCCCGTCGGCGAGTTCCCTGGACGCTTCGGATGGGGCTATGACGGCGTCAACCTGTTCGCGCCGTCGCATCTGTACGGTACCCCGGACGATTTTCGCGCGTTCGTGGATGCCGCGCACCAAACGGGCCTCGGCGTCATCCTCGATGTCGTTTATAACCATCTCGGGCCGGATGGAAACTACCTTCCTCGTTTTTCTTCGCGATACCTGAGCGGCAAGCGGACCGAGTGGGGCGACGCGTTGAACTTCGACGGCGAGGATTCCGCGCCGGTTCGGGAGTTCTTCACGACGAACGCGCGCTATTGGATCGAGGAGTTTCATCTCGACGGCCTGCGACTCGACGCGACACAGCAGATCTTCGACCAGTCGTCTCCGCACATCATCGCCGACGTCGCGGCGGCGGTGCGCGCGGCCGCCGGCGACAAGGCCACGATCGTCGTCGGCGAAAACGAGCCGCAAGACGTCATGCTGCTGCGCCCGCGCGAGGAGGGGGGATGCGCGCTCGACGGTCTCTGGAACGACGACTTCCATCACAGCGCGTGGGTGGCGGCGACTGGACGAGCCGAGGCGTACTACTGCGGCTATCACGGTTCGCCACAGGAATTCATCTCGGCGGCGAAGTACGGATTCCTGTTCCAGGGAGAGTGGTACGCGTGGCAACACGATCGCCGTGGCACGCCCGCGCTCGACGTCTCTCCCGAACGGTTGATCGTGTTCACTCAGAATCACGATCAGGTCGCGAACACGGCGCGCGGACATCGCGTGCATCGCGAGACGAGTCCCGCCCGGTGTCGCGCGCTGGCGGCCCTGCTTCTCCTGCCGCCGCAAACGCCGATGCTCTTTCAAGGACAGGAATTTGCCGCATCGAGTCCGTTCCTGTACTTCGCCGATCACAAGCCCGAGCTGGCGCGCCTCGTCCGGCAAGGCCGTGCCGAATTCGTGTCGCAGTTCGCGAGCATCGGGTCGGAGCCGGCCGAGGCGCGTGTACCCGATCCGTCTGACATCGAGACGTTTCGTCGCTGCAAGCTTGATTGGAGCGAGCGATCGTCGCATCGCGAGGCGGTCGCGCTGCACCGGGACCTCATCCGACTGCGCCGCGAGGACGCGACGCTCTCGCGGCGTACCGCCGGCCAGCTGGACGGCGCGGTCCTCGCCGATCACGCGTTCGCGCTCCGCTTTTTTGGTGTTGGCGGCGACGACCGGCTCCTCATCGTGAACCTGGGCCCACGCTTGCGTCCCGAGACGATTCCGGAACCGCTGCTCGCTCCGCCGGCGAACCGCTGCTGGACGATGTGCTTTTCCACCGAATCACCCGAATACGGAGGATGGGGGACGCCGCACGTGGAAACGGAGAGACACGGCTGGTGGATACCGGCTGAAAGTGCCGTCCTGCTTCGACCAGCATGACGACGCGACGACTCGTCGACAGGATTGCGCGCTCGCTCGAGCTCCCCTCGAATCCCGCCGAGCGTTCTCGCCGGCTGATCGAGACGGAATGGATCGTCACGAACGGCCTCGGTGGCTACGCCTCGTCGAGCATGGCGAACGTCATCACCCGGCGCTATCACGGCGTGCTCGTCGCGGCGCTGCCCAACCCGTTGGGTCGCATCGTCATGCTCAATCATGTCGGCGAGCGGCTTGTCACCAACGGTCAGCGGGTTTGGTTGAACGACGAGGATTTGATGGGCGGCGCGCTCGATGAGAACACCGGGCGGCAGATTCACAGCGCGCGGCTCGAGGCCGGGCTTCCCGTGTGGGAGTACGAAGCCGACGGCGTGCGCGTGGAGAAACGCGTCATGATGCCGCACCGGCAGAACACGGTGTACGTAACGTATCGCCTGCTCGACGGACCGGAGTCCGTCCGCCTCGAGCTCGTGCCCGCGGTGCACTTCCGGGGCTACGAAGAGCGTGTCGACAGCCCGCGCAACTCGCCGTCGACAACCCGCTACGCGATGAATGTCTCCGCCGGCATTCACGTTCTGTCGGTGGATGACGACATTCCGCCGCTCCGCCTCCTCGTCGTCGGCGAAGGCGACTCGAATCGTTTCGTCGCCGACGAATGCGTGACGAGCGAATTCGTCTACCCGGTCGAAGAGAGCCGCGGCTACGAGTTTCGCGGGTCGCTCTGGACGCCCGGTCATTTCGAGCTCGAGTTGTCGCGCGGGCAATGCGCGACGCTGGTCGCGTCGGTCGAGGCCGAGGAAGTGATGCGGTCGTTGTCGCCGGACGAGGCGCCGCGATTCGAGCATGAGCGGCGCCGCCGCCTCATCATGGCGTCGCGACCCGAGGCGCGCGACGAGACCGGTGCCGAGCTGGTGATCGCGGCAGACCAGTTCATCATCGCGCCGGCCGGCCGCATCGCCGACTCCACGCGCGCGGCGGCGCTCGGCAACGAAATTCGGACGATCATCGCCGGATATCACTGGTTCACCGACTGGGGTCGTGACACGATGATCAGCCTCGAGGGGCTGACGATCGCCACGGGCCGGCAGCGCGAGGCGGCGTTCATCCTTCGGACCTTCGCGCACTACGTCCACGATGGCCTGATCCCCAACATGTTCCCGGATGGGAGCAACGAAGGACTCTACCACACCGCGGACGCAACGCTCTGGTACTTCCACGCCATCTCGCGGTATCTGCAGAGCACCGAGGACAGAGCGACGCTGGTGCACCTGCTGCCCGAGCTCGTCTCGATCGTGGAGCACCACATCAAGGGAACGCGCTTCGGCATTTGCGTCGACGAGCGCGATGGGCTCCTTCGCCAGGGCGCCGAGGGCTATCAACTCACGTGGATGGACGCGAAGGTCGACGGTTGGGTGGTGACCCCGCGTCGCGGGAAGGCGGTCGAGATCAACGCACTCTGGTACAACGCGCTCCGGCTCCTGCAGGGATGGCTGGAGGAGGTCCGCGGCGCCGACGCGGCGCAGTCTATTCGCCACCGGGCCGACAGGGTTTTCGAGTCTTTTAATGAACGGTTCTGGATCGAGGAGCGCGGTTACCTGCGCGACGTCGTGGACGGGAAGCCCGATGACGCGGAGCTCTGCCGGCCGAATCAGATCTTCGCGATCTCCCTCGACAACCCCGTGCTCGATCCCTCGCGCTGGGCGTCGGTGGTCGACGTCGTCGGGAAGCGCCTCCTGACGCCGGTAGGACTACGATCGCTGGCGCCTGGCGAGGCGGAGTACAAGTCGCGCTACTTCGGTGATCTCCGGGCGCGCGACGCCGCGTACCATCAAGGAACGGTCTGGGGCTGGCTCATCGGGCCATGGATCGACGCCTGGATCAAGGTCCATCCCGACGACCGTGTCGGTGCGCGACGCTTTCTCGACGGTGTGATCGCCGACCTCGACGACTACGGACTGGGCACGATCGCCGAGATCTTCGACGCCGAGCCTCCGTTCACGCCCCGCGGCTGCATCGCGCAGGCCTGGAGCGTGGCGGAGGCTCTTCGCTGCTGGGTGAAGACAGCGCCCCCCCCAGAGGGGCAGGGCACTACTTCTTGAGCGAATCGCGAACGATCTGGCGGCGATCCTTACGGATCTCGCGCTTGTCCGCCGTGAGCTCGTGCTTGTCGGCGCGGAGCTCTTTCCTGTCGGCGTGGATCTCGCGGACGTCCTGGCGCGCTTCCTTCTTGTCGCCGGCCGCGATGTCCGCCTTCAGGTCGCGCCGGTCGGATCGCAGATCGTGCACGTCGCCTTTCGCGTCATGACGATCGCTCACGAGCTCGCGATGATCGCGCCGCAATTCCCGCACGTCTTTCTTGGTGACCGGCGTCGCGCTCTGCGCCTGTGCGCTCCTCCCCCCCGCCGCCAAAACCACCGCCGCCGCCGCCAGCACTGCCGCATTCACGATACGCATACGATGCTCCCAAGCTGTTGGTTGAGGTTTTCATCGCGACGACCGAGCGTCGCACCCATCCAGCAGACGAGAGCGTCCGGCGAATCGTTAAGTAAAGATTGTGGTCTGTGCAGCGGAAAAAAGTGCCGAAGGGTACTCGGCTACTCGGCTTCTCGGCTTCTCGGCTTCTCGGCTGTTGCCGAGTGGCCGAGCTGCCGAGCAGCCAAGTTACCAACCGCTCCGGTCGCGGAGCGTCGTGACATGCGCCACATGATGCCGGCTGTGCCACTCGTACAGGGCAAGCATCTGGTCGAGGTTCATGATCCCATTCTCGGGATGATTGAGCGTTCTCGAAAAATCGGACGGCGACATCGCGCGCAAGATGCGGATCCACCGGTCGTGTACGGCGTCGAGCAGCGCGAGCGACGTCGCCACCGGCGTCGTCTTGGAGTCCTCGAGCGTCGCCCACGCCGCTTCGTTGTACGGTTTGATCGTCGGCGTGTCCTCGGTCAAGGCGAGCTTGAACCGCGTGTACGCGTTGAGATGGCTGTCGGGCACGTGATGGACGACCTGCCGCACCGTCCAGCCTTCCGGACGATACGGCGTGTCGAGCTGCGCGTCGGTCAGCCCGGACACCGCGGCGCGAAGCTTCGTCGGAGCTTCGGCAATGGTGTCGATCGCGGCGCGTCGTTGTTTTGGTTCGAGCGACTGCGGCCTTTGGAAACGGCCCACAGGATATCGAAGATCTTCCATGGCGGGTTACGCTAGGCGGTGAAGTCGAAGGAGAAGGGCTCGGCTTCGAGCGCAGGAACGCGGCGTGGTTGAAATGTACTCGTGATTGGTGAAAACGATCGTGTGGAGGATGGAACATGGGCGGGAATACTGAGCTCAGTGGACCGGACCTCGGCGCTGGCATCGACGCCGCGTCGTTGAATTCGGGCGACAAGATTCTCGGACACGCGAACGGAGAGGCCGTTCTCCTCGCGCGCGTCGGCGACGACTACTTCGCCGTCGGCGCGACATGTACGCATTATGGCGGTCCGCTCGCCGAGGGCGTGATCGACGGCCAGACCGTACGCTGCCCCTGGCACCACGCCTGCTTCAGCCTTCGCTCCGGTGAGGCGCTTCGCTCGCCCGCGCTCTCGCCGATCGCCTGTTGGCTCACGGAGCGGCGCGGAAGCAAGATCGTCGTCTCCGGCAAAGTCGAACGCGATCCGCTCGCGCCGACGTTCCCGATCGCGCGAACGGACGGCGACGAGCCGCGCGCGATCGTCATTGTCGGCGTTGGAGCGGCGGGAAGCGCCGCCGCCGAGATGCTGCGTCGCTGCGGCTACGAGGGACGCGTCACGACGATCGATGCGGACCCCGACGCGCCATACGATCGGCCGAACCTCTCGAAGGACTACCTCGCCGGAAACGCGCCGGAGGAGTGGATTCCTCTCCGGCCGACCGGGTTTTACGCCGAACACGGCATCGAGGTCGTGCGCGGCCGGGTCACGAAGATCGACACCGCAGCGAAGCGAATCGAGATCGAGGGAATGAGTCCGATTCTCTATGACCGCCTGCTGCTCGCCACCGGCGCGGAACCGGTTCACCTCGACATGCCGGGCGCGGATTTGCCGTTCGTCCACTATCTGCGCACGCTTGCCGACAGCCGGTCCATCATCGAAGCAGCGAAGACGGCCAAGGGCGCCGTGGTCATAGGGTCGAGCTTCATCGGGCTCGAGGTGGCGGCGTCGTTGCGCGCGCGTAAACTCGACGTCCACGTCGTCGCGCCGGAGCAGATTCCGCTCGGCCGCGTGCTCGGGGACTACCTCGGCGGTTTCATCCGCTCATTGCACGAGGAGAAAGGCGTCGTCTTTCATCTCGGTCACACGTCGAAACGGATCGAACAAGGGGCAGTCGTGCTGGACGACGATTCCCGTCTCGAGACGGATCTCGTCGTGATCGGCGTCGGTGTGCGGCCGCGTCTCCAGTTGGCGGAGCAAGCCGGTCTGGCGACGGACCGCGGCTTGACGGTCAACGAGTTTCTCGAGACCAACGCCTCCGGCGTCTACGCAGCGGGCGACATCGCCCGCTGGCCCGACCCGCACACCGGCGAGCGGATTCGCGTCGAGCACTGGGTCCTTGCCCAGCGTCAGGGGCAGGTCGCCGCGCGCAACATGCTTGGCGCGCGCGAGCGCTTCGATCAGGTGCCGTTTTTCTGGAGCGCGCACTACGACATCAGCATCAACTACGTTGGTCACGCGGAAAAGCCGGATCACGTCGCCGTGGACGGCGACGCGGCCAAGCACGACGTCGCGGTGAGACTGGAAAAAGGCGAGGAGCTGCTCGCGCTCGCCACGCTCTTCCGCGACGAGGCCAGCTTGCGAGCGGAGCTGGACATGGAACGAGAGGTCGGAGCACGCAGCCCGACCGTCCGCCCGCAATCAAATGATCAAATGGGGTCAGACCCCATTTCAAGAACTGAAAATAGGGTCTGACCCCAATTCGGGGGCTGTTCGGAGGACGCTGGGGGATTGACAGACTGGCGGACAGATAAAATATTCTCTGTAGGAGAGAAACTTTTATCGCACCGTCTGTGTCCCGAACCGCATTGAATTCGTCGCACCTGAGCCGTCGCGAACGGCAGATCATGGATATCGTCTACCGCAACGGGAAGGCGACCGCCGCGGAGATCCACGACGGGCTGCCGGATCCGCCGGTGGCCGCCGCCGTGCGCACGTTGCTGCGGATCCTCGAGGAGAAGGGCCACCTCCGGCACGAGAAGGACGGCCCACGCCACGTGTATTTCCCGACGACCCCGCGCAGCGTGGCGCAGCGGTCGGCGGTGCGACACCTGATCGGCACGTTCTTCGGCGGATCACGGTCCGCCGCCGTCGCGGCGCTGCTCGACGAATCGGATCGTCCGCTCTCCGAGAGCGAGCGCGCCGAGCTGGCCGGCATGATTCGCCGGCTGCGCGCGGAAGGGAAATAGCGTGGCGCTCCTGGCTCCGCCGACCGTGTTCACAGCCGCTGACAGCGCACGCGCAGTCGCGACAGTATACACAGCCTCCTTGCTCGCGCTGGTGCCCGTCGCGCTCGCCGCGGGAATCTCGCTGACATTGCGGCGCGCAAACGCCCAAGGCCGAAACCTCGCGTGGCGATCGGCGGTGGTCGTGATGCTGCTCATCGTCGCCGGCCGCCAGCTTCCGCTCCATTGGATGGCCTGGGTCGTTCCCTCGGCACTCGCGGCGCCGCTGGTCGCGCTCGGGCGAGTTCAGGTGACGTCGGTGAACGCGGCGATCGAAGCCGGCGAATCGGTGGCGGGGACGAGTATCGCGGCGATGATCCTGCTTGCGTATGCGGTGGGGGTCGTCGTCGTATGTGCCTCAACGCTCGTCGGGCTGTGGCGCGCACAACGGATTCTCCGACGCGCGCGACCGGCGGACGCGGACTGGATTACCGCCATGAACGACGCGCGTGCCATGCTCGGCGTGCGTCGGAGAATCGTCGTCCTGATCTCGCGTGACGTGTCGGTGCCGTTGACGTGGGGGTTTTGGCATCCCGTCGTCCTGCTGCCCGCCACCCTTCCGAAGTGGAGCGCGGACGAGCGTCGCCTCGTGATGCTGCACGAGGCCGAGCACGCGCGGTCCGGTGACTGGCTGTTCGCGCTCGCTGCCCGCGCGGCGTGTGCCGTCTACTGGTTCCATCCGGCTGTGTGGTGGACGACGAATCAGCTGCGCGCCGATTGCGAGCTAGCCTGCGACGAGCGCGTCCTGGCCGCGGGGGCACGGCGCAGCGACTACGCCGATCTTCTCGTGCGCGCGGTCGATGCCTTGGCGATGCGAACCGACGACGAGCTTCCCGCGCTCGCGCTGTCGCGGCGGGGCGGACTCCGAGCGCGTTTGTCGGCGCTGATCGCCGCACCGCGCGAGGTACGTCCGCTCGCGCGTCGCTGGGCCGCGGCCGCGACGGCGGCGACGCTGATCGCCTCGGCGCCGCTCAGCGCCGTCGATCTCGCGCCCACGCGCGACGTGCTCACGACCCTGATGCGCGACGCGCGCTGGGAGTCGCGTGCCTACGCCGTGCAGGGGCTCGCGCGGCGTCCCGACTCGATCGCCGTCGCGCGCAGTGCCGCGGCACTCGATCCGAGTCCGCGCGTCCGTGAGTGGGCGCGCTACGCGCTCGGTCTGCATGCCGTGGTTGGCGGCCTCTCCGCCACTTCCAAGAATCCTTGACCGAAGCGAGACGTCGAATGTCTGTTCTGTCGCGTGCTATAGAGACAAAAACTTATCTAATTGCCGCTGCTGGTCTCGTCCTCGTGGCGGGCTACGCGGATCTGGTCCGCGGAGGAATCACACTCTCGGCTCTGCTCCTCGCGATCGCCTACTGTGGACTCATACCCGCCGCGATCTGGCGGGCCGGCCGGTCGCCGGACGAGCGAGAGTCCACGAGCGACGACCGGCCGTCCTACGGCGTCGCCGCGGGCGTCGCGGGATTCGTGCTCGTGTTGTACGTGCTGACGATGGCGCCGTCGACGGCCATGTGGGACACGAGCGAATACATCGCCGCCGCGTACACGTTCGGCCTGCCGCATCCGCCCGGCAATCCGTTGTTCGTGATCGTCGGCCGCGTATTCTCGATCTTGCCGGTCGCGGGCAATGTCGCGGCGCGGATCAACGTTCTCGCCGCGCTGTCGAGTGCCGTGGCCGCGGGAATGTGGTTTCTCGTCGCCGAGCAGGTTCTCCGCGGATGGGTCGAGCGGGCGGTCATTCGGCGCGTCGCGGCCGGCGTGTGCGCATTGATCGGCGCGACCGCGTTCACGGTGTGGAATCAGTCGGTCGTGAACGAGAAGGTGTACACGGTGTCGCTTACCGGCATCGCCATCATCTCGTGGCTCGCGGTGCGGTGGTCTGTTCGTCCCGAAGGCGAGAGCGCCGATCGCGCGCTCGTGCTCATGGCGTATCTGTGCGGGCTTGGCTACGCGAACCACATGGCCGGCATGCTCCCCGCGCCGGCAATCGCCGTCGCGGTGTTGATGCGCCGACCCGCGACGCTGCTGCGTGGGCGGCTGCTGATCACGTGCGTCGTCGCGCTTGTCGTCGGCGTGAGCCCGTTCGCCACGCAGCCGATTCGCGCCGCGCACTTCCCGGCGATGAACGAGGGCGAACCGACGGCGTGCCGCACGAAGCTCGAGCTCGCGTGCACGATGTCGGAGGGCACCTATCGCGCGTTCATGTACAACTTCAATCGCGGACAATACGGCAAGCCGTCACTCTCGACGCGACAGGCGTCATTCGGCGAGCAAGTGGGAATGTGGTGGCTGTACTTCAAGTGGCAGTGGCTGCGCGATCCCGACATTCGCGCGCCGTTCGCGCAGGCGCTGTTCGCCGCGGCGTTTCTCGTGCTCGGGCTGGTCGGCGGCTGGGTGCACTTTCAGCACGACAGGCGGAGCTTCTGGTATTTCGGTTCGCTGATGTTCACGATGACGCTGCTGCTCATCTACTACCTGAACTTCAAGCTCGGCTTCTCGCAGGACCCAACCTCACAATCGGCGCGCGAGGTTCGCGACCGCGACTATTTCTTCCTCTGGAGCTTTTCGGCGTGGGGCGTGTGGGCGGGCATCGGTCTGACGTACATCTGGGAGTCGATCGCCGCGCTCATCGGAACGGAGGAGCAGAAAAAAGGAAGGCTCGCGGTGATCGAGCCGACGACCACAGCCTGGCGTCGGGCATCGCCCACCCTTCTGCTGGCGTTCATTCCACTCGCCGGAAACTGGACGGCGGCGTCGCGGCACGAGCACACCGCGACGAAAACCGTCGCCGCCGATCTGCTGAATTCGGTGGAACCGTACGGCGTGCTCGTGACCGTCGGCGATAACGACACCTTCCCGCTCTGGTACGCCCAGCAGGTCGAAGGCATCCGCAAGGACGTGGTCATCGCCAACACGTCGCTCCTCAATACCGACTGGTACGTGCGACAGCTGATCCGCCGGCCGATCTACGAGTACGATGCGGCGAAAGGCCCGGCCATTTACCGCGGCAAGCATTGGGTCAAGCCGGCCGCACCACCGTTGCGCATGACCTTCGCCGACGCGGACGCTGTGCCGGATTACTATGAGATGCGCGAGCCCATGTCGTTCGCCGCCGGACCGTACAAGACGACGATCGACCCGCGCCATCTCGAATACGGCGTGCTGCAGCGCGCCGACGCGCTCGTCCTTCGCATCATCCAGGATTCGTGGAACGACCGCCCGATCTACTTCGCGCGGTCGGCCGTCGGCTATCCGCGTTCACTCGGTCTCGAGAATAACGTGCTGACGCAGGGTCTCGCGTCGAAGCTGTTCGTTCCTCCCGGATCGGCGACCAAGGACACGGTGTTCGTTCAGGGCGACGGCTGGCTCGACATGGCGCGCACCAAAGCGCTCTGGAACGATGTCTTCCAGGGTCCGAAATCCGTGATCGCCGAGGGCCGCTGGGTCGACCGCGCATCGGTCAGCATGCCGTCGATGTACATCTTCGCCGGCGCCGAGCTGGCCGAATCGCTGCGCAACGCCGGGGATCACGCGGGCGCGAGCGCTGTCATCGCAACAACCAGACAGGTCGCGACCGCCACTCGGCTCAGCGACATGGTCCGCGCGCTCGACCAGGAATTCCGCGCGCCCATCACCGGCGATTCGAACGGTGTCTCTCTTCGTGTCGATCCGGCAACCCAGCTCAAAACGCAGAGCACCGAGCCCACGGGCAAACGACCGAAACCATAACGGCGTGACGCAGCTATCGACCACGCGCGCATCATCAGACCGTAGATGGTTGGTACAACTTGGATACGGGACAAAGCGACGGGATTGAACGGAAAAAAAAACAGGATTACCTGCTTGTGAATGGGGCTTGGCGGGAACCCCTCTCTCGGCACGCCCCCTTCAATAGCAGTTGATCCTGTAGGTCATCCGTCAAATCCTGTCGCTTTGTCCCGTATCCAAAGCAGTTTCGCAGTTTCAGTGAGTCGACCGGTAGTATCGAAGCCCAACAGTCCCGCGACGGAATCCGGCGTCGCGGAACACGTCGATGAAGCGACTCCCGCTCGCCGGCTGGCCGTCAATCGTCTCGACCACGATGTCGCGATCGGACTGATCCAAGAGTCGCTCGATGAGGGCTTTGATCGCGAGACCGACAACATCGTCCGTCGTCTCCGGCCGAACGACGATGCGCGATCCGCGCCGATCGGCGATCATCACGACAATTCCTCGCACGAGCACGAGCAACGCGCCGCGGCTTCGTGGTCGCACGAACGGATCGCGGGCGGGGTCCTGCGGCATCGGCAACGTGTAGACGTTTGCCGGATCGGTTGCCGACAAGACGACAGCATCGCCGTGCGAATCATCCGCGCGCAAGAGCTCGATCGCTTGTGGCAATGCGAACTGCGCGCCGGAGAGCCCGCGCACGAAATAGCCGCGTCGCACGTCGCCGCGGAACTCGAGCCGGCGGAGCTCGCGATAGATGCTCCGCCAAGCGACGGCGGGCCGTTCCCGCCGCCACATCTCGCGCGACACGATGCCGTATCGCTCGAGCCACTGCTTGGCGATCAGTTCGGCCCATGCGCTCTCGTCGACCTCCGGACCGAGAACGCGCGGCGCGCGCACGAGCGACCAGCGACCCGGCCACTCGACCGGCGCGCCTCCTTCCTTGTCCGGCCGCTTCCACCGAGGCAGCCGCCGGAGGTTTGGCCGACGCTGCACCACGTATCGGTTCGCCGACGGAGTGAAGTCGGCCGGTAGCCAGCGCGTCGGGTCCGGTCGCGCGCGGTCGCGGGGCGAGACAATCGGCCGCCAGCGCAGCACGAGCCTGAGCGAATCCATCGTGTCGTTCGTCACCAGCCCGGCGCCCACCAGCTCGCGCAACGCGTCGCGCAACGTTCGCGCGGTGAGCCCGGTGGACGACACGAGCTCATCGAAGAACGACGCGCCGTCGCGCTCCAACATTTGCAGCACACGCTCCGCCTGCTCGCCGAGCGGCGCCGTTGCTGTCGGCGAGACCCAGGCGCGAACCGTTCCGCGACGCGCGAAGCGAACCGTCGTCAGCGTCGGAATCTCGTCGGGCTTCGCCGTCGTGCCGCCGATCCAGACGAGCTCACCGAGCGCGATCAGCCGCGACAGCGCGTCCGGATCAAATTCCTCGACGCGCGCCGGCAGATAGTCCCGCTCCCACTGCTCGGCCGGCCGGGCGAGGCCGTACATCTGCCGCGCAATGTCGATCGTCCCATCTGCGCCGGAGAGGCGGTGCGCGGTGTCCAAGTGTTGCCAGCGCAGCATGAACGCCGCGAAGCGGTCGAGCGAAACCGCTTCGATCTGTCGCCGGGCCTGAGCGAGCTCGCGACGACGCGCAAGCTCGAGCAGTCGCCGAGAGCACCAGCGCTCGATAATCGAATCACGACCAAAGGTGCCGCGGACCAGCTTTCCGGCCCGCGTCCAGTCGTCGAGACGCTCGCGGATCCACGCGTCCTCGAGATCGTAGCGCGCCCTAACGTCGACGAGCGCGAACGCGCCCGCGAGCGACGCAAAGCGCGCGAGAATCTCACGCCGCGCCGCGGCCGCCGTCATCGCGGGCTGACGCAACGTGTCAGGCACGGCGCTTTCTACCGGGACGTCGTCGAGTTCCAGGCCCCTATACACCGTTGCAAACGCCGCGGCGCCGAACGCCGCCGCGTACCGGCCGAAGTTCTCGGTGAGGATGACGCGTCGCGCGCTGCCCCCGCCGCTGTCGGAGGGAATGTCCAAAGCGATCGCTCGTCCGCGATCGAGCAACTCGTGGAGTGGATCTCCGCGACGCCCTTCGTCGGTCGACGCCACGCGTTCACGAAGCTCATCCATCGACAGATCGCCGGCGCGGTCGAGCAGCAGCGCGAGCTCGTCGGCGGTTCGCGCACGCGATCCCGCTGCGGTGCCGCGCCGGCGGGCCAAAATCGAGTCGAGCATCTCGAGCGTCGATTCGTCGGCGCCCTCTCCGCCCATCAGCTCATCGAGCAACGCGCGGTCGAGCGACAACAACGCCGCGCGCTGCTCGGCGCGTGGTGCGTCGTCAGCGTACATCCAATCCATCACGAAGCCGAATTGGAGGGACGCCGCGAAGGGCGACGGCAACGCGGTCTCCACCGACACGAGCGACGTCGCGCCGGCGGCAAGGCCGTCGAGCGCGCGCACCAGGGCCGGCATGTCGAACGCGTCCTGCAACACGTCGCGATAGGTCTCGACCAAAATCGGGAACGACGGGAACTCCTGTACCGCTTGCAGCAGGTCGAGCGCCTTGAGCCGTTGTAGCCAGAGCGGCATACGGCGCCGCGGATTGCCGCGCGGCAGCAGAAGCGCCCGCGCCGCGTTCATGCGAAACCGTGCGCCGAAGAGCGACGACGCGCCCACTTCCTCGAGCACACGGCGCTCTGCTTCCGCGGAATCCATGTCGCGAATGACGCTGATCGGCAGCCAGTCCCGCAGCGTCGGAAGACGGAGCATGATGCCGTCGTCCGTGGTCTGCACCTGGATCTCGAACGCGCCGCCCTTTCCGAGCGTTTCGCGAACACGGTTGGCCAGCGCCATGCCCCACGGCGCGTTCACGCGTCCGCCGAAGGGCGCGTGGATTACCACCCGCACACTGTCCATCTCGTCGCGGAACTGCTCGACGACAATCACTCGCTCGTCCGGGACGACGCCGGTCGCCGCGCGCTGCTGGTGGACGTACTCGACGAGCGAGCTCGCCGTCGCTTCGTCGCATTGATATCGCTCGGCGAGCGCGGTGGTCTGCTCGTCCGTTCGCACGGCGTCCAGTTCGCGACGCAACTCACCGACGCGTGGCGCAAGGTGGACCGATCGCGCGGCGTACTCTCCGTGCCAGAAGGGCAT
>DATMHK010000113.1:0-29769 GCA_035554995.1 Gemmatimonadaceae bacterium
GTGTACGGTGTGGGCACGGCCGAGCCGGGGCTCATCGCGACGGTACTCGGCGTTACGATTTTCGTATCGCTCGTCGCGACGTCGCTCGCCGCGCGTCGCGCACTCGCCATCCAGCCGACCGAGGCGATGCGCTCCAGCTAAGGGGAAGCGATTTAGATTTCTGACGCCGTGGTTCACGACCCCTACGCCGCGCTCCGCGTCAGAAACTACCGCTGGTTCATCGTCTCGTTGTTGACGATGACCATCTCGTCGCAGATCCAGGCGGTGGTGGTTGCGTGGCAGATCTACGACATCACGCACGACCCGCTGTCGCTCGGCCTCATGGGGCTGGCCGAGGCGCTGCCTTTCATTGGTGTAGCGCTGTACGCGGGTCACGTGGCGGATCGGCTCAACCGGCATGTCGTATCGATCGGAGCGCTCGGCGTTTTGCTCGCCTGTTCGCTGGCGCTGCTCGCGTTCAACCTCGTCCCGGGCTTCCTTCACCACTACGGCGCGATCCCGTTCTACGCCGTGATCTTCGTGAGCGGCATCGCGCGGAGCTTTTTGCAACCGGCGCGTAACGCGCTCGGCGCGCAAATCGTGGATCGCTCGCTGTACGCGAACGCCGTCGCGTGGCGAAGCTCGACCTGGCAATCGGCTGCCGTGCTCGGGCCGGCTCTCGGCGGCTTGATCTATGGATTCACCTCCCCGCGCGTCGCTTACGTCGCCGACGCGATCATGATGTGTGTGGCGCTGGTCACTTTCTGGATCATCGAGTACGACGCGCACCAGCCGACGACCAACGAAGAAACGATCGGGGAGAGTCTCGGCTCAGGTCTACGATTCGTTTTTCGCGAGTCGGTCCTGCTCTCGGCGCTGACGCTCGATCTCTTCTCAGTGCTTCTCGGCGGCGCGGAAGCGCTGCTCCCGGTTTTCGCCGATCAGATCCTGCACGTCGGACCGCAAGGGCTCGGCATTCTACGCGCGGCGCCGGCGGCCGGCGCGGTGGTGGCGTCGGTGTATCTGGCGCACCGGCCGCCGTTCAGGCAGACGGGCCGGACCCTGCTCTATTCCGTCGCCACGTTCGCTCTTTGCATCGTCGGCTTCGGGCTGTCGCGAAGCTTTTTCCTGTCGCTCGTGCTGCTTGCGGTGAGCGGTATGGCCGACAATGTGAGCGTTCTCATACGATCCACCCTTCTCCAGGTGCTGACGCCGGAGCATCTGCTCGGACGCGTGTCGTCGGTGAACGCCATCTTCGTCGGATCGTCGAACGAGCTGGGCGCGTTCGAGTCGGGCGTCGCGGCACGCTTCCTTGGTACGGTGCCGTCGGTGGTGCTCGGAGGGCTCGCGTCATTGTCCGTCGTGTTGGTGATCGGGGCAGTGGTGCCGCGGCTCCGCCGGCTTGGCCGGATCGACGAAGTGGTGCCGGCGGAGGTTCGGCCGAACGCGGCCTGACGCGAGCGCCTGTCCGGCGCATAGTTTCAGGTTGTCCGTCAACGTAGAGGTCAGCTCGTGAAGCGCGCCGCTCTTTTGTTTGTCGTCGGGCTAGCTTCGTCCGTCTTCGCACAGCGCCCGGCGCCCGCACCGGAGAAGGACGTCGTGATCACTGGCGGCTGGATGTTTTCCTCCGTCGGAAACGATCGCGTTCGCAATCCCGGCCTGCTGGTGCGTGCGGGAAAGATCCTGCGCGTCGGAGACATCTCCGTCGCCGCCGCGGACGCCGATCGGATTCAGCTCGCCGATTCCGAGACGGTGATTCCCGGACTTTTCGATCTTCACGCGCATTACGCGATGGAGCTGTTCGGCTCCGGCCGAAAGGACGAGACCGTCGCGTATCCCGCGCTCTTTCTCGCGAACGGCGTCACGTCGACGTTCCCCGCCGGCGAGATGGATCCCGACGCGATGCGCGCGCTGCGAGTACGCGTCGAGAATGGAGAACAGCCGGGCCCGCGGTTGTTGAACTCCGGGCCGTACTTCGGCACGGCGCGTCCGGGGTGGAATCGTCAGATCACGCGACAGCAAATCGATTCCGAGGTCGACTATTGGGTGGAACGCGGCGCCAAGGGATTCAAGGCGAAGGGCATCACCCCCGACGAGCTGCGCGCACTGATCGAGCGGGCGCATTTCCACGGGCTCACCGTGACCGGGCACCTCGACTCGGGAAACCGGAACAGCGTCAACCCGAGAGATGCCATACTGATGGGTATAGACCGCATCGAGCACTTCATGGGCGGTGACGCGTTCGTCGCCGAGCGCAGCGCATACGAATCGTACGAGCACATGGCGTTCAACACGCCCGCGTTCACTCGTATCGCCGACTTGTACAAGACGCAGCACGTCTACTTCGACGCGACGCTCAGCGCCTACGGGTACTATGGAAAGAAGGATCCGGCGGTCTTCGCGTACTTCACGGAAGAAAAACGATTTCTCACGCCGTATATGCGCGGCGTGATCGATGCCCGGGCGCCGCGCACGGTGAACCAGCAGTTCGAGAACATTTACTGGACGAAGCGGAAGGAAGTGAAAGCGTTCTTCGACGCGGGCGGTGGAGATCTCATCACACTCGGCACAGACCATCCGAGCTGGGGCGAGTATCTGACGCCGTTTTCGGTGAATCGCGAGCTGTTGTCGCTGTCACTCTCCGGAATTCCGAACGCCGCCGTGCTTCGCATCGCGACGATCAATAGCGCGCGGGCGATGGGACTCGGCGATCGGCTCGGTTCGATCGAGCCGGGAAAATGGGCGGACCTGGTCATCGTGCGCGGGAACCCGATTCAAGACATCCGTCGCGTGCGACTGCCGCGGCTCGTCGTCAAGGCCGGCCGCGTCTACGATCCCGAGGCGCTCATGAAATCTGTCGAAGGAAAGATCGGCCCGGCGAGCGCCGCGGACACTGCGGCCTGGGCGCCGACGCCGCGACGTCGTCCGTAGTGAGGCTTACAGAACTATTACGGGCGCGCCTCTTGACTGCTATGTAGAGATCGATATAGATACGGCGTGCCTCCAACCCGTATCACTTTCCCGACCGCTGTCGTTCTCGCGGCGCTGAGCCAAGGCTGTCGCTACGGCTTCGAGATCATGGACGCGACCGGACTCGCCAGCGGGACGGTGTATCCCATTCTCCGCCGCCTCGAGGAAGCCGGGATGCTCTCGGCGCGGTGGGAACGCGCCGCGGACGCGCACGACGAGCAACGCCCGCCACGACGCTACTACCAGATCACCGGCGCCGGGCGACAAGCCGTACGCGACGCGATGGCGCGCTTCCCTGCGCTGGCCGGCGTGCGTCCTCCGGCTGCCCCTTCGCCCACATGAACGCACCAATCGGCGGTTGCCCTCCTGGCTCTTGGCTTATCCGCCAACTGGCCCGAATCATCCCGAGGGCGCATCGGGAGAGGTGGCGCGATGAATGGATCGGCGAGCTCTCCCACTCGCCACTTCCCCCGTGGCGACTGCGCCTTCGCGCGCTGGGAGCGATCGTCGACGCACTCTGGCTCGCGCGACACCACAGCAGTTGGGCGCGGCTCGACTCGACGCGTTTCGGACACGACGTGCGGTACGCCGCGCGTTCGCTGGCGCGACGACCGGCGTTCTCGCTTGTCGTCGTCGGAACTTTGGCACTCTGCATCGGTGCGACGTCGTCGGTGTTCAGCGTCGTCGAATCCGTGTTGTTGCGCGGACTCGACTACCGTGATCTGAATCGACTCGTCGCCGTCTGGTCCAACAACGCGAAGGAATCGAACGACCACTATCAGGCCTCCATCGGCGACTACTTCGACTGGCGCGATCGATCGCGCTCATTCGAGCAGCTCGCCGGCTTTTTCCCGATTTGGACCGCGGCGTACACGGCTCCCGACGTCGCCGAGCGCCTTTCCGTCGGCGCGGCGTCGGCGAACCTTCTGCGCACACTCGGCGTCCGCCCGCAGTTGGGACGCGACTTCGCCGAGGGCGAGGACAAACGCGGCGCTCCCGGAGTTGCCATCCTCGCGCACGCGATGTGGACGCGTTTCTTCCAGCAGGATCCGGCGGCGATCGGCAAGTCCATTCTTCTCGATGGCAAGCCGTACACGGTCATCGGCGTCATGAGTCCGGCGTTCACGTTCCCACAGAACAGGGTGGACGTGATCGTGCCGCTGCCCATTCTGGGGAGTTATTTCGATCGGCGCGGGGTCCACATGCTTTCGGTCATCGGCCGCCTCCGCGCCGGTGTAACCATCGAGAGCGCCCACGGCGAGATGGAATCGATCGCCGCGCAGCTCCGCACTGAACATCCGAAGGAAGACGCGGGCCTCACCAGCACCGTCCGACCGCTCGCCGCTGATTTGCTCGGAGACGTCCGCCGGCCCATCCTCGTGTTGTTCGCCGCGGTGTTTGCCGTCCTGCTCATCGGGTGCGCGAACGTGGCGAACCTCATGCTCTCGCGTGTCATGTCGCGACAACAAGAGCTCTCGGTCCGCACGGCGATGGGCGCGCCGCCGGGCGCCATTGCGCGACAACTGTTGACGGAGAGCGCGCTGATCGCCGTCGTCGCTGGGGTCCTCGGCGTCGGAATCGCCTTCGGCGCGACGAAAGCCGCCGCGGCCGCGCTCCCTCAATCGATCGCTCGCATCGGCGTCGTTCGCCTCGACGCGCGCGTGCTCACGTTCACCGTCGTCGTCTGTGTCGTCGTCGCGCTGATCTGCGGCGCGGTGCCGGCGTTGCGCGGCGCGAGGAACGCCAACGATCGTACACTTCCCGACGCTGCCCGAGGTGCGTCCCGCAGTCGAGCGGCGCGGCGTATTCACTCGGCGCTGGTCGTCACTGAGCTCGCGCTGGCAATGATGCTCGTCGTGTCGGCGGGGCTGCTGATCAACAGCTTGACGCATCTCACCGCGATCAATCCGGGATTTCGGACACACGGCGTGCTCCGGATGAAGCTCGAGCTGCCGGACGTGAAGTATCGTCGCGGCGCGCAGAGCGATCAGTTCTTCGAGACGTTGCTGCGCGATGTCGGCGCGTTGCCCGGCGTTCGGTCGGCCGCAATGGTTTCTCGTTTCCCGTTGCACGACGGCCACCTGACGAGCGCCGTCATGCCCGAGGGCATGTCGGAGGCGGCGAGCGACCTGCTGCCGGATGCCGAGTATCGCAAAGCGAGCGCACGTTACTTCGAGACGATGGACATTCCGGTCATCGCCGGTCGGCCGTTTCGTCCAACGGACACCGCCGACTCGACGTCGCAGCTCGTTGCTGTCGTCAACCGGACGGCGGCGATCAAATACTTCGGAACGCCGAACGCCGTCGGCAAGCGGTTGCGACTCGGCGGTTCGCAGACGCCGCTCTTCACCGTGGTCGGTGTGGTGGGCGACGTTCGAGAGATCTCGCTGCGCGAATCGGCGCCGCCCGTGGCGTTCATCTCGACGCGGCAGGGCCTGGCGACGGCCGGGTCGATCGTGATCTCGTACGATGGCGCGCCGGGCCCGGTGCTGGCGGGAGTTCGGCGGATCGTCGCGTCGCTCGACAAGACGCTGCCGGTGTACGACGTCCAGTCGATCGAGGAGGTGCTGGCGAAAGCGGCGGCGGGCGACCGGTTCACGACGACATTGCTGTCGGCGTTCGCGCTCCTGGCGCTCGTGCTCGCCGCGCTCGGCACCTATGCGGTGATTGCCTATGGCGTCGCGGACCGGACGCGCGAGATCGGTGTGCGCATGGCGCTCGGCGCGCAGCGGGGTGAAGTCGTCGCGATGGTGATTCGCGATGGCATGGGACTCTTCGTGCTCGCGCTGCCCTTCGCGTTCGTCGGGATCTGGTGGGCCAACCGCGCGGTGGCCAGCCTGCTCTTTGGGGTCCAGGCCTCCGATCTGTCGACTCAGGTGATCGCCCTGAGCACCCTCGCCGTCGCGACCGCCGTGGCGTGCCTCATCCCCGCCCGTCGCGCCGCGCGCGTCGACCCGAGCCTGGCCATCCGGGCCTAATCGCCGCCCACCAGCGCAAAACGCGTCATTTGGGGTCAGACCCCGTCTTGGAAAATGGGGTCTGACCCCACTTACAGGCACGGGGTCTGACCCCAAGCGACGTGCCGGATCTGCGGTTTGGGCAATGTTCGGGGAAGTTTTTTGACAGTCCTGGCGGCTTACTGCCTAAGTGTTATCCAGGATTTGCATTTTTTGCACGATCTGGACTACATTGTGCGTTCCGAAGCCCGTCCAACCGCCCCAAGCTGGAGGCCTCTTCTTCATGCCCGCGTCATCGCTCTCCCCCCGGAAGGAAGTCATCCGCGAGATCACCGAGCGCGAGGTCCATATGCCCGCGGCGCTCGACGAAAATGGTGCGCATCCGCGCACGTCCGAGTACTTCGGGGAGAACACCTTCGGCGTCCGGCAGATGCGCGACAAGCTGTCGCGCGATACGTACGCCAAGCTCCTCGCCGCGGTCCGCCACGGAAAGAAGTTGGACGTTGACATCGCGCCGCGTGTCGCGCAAGCAATCAAGGAGTGGGCGATCGGCAAGGGCGCGACGCACTACACGCACTGGTTCCAGCCGCAGACGGGACTCACTGCCGAGAAGCACGATGCCTTTCTGTCGTTCGACGACGGCCAGCCGATGGAGGCGTTCGGCGCCTCCCAGCTGATTCAGTCGGAGCCTGACGCGTCGAGCTTCCCGAGCGGCGGTCTTCGCGCCACGTGGGAAGCGCGCGGCTACACGGCCTGGAATCCGGCAAGCCCGGTATTCATCGCCGAGTGGGCGGGCGTGAAGACGTTGTGCATCCCGTCGGTGTTCGTCGGCTACAACGGCGAAGCACTCGACGAGATGACGCCCTTGCTGCGTAGCTCGGACGCGCTGTCCGACAAAGCCATGGACCTTCTCGAGCTGCTCGGTGACACGGGCGTGTATCGCGTCTACACGACGATGGGACCGGAACAGGAGTATTTCCTCATCGACCGCGCGCACTTCGCGCTGCGGCCGGACCTCGTGATGGCCGGCCGTACACTGATCGGCGCGGCCCCGCCGCGCGGCCAGCAGCTCGAGGATCACTACTTCGGAGGAATCCCCGAGCGCATCCAGGCGTGCATCGCCGACGTCGAATACGAGCTCTATAAACTCGGAGTTCCTATAGTCACGCGGCACAATGAAGTGGCACCATCCCAGTTCGAGATGGCGCCGCGCTTCGAGGAGACGGACGTCGCCGTCGATCACAACCAACTCGTGATGGCGACGCTGCGCCGGGTGGCGCTGCGTCACGGCTTGCAGGCGTTGCTGCACGAGAAGCCGTTTGCCGGTATCAATGGGTCAGGGAAACACTGCAATTGGTCGATGTCGATCGCGGCCGATAATCCGGAGCTCGACGGCTACAACCTGCTCAAGCCCGGACAGACGCCGCACCAGAACATCCGATTCATCGTCTTCCTCGCCGCCGTGCTCCGCGCCGTGCACAAGCACGCGGGGCTATTGCGCGCCGGCATCGGCACGTCGGGCAACGAGCACCGCCTCGGCGCCAACGAAGCCCCGCCGGCGATCATCTCGGTGTTCATGGGGCAGATGTTAACGCGCGTCATCGAGGACATCGCCGCCAGCAAGACGTCGCCAAACGCCGAGCAGGCGATGATCAAACTCGGTGTCGCGCGGCTGCCCGAGATCGAGAAGGACAACACGGACCGCAACCGCACGTCGCCGTTCGCGTTTACGGGCAACAAGTTCGAGTTCCGCGCCGTCGGCTCGTCGCAGTCGATCGCCTTCCCGATCGTGCTCCTCAACGCCGCGGTGGCCGAGTCGATCGCCGAGATCACGACGGCGCTCAGAGCGGAGTTGAAGAAGACCAAGAAGGTCGACGACGCCGTTCTCAAGGTCGTGCGTCCGATTTTCAAGGAGACGACACCGGTCCGCTTCGAGGGGAACAACTACTCCGAGGAATGGGTGAAGGAAGCGGCGAAGCGCGGCCTGCCTAACTATCGTCGCACGCCGGAATCACTCGCGCAGATGGTGACGAGGCAGTCGCGCAAGCTGCTCACGTCGCTCAACATTCTAAGCGACGAGGAGCTGGATTCGCGCTATCACGTTCGACTCGAGCGCTACATCAAGGACATGCTCATCGAGCTGCACACGCTGCGCGAGATCGTGGACACCATGGTGCTCCCGGCCGCGTTCGATTACGCCGGCGGACTCGCCGAGTCGGCGGCCCAGGCCAAGTCGGCGGGCATCAAGCTCATTCCGCAGATAACCGCGGCGAACGAGCTCGGCGCGCTCATCACGGATCTCCAGAAGCACCGCACCACGCTCGGCAAGGTGATCGACAAGGCCGAAGGGATGCATCACGACCTCGTGAAGCAGGCGGAGTTGCTGACAGCCGCCGGCGCCGACGCGATGGCCGAAGTGCGCAAATGCTGCGACGCGATCGAGCTCGCGGTGAGCGACGACTGCTGGCCGCTGCCGAAGTACCGCGAGATGCTCTTCCCGGTCTGAGCATGGCCGTTTCGAGGGACGCGACGAAGACGATGATCGGCATTCGTGAGGCTACGGATGCCGATCTTCCTTTCATCGTCGAAATTGTGAATCTGGCAATCGTCTCATTGCCGTACGTCTGGTCCGACACGCCGACGACGCTCGATGTTCGTACTCGCTGGCTCGCCGAGCATCGCGAAACCGGACATCCGGTCTTCGTGGCGGTCGACGCCGACGGCTCCGTCGTCGGCTGGAGCTCACTCACGCAGTTTCGGCCACGTGATGGCTATCGCTACAGCGCGGAAGTGAGCGTGTACGTCCACCCGCGCGCGCAACGCCGCGGAGTTGCGTTGCGGCTCGTCCGTGCAGTCGAATCGGCCGCGGTGGCGCGCGGACTCCACGCGTTGATCGCGGTCATCGACGCGGAGCACAGCGCCAGCGTCGGACTGTTCGAACGCTTCGGTTACGTCGAGCGAGGACGTCTGCCGGAGGCGGGGTGGAAGTTTGGCGAGTGGCGCGATGAGGTGTTCTTGGTGAAGCTCCTCGCTTGATTCGGCTCAGTCGGCATCGCTGCCAGTAATAAACTGCTTTTAAACACAGAGATCACAGAGATCACAGAGGAAGAGCCACCAACAACTTCAGGAACGGTATTTCAAAGCATCGTTCCAGCTCGTTCGGATTGAACCTGTTTTTGCGGTGCTGTTCTCTGTGTTCTCTGTGTTCTCTGTGTTCTCTGTGTTCTCTGTGTTCTCTGTGTTTCAAGGTTTGTTCGCTCTTCTCGTTTCAAAGTTTGGTCGCTCGTCTCAAAGACCTCTGAGCGCGGCGGCAGCCTCGTCGAGGCCGCGCCGCTCGGCGAGATCCGCCGCGGTAAAGCCGTCGGAGTTGCGAATCGTCGGATCGGCGCCGTGATGCAGAAATAGCTCGACGATCTCGAGCGCCGACGTACCATCGTTCGGCAGGCGCATGAGCGGCGTCGTATTGTTGGACCATACCGCTCGCGCGAGCTGTGGCTCTTCGCTCAACAGCTCACGGAGACGATCGACCTTTCCGGCGAACGCCAGACTCCACAGGTCGCGGCTGTGCGGCGCGAGAATGTCGATCATCTCGCTGTTGCCGGCGTAACGGGCGAAGTCCATCGGCGAATTGCCATAATTGTCCTCAACCGGGTCGATCTCGGCGCCGCGTTCGATCAGCAGTTTCGCCACGTTGAGCGAATTGTGATACGCCGCCTCGTGGAGCGCTCGGCCGTGTTGCGGACTCTCGACCTCGATCGGAGTTCCAAGATCGAGAAGCAGCCCCACGATATCCGCGCGATCACGACGTGCCGCCTCGAACAGTGCCTTGGTGGACGTCAGGTACTCCGGATGCTCGGCGAGGATGCGCTGCATCGCCGGTCGGTCCAGACGAAGCGACGCGTCGACGAAAGCCTCTTCACCGACCGGAACGTACGCAGTCGCTTTCGCGCCATACTGCTCGAGCAGGTCGGCCATGTCTTTGAAGCCTCGGCGGAGCGCCGCCTCGTGGAGGCTGACTTTCGGGAGCCGTGTGCGCGCGGGCAGCTCGGCGTTTGGATCGGCACCGTGATCGAGAATCCATTTCGCCAACGTCAGGTCGTTGTGATTGACGGCGATCATAAGGCAGTAGCGCGCGCCAAGCCCGTAGCCGCCCATGTTGATCATCGACCACTGCGGATCCTTCCAGTCACCGCCGCGGCCCGCCTTCACGGTGTGCTCGTAGAGCATCTCGAGAAACCAGAGGACGTGGCCGTGAAAGTGAATGTTGTAGAAGACCTGGACGTCGTACGGATTTGCGCCGCGATCGAGCAGGAGGCGCACGAGCTCGTTGCGCTTCGGATGCGGAGGACGATTTTCCTCGCCTTCGCCGACGACTCCCGTCATCGGCGAATAGCGGCTGTCGCCGGCCATGAAGTACGCGTTGGGGTCGGCGCCGTTGTCGAGCAGCAGGCGCGCGATCTCGATGGCGTTCCGCTCGACCGCCGGCGACGACAACCGCGTGAAGCACAAATAGAGAAGAGGCTCCCACTTCGGATGCGAAGCGGCCGTGGTGTCGAGAACGAACGACCATCCCTGGCCACCTGCCGAGCCTTTGGGTCCTCCCTTCTCGCGCGCCAGCTCCGGACGCGCGGCGAGCAGTCGTCTTACCGTCTCGAGATCGCCACAGACGACTGCCGTGTAGATGCTGTCGCGGGCGATTTCGGGATGCGTCTCGAGCAGGCGATCGGCGGTGAACTTCGCGATCGAATGCGCGGGCCGGCCGCGAACGTGGTGATCCGGGCAAGCGTTGGAGAGAAAGCGCGCGATCAGCTTGGCATGTTCGGAGGCATGCGAGTCGGCAGCGGTGTCGTCACTCGAGCCGCCTTCATATGACTCGAGCAGGCGCACGATGCGATCATGCCCCGCGTCACGAGCGATGTCGATCAGCGAACGATTCTCGGGATCGCGAACGGTGGTCTCGGCGCCGAGATCGAGCAGGGCTCGGGCCGCGTCGTATTTGTCGTTGACCGCCGCATAGGCGAGCGGCGTCCACCAGGCCTTCCACCAATGCTCCGCCGGGAGCGGCGCGGACAGATAGCGACCGAACGGTCGATTGATCGCGGCCGGATCGCGATCGAAGACTTCGCGAATGCGGTGCGGCAGGTCGAACGCAATCGCATCGAACATGTCGATCGGACCCTTGAGAATCGCGTCGCGAAGCTCTTGATGACGAGCGTAGTTCGCCCACCCCGCCGGCGTCGACGCGTACTTGCTGTCGCGCGTCGTCGCGCTCGCGCCGCGGGCAAGCAGCGCGGTGGCCGCGGACCAATTGCCGCGGAACGCCGCCTCGTGGAGCGGCGTGTATCCGTGCGTACTGTCAACTGCAGTCGTGGGATCGTCTTCGACATTCACGGAGGCACCGTGACTCACGAGCGCATCGATCACCGCGCCGTTGGCACGCCCTGCCGCGCGCAGGATGAGTGAGCCCCAACGCTCGCCCGGCTTCAATGCGTCCGGGTTTTCACGCATCAGCCGCTGAATGTCCGCCGTGCGGCCGAGCGCGATGGCGGCGGGGAGCTCGACATGGGCACCGCCTTCTATCAGCGTACGGGCCATTTCGGCCTCACTATTCAGCGCCGCCTGGTCGAGCGCCGTCAGCCCGGCGGCGTCACGTGCCTCGAGATCCGGCCCGAGCTCGAGTAGCGCCGCGAGCGATTCGGGCCGCTGCTTCACGACGGCGAGATGCACCGGGTGACGGCGATGATTAGTCCCATCCATCGCCCGATCGAGCTCGGCGCGCGAGCGCGCGACGATCGCACGAATGGCGGCGACGTCTCCCATCGACACCGCGGAGAAGATGTTGTGACGCGCGCCATGGGCGAGCAGATACTCGGCGACCTTCGGTTTGAACACACCGTCGAAGGAAGTCGCCCAGCCAATGACCTCCAACTCGTGCGTGTCACCCGCGCCAATCGGATCGGCGCCGTGCTCGATGAGGAGCTCGACGATGCCGAGGTTTCCCTTTTCTGCCGCGAAGTGAAGCGGCATCGCATTGTCGCCGTCGTCACGCAGGTTTGGGTCGGCGCCGCGTAAGAGCAGCGTGTTGGCAACGTCCCAGCTCTCGCTGTTCATCGCGAAGTGCAGCGCCGAGCGACGGCCGGTGTGCCCGGGAAGCACCGCGCGCTCATTGACGATGTCCGGGTGAGCGTCCAGCACGGCGCTCACACGTTCGACGTCGCCGCGATCAGCGGCGGAGAGAAGTTCCTGCACTGCGTCGTCGCGAGCGGACTCCTCGCGGGCGGGCCGGCGCTTCAGCGCATCCTTGAGATCAGTCCAGCCGGCGACGCCGTGCTCGACGGCGAGTGCGTGTTGCACGTCGCGGAGTGTTGGCGGGGCCGAGTGATTCGGCAGTGCCTTAGCGAATCGAGCGCGCGCCGCATCGTCGCCAGACTGGATGGCCTTGAGCCATCGCTTCGCTTCCCTCTTGAGGTTCTCGAGGGAGCTCTGGGGCGTGAGTTTCCTGCTCATGAGACCTTCCTCCTCGAACGCGCCTGAAGTCCGCTGAGCACAGGCAGGAGAAAGGGGCCTGATTCGTACAACGAGACAGCGTGGGTGGGAGTGAACTCCCTTGCCGCGGACAGGAGGCGCCCCAGAGCGCGCTCCTGAGAAGCTACTCGGCTACTCGGCTACTCGGCGGCTCGGCTACTCGGCGGCTCGGCGGCTCGGCGACTCGGCGGAGAACAAACGAACCGAGCTGCCGAGCTGCCGAGCTGCCGCCTTACGGCTGCGGCGTCGCTTCTCCGGCCAGCTGTGGTCCGTTCGCCTGTACGGAGTTCAACACATCACGCCAGGCGAACTTCTTTCCGCTGCCGCGCACGTAGTAATCCATCCACTCCATCTCGGCGACGGCCTTGAGATATTGATTGCGCACGTCGGGGATGCCGTGCGACTGACCCGGGTACACCCAGAATTCGTTCGGCACGCCGAGCTTGGAGAGCGCCATGTGCATCTCTTCGCTCTGTGGGCGCGGCACGCGCGGGTCGCCGTCGACGACGTGAATGAACATCGGCGTCTTCGCGTTCTTCACCGTCGCGATCGGCGACTGCTTCCACCAATTCTGATATTCAGTCGGCGTCTCCCAGTACATCTTGTCGCCGACGTACCACTGGCGAAGCCGCTGCGTGTCGCTCTGCGACCACATCGAAATCCAGTTCGCCACACCGGCGCCCGAGCTGATCGCCTTGAAGCGATTGGTGTGCGTCTCGATCCAGTTCGAGTAGTGGCCACCGGCGCTCCAGCCGAGCGCGCCCATCTGCGTGCTGTCCACCATGCCCTTGGCGATCAGGTAATCGACGCCGGTCATGATGTCCTGATAGCCCTTTGTGAAATAGTCGCCGGCGGTTTCGGTCTTGAACTTGTCACCGTAGTTCGTCGACGCGCGGTAGTTCGGCATGAGCACCATGTAGCCGGCGCCCGCGTAGACCTGTGAGTTGTAACCGCCGTTGAAGCCGAGCTGGTCCGCTGCCGCTGGTCCGCCGTGGATGGCGACGATGAGCGGATACTTCTTGCCCGCTTGATAACCGACCGGCTTGAGGAGAACGCCGCCGACCATCGTGCCGTCGGTCGACTTCCAGGTGACCTCTTCTTCGTCGCCGAGCGCGACGTCGCGCTTTACCCAGGCGTTGGGATCGGTGAGCTGCGTCCACTTCGCGCGGTTGCCGACGTCGGCGAGCGACGAGACGACATACGTGGCGGGCGGCGTCTTGGGGTCGGAGTAATTGATGAGGAATTTGCCGGCTTGCTCATCACGTAACACCGAGATCGTGCCCTGTACCTCCGTGAGCTGCTTTGCTTCACCGGTGGCCGTGCTCACGGCGAAGAATTGCGTCGTCGCGCGCTTGCCGGTGCCGAAGTAGATCGTGTCGCCCTTCTGCGACCAGAACGAGGCTTCGGTGCCGCCTTCGCCGCCGCCGCCACCGCGGCCGCCGACGCGTACGTCGAGATCGAGCTTGCCGCCGACCTTTTTCCATTGCGCGTTCGGTTGGTCGACCGGGCGAACATAGATCTTCTCGTTGTGCATGAACTTGAAATCGTCGGGCGCGGCGAAGGCAATCGTCTTGCTGTCCGGCGAGAAGCTCACGGCTCCCTCGCCGATGATGTCGTTCTTCGTCAGCCGCTCGATCGTCGCGCTCGCGACGTTGTACAGGTAGAGATCCGCGTAATCGTTCTGCTCGAGATTGCCGCGCTCATAGCGGCTCTTCGACATGCCGTGGTACGCGATCCACTTGCCGTCGGGAGAGATCGTCGGATTCGAGACGCTGTAGTTGGTGTCGCTGACGACACGCTTTTCCTGGCGCGTGTCGAGGTCGTAGACCCAGAGGCTCTGGAGCGACGACTGCGGCTCGCGCGGGCGGGCGGTGAACTGCTTGTCCTGACGCGCGCGATCGTCGCGGTCGATCGAGTCGGGCGTGACGAAGTACACCTTCCGGCCATCCGGGGAGAACTGCCAGTTCCCGATGCCGGTGGCGTGACGGGTCAGTTGTGTCGGTCGCCCGTCGTTCCACAGGTCGGCCACGTTCAGCGCAAAGAGCTGCTCGTCACCGGCGCGGCCGGTGGTGTAGACGACTTGCTTTCCGTCCTTGGTGAATTGGAAGTTCGACACGCCTTCGCGCGCGTCGGTCACGCGCTTCGCTTCGCCGCCGTCGAGACGGAGCACGAAGAGCTGATTCCGCGCGCCACCACCACCGGCGCCTCCACGTCCGCCACCGGCGCCTCCCGCGGCACCGCCACCGCCGCCAGCCGGGGTGGTCGCGTCGCGATCGGAGAGGAAGGCGATGAAGCTGCCGTCGTGCGACCAACGCGGGCTCGACTCGTTCTTGTCCTTGGTGAACGTGATCTGGCGCGTCGAGGACATGCCTTGATCGACGTTCACGAGATAGATGTCGCTTTGACGCCGCGCCTGATTCCAGTCGGGCGTGCTCAAGGCATAGAGCATCATGCGCCCGTTGGGGCTGATGTCCTGACCGGACACCTGCCGCATGTTTTGAGCATCGAGGAAAGTCATCGGCCGCGGACTCTGGGCACTGAGCGCGGTTGCGATGACGATGAGCGGAAGGGCGCTAGCGACGACTCTCATGGTGGCTCCGCGAGGGGCGAATGGCTCCAACATGCACGGGGATAGAGAGTTACGGCAAGAGGGCGGTGGGCGATGGGGGATGGGCGGTGGCCGGCGCTACCGAGTTGGCTCCAGGTTCGGGAGAATAGATCCTCCGCTGCGCTAAGGATGACAGCGTCGCGCTCGTCACCCGCCGCCCATCGCCCATCGCCCATCGCCCATCGCCCAGCTTGCCTCACCGGCATCCAATTCGCAGCCGTCGTGACCGGTCCATTGGTCAACATGTCAAGGACCTAACGCGGGACGGGCCAAGCGCGTAGACAAGTGGATGGGCTGCGGCAGGACAGCCGTTCCGGGTGGCGCCCCCGGCCGGACGGCACCACTATATATGGATCCCCGCTGGGAGGGTCGTCGGCCATGAAGGTGGTGTTTGCAACGACCGCGCTGGTGACAGCGGCGGTTGCATTCAGCGTTGGGACCGCGACCGGTGGTCGGGCACCCCGCTTTTTGCCCCGTTCCACTTCGCTTTCGCCATCTCCGCGATCGGCGAATAAGGAATCGCTCGCGCGTCGCTCACCCGAGCGACTGATTCCGACGAAAGTTCTCAATAACATCATCGAGACGTATTGCATCGACTGCCACAGCGAAAAGTCGCTTGGCGGCAATCTCTCGCTCGAGCACTACAACGTCGATTCGGCGGCAACCGATATCGCGACGTCGGAGAAGATCATTCGGAAGTTGCGCGCGCGAATGATGCCGATGCCCGGTACGCCGAAGCCCGGCGGTGACACGCTCCAGGTTCTCGCGGCCACGATCGAAGACATCGTCGACAAGGGCACGAAGCCGAATCCGGGCAACCGCCCGTTCCAACGGCTCAACCGGCCCGAGTACGAGGCTTCCGTCCGTGACCTCCTCGGCGTCGAGATCAACGCCGGAGATTTCCTGCCGCTCGACACGAAGAGCGCCAACTTCGACAACATCGCGGACGTTCAGGCGATTTCGGCGACGCTCCTCGAGTCCTATCTCAACGCCGCCGCCGTCGTAAGCCGCATCGCCGTAGGTGATCGCGGCGCGCCGACGGCGATTCAGCTGTACCGGACGTCGCCGTTCATCTCGCAGCACCCGTGGGATCACGTGGACGGTGCGCCTTACGGAACGCGCGGCGGGATCGTCACGGTGCACTCGTTCCCGGCCGACGGGATGTACGAGTTCAAGATGGACGTCGAAGGCGGAATCGGCACGCGTCTCGAGGACATCGATGTGTCCGTCGACGGCCAACGCGTGTCGCTGCTGCACTACGAGAAGGGCATCAATCCGACCCAGTCGTTCGCCGACAAGCCACTCGGTGTCGACATCATCAAGAGCGAGCCGATCTTCGTGAAGGCCGGCCAGAAGAAAGTCTCCGTCGCCTTCGTGCGTCGGTATGAAGGCCCCTACGAAGATCTCATTCGCCCGACCGATTGGTCCAAGGCGTCGAATGGCACGGCGAGCGCGGGAACGACGACGCCACCGGCGATCATGGACGTCGCGGTGATCGGCCCGACCAAGGTGACCGGCGTTTCCGAAACACCGAGCCGCAAGATCATCTTCTCCTGCCGTCCGGCCTCCAAGGCTGAAGAGCGGCCGTGCGCCGAGCAGATCATCAACCGCCTCGGCACGCGCGCCTATCGTCACACGCTCACGGCGCACGACAAGGAAGCGCTGATGGGCTTCTACACTCGTGGCGCCGCGAAGGGCGGATTCGAGGAAGGCGTTCGCAATGCGCTCCAGGCGATGCTCTCGAGCCCGTACTTCGTGTTCCGGTTCGAGAAGACTCCCGTCGGAATTGCCGATGGAACGGACTACAAGCTCAATGATTTCGAGCTGGCGACGCGGCTGTCGTTCTTTCTCTGGGGCAGCATCCCGGACGACGAGCTCATTCGTCTCGCGACCGCCAAGAAGCTCTCCGAGCCGAAAACGATGGAGCGCGAAGTGCGCCGCATGCTCGCCGACCCGCGGTCGGAAGCGCTGTCGTCGCGTTTCGCTTATCAGTGGCTGCGTCTGCAGGACCTCGACAAGGTGCGCCCGGACGCATTCTTCTTCCCGGACTACGACCAACAGCTGGCCGACGACATGCGGAAGGAGACGCAGCTCTTCTTCAACGACATCGTGTCGCACGACCGCAGCGTGCTGGACGTGTTCAACGCCAACTACACGTTCGTGAACGAGCGGTTGGCGCGGCACTATGACATTCCGAACGTCGCCGGCTCCGATTTCCAGCGCGTCTATTATCCGGATTCGACGCGCCGCGGTATTCTCGGGCAGGGCAGCGTTCTGGTGCAGACGTCGCTCGCCAACCGCACGTCGCCGGTGCTTCGCGGCAAGTGGGTGATGGAAGTGCTCCTCAACTCGCCGCCACCGCCGCCGCCACCGAACGTGCCGACGCTCGACGAGACGCAGGACGGCAAGGACGGCCGCCCGCTGACGACGCGCGAGCGGATGGAGATCCATCGTAAGAACCCGACGTGCAACGCCTGCCACCAGTACATGGATCCGATCGGCCTCTCGCTCGACAACTTCGACGTGACCGGTCAGTGGCGCTGGCGTGAGAATGCCGTGGAGCTCGACACTCGCGGCAACCTGTACGACGGCACGCCGGTCTCGAATCCGCAGCAGCTGGTGAACGCGCTTCTCAAGATGCCGACGCCGCTCCTGCGCGCGTTCACCGGGAATCTCATGGCGTACGCGCTGGGTCGCCGGGTCGAAGACTTCGATCAGCCGGCCATTCGCGTGATCACGGAGAACGCCGAGGCGAAGGGCAACAAGATCTCGTCGTATGTACTTGGCATCGTGAACAGCACGGCATTCCGCAGCAAGCGTGCAGACGTGGCAACTGACGACAGCGGGAAATAGCAGCGAACAACCCAGGTCAGAGGAGACATTCGACCATGCAGATCCTCAGCGGGAAGAGCCTTCCGCGACGTACGTTCCTCCGCGGTATGGGCGCCGTGGTTGCGCTGCCGTACCTCGACGCGATGACGCCTGCGCTCGGCGCATTCGGCAAGCGTGCCGGATCGGCCGCGGCGACGAACAAGACGCGCTTCGTTGCCATCGAGTTGGTCCACGGCGCGGCGGGCTCGAACAACTGGGGCGCCTCGAAGAACCTCTGGACTCCGGCCAAGGTCGGGCGCGACTTCGAGCTGATCGCCGAGGGCGCGCTCCCGTCGCTCGAGCCATGGCGCAAGTATCTGACGATCGTCAGCAATACCGACGTTCGCATGGCCGAAGCGTTCGACGCGCCGGAGATCGGTGGCGACCATTTCCGGTCGAGCGCGGTCTTCCTCACGCAGTCGCACCCGAAACAGACGAACGGCTCCGACCTGTTCGTCGGCGTCTCGATGGATCAGTTGATCGCGCGGAAGATCTCGGCCGACACGGTCCTTCCGTCGATGCAGCTCTGCATCGAGAACCTCGACCAAGCCGGCGGCTGCTACTACAACTACGCCTGCGCGTACACGGATTCGATCTGCTGGGCGCGGCCGGATGAGCCGCTGCCGATGATTCGCAATCCGCGTGTCGCCTTCGATCTGCTGTTCGGCGCCGGCAACAACAACGCCGACCGCGAAGCGCGCCGGAAGCAGAACGCGAGCATCCTCGACTGGATCACGGGCGAGGTGAAGGGTCTGAAGCGCGACCTCGGCGCCGCGGACCGCGAGCGCATCGACAAGTACCTCGAAGACGTGCGCGAGCTCGAGCGTCGCATCCAGACCGTCGAGAAGCGCAACTCGAGCGGCGAGCAGCGCGACATTCCCGAAGCGCCGATCGGCGTTCCGGATTCGTTCGAAGAGCACATGAAGCTGATGTTCGATCTTCAGGTTCTGGCGCTGGCGTCGGACACGACGCGCGTCATCGCCTTCAAGACGGGCCGCGACGCATCGAACCGTGCGTATCCGGAAAGCGGAACGAACAAGGGCTTCCATCCGGCGTCGCACCATGGCGGACGTGAGCCGGCGATTCTCGACTTCAACCTGATCAATCGCTATCACGTCAGCATGCTCCCGTACTTCCTGGACAAGCTGAAGAACACGATGGACGGTGATAAGGATCTGCTCGAGCAGACGGTGATCGCGTTCGGCTCGCCGATGGGCGATCCGAACCTGCACAACCATCGTCGTTGCCCGCTGTTGTTCCTCGGCCACGGCAACGGCATGCTCGAGGGCAACATGCACCTCAAGGCGCCCGACGGCACGCCGATGGCCAATGTCTTCCTGTCGCTCATGCACAAGTTCGGGCTGAAGAACACCACGTTTGGTGACAGCACGGGCGAGTTCGCACTCTCGGTCTGACCCACGAGGGAACACACGATGAAGGTCACCCACCTGTTCTGTGCGGCGCTCGTCCTGAGCGCCGCGCGGGCGACGGCGCAGGACACCCGCGCCAAGTCTCTTCCACTTCCGAAAGCGTCGTCGCGCGCGCCGATCGTCGCCGACGCGGCGATGAGAGGCGATCTCGCCGCCGTTCGGAAAGCCGTCCAGCAGGGCGCCGACGTGAACATCGCTCAGGGCGATGGCATGACAGCGCTGCACTGGGCCGCCGATCGTGGCGACTCGGCCATGGCCGAGCTGCTGCTCAAGGCTCGCGCCAACATCAGCGCAACTACGCGTGACGCGGGCTACACGCCTCTGCACCTGGCGAGCCGGCGGGCAAGCGCGGCTGTCGTACGGTCGCTGCTGAAAGCCGGCGCCGATGCCAAGGCCGTCTCGGCCAGCGGCGCGACGGTGCTGCATCTCGCGGCGCAGGGCGGCAACGCCGATGTCGTGGATGCGCTCCTCGAAAAGGGCGCCGATCCGAACGTTCGCGAGCCGGAGTACGGCCAGACGCCGCTGGTGTTCGCCGCCGAGGCGGGGCGAGCGGCCGCCGTCACCGCGCTGATCAAGCATGGTGCGGACGTGAAGAGCCACACCACCGCGCTGAACCTCACGGACCAGACGGCGCGCGACCAAGCCGCGGCGCGTAAGCGACAGGCGGTCTTATTGTCGTTCCTGCCCGAGAAGACGCGCGATTCAATTCACGCTGTCTTCGTGAAAGATTCGACCGCCGCGGCAGCGCAGGCGGCGCAGAACCCCGGCGGTTTCCGTGGCGGCGGCGGTGGTGGCGGCGGACCGCGAATGAATCTGCCGTACAACATGTTCACGTCGGCGCAGTTCCAGGCGGCGATCGACTCGGGCCGCGCGGTGATGTTGAGTCAGTCGCTCGCCAAGGGGCCGGTCACTGAAGAAGTCGATACGCTGAACGGCGGCATCGCCGGCTTCCTCGGCTCCGTCGGCGGCATGGGCGGCTTCACGGCGCTTCATCACGCGGTGCGCCAGGGCAATCTCGACGCGGTTGTGGCACTGCTCGATGGTGGAGCGGATATCAACGATCAGAGCGTCGTCGATCACACGACACCGCTCGTCATGGCGACGATCAACGGCCAGTTCGACATCGCGCTGAAGCTCATCGAGCGCGGCGCGGATCCGAACATCGCCACGACGCACGGCATGACCGCGCTCTACGGCACGATCAACACGCAGTGGGCGCCGCGGTCGCGCTACCCGCAGCCGCAGGCAGTCCAGTACCAGAAGGCGACGTACCTCGAGGTGATGGAGGCATTGCTCAAGAAGGGCGCGAATCCGAACGCGCGGCTCCAGCAGCAGCCGTGGTATTTCGCCTACAACAACTGCGGCAACGCGAACTGTGGCCTCGAGAATATCGAAGGCACGACGGCGTTCTGGCGCGCGGCGTACGGCGTCGACGTCGAAGCGATGAAGCTCCTCGTGAAGTACCATGCCGACCCGAACATTCCGTCGCAGCGCATGCAGGTCGCGGACGCTGCCGGTCGTGGTGGTCGCGGCGGCGGTCGTGGAGGCAGAGCGGGTGGGCGTGCCGGCGGCGCGCCTGGTGATTCCGCGCAGGCAGGTGGCCGCGGAACGCAGTTCGCAGCAGCTGCTGGTGGTGGTGGCGGGGGTGGCGGCGGCCGAGGCGGTGGTCCTCCGCCTCCGCCGGAAATCGCGGCGCTCGCCGCGGTCGCGCCGGTTGGTGCGGGCGTCCTGCCGATTCACTGCGCGGCCGGCGTCGGCTACGGCAACGGCTACGCGGGCAACTCGCATCGCCACGCGCCCGACGGCTGGCTCCCGGCGATGAAGTATCTCGTCGAAGAGCTGCACGCCGACGTGAACGCGCGTGATCCGCAGGGCATGACGCCACTGTTCCACGCCGCCGCACGCGGCGACAACGACATGATTCTCTATCTCGTGTCCAAGGGCGCGGACGTGAAAGCAGTATCGCGCACCGGCCGCACCACGGTCGACATGGCGAACGGCCCGGTCTCACGTATCACGCCGATCCCGTCGACGATCGCGCTGCTCGAGAAGTTGGGAGCCGTGAACACGCACCGATGTGCGTCCTGCTAGGGCGTCTGGCGGCGGACGACGGGCGGTAAAAAAAAGAAGGGCGCCGAAAACGGCGCCCTTTTCATTTCCAGCGATTTCTTTTCCTTCTTGGGGTCTGACCCTATTTAGCGTTTTCGAAATAGGGTCTGACCCTATTTGCCTATTTGCCACCGCCCATCACCCGTCGCCTAGTCGTCGTGATGAAGCTCGTACTGCCTCTGGGTGTATTCTCGCTCGGTCCCCTGCGCCTTATCCCGTTTCTTGGCGGCACGCATGGCGAGGCCGTGAGTCGTCTCGGACTTCACGGCTGGCAGCGACAAGAGCTTTTCGAGATCCTCGCTCGTGCACTTCGGACAAGCGGGGACGGTGCGCTTGAGAATGAGCGCCTCGAACCGCTCCCCGCATTGTTTGCACTCAAAATCGAAAATCGGCATCGCGCTTCAGGGTTTTGGCTCACCAGCGAGCATCAGCTGGACATGTTCCTCGGCCTGCTGCAGCCCGCCCTCACCTTCCTGCGTGGTGATCCGGCCGTCCGCGTTCGCGTCGAATCCCGCGACGAGCTGATTGCCGAGCGAGACGAGCTGATTCATCAGCTTGGCGGCGTCCGCCGCGTCAGTGGCGGCTTGAATGCGTTTGGCGATCGCGATCATCGTGTCGGCGCGAACGATGGTGTTGCGCGCGCACGTGGCAATGTGATTCGCGTGCGTCTGCACGTTGACCGACGCGCCCTGCGCCTTGGCGGCCAGGTCGATGTGGTTGGCGACGCCGAGCGCAGCCTTCTTGAGGCCATAGCCGAGACCGGGTCCCATCGGGACGATCGTCGGATCGAGTGCATTGATGACGTGGCCGGCGTGCAGCTTCATCGCGTCGAGGTTCGCCGGATTGCGCGCGCCCAAGGTGGCGTGTTGCGACGCGGTTCGGGCTTCAGCCAGAGCAGTGGGCAGCAGCCCGTTGGTCATCGGCGTGTCGCCGAACGCGTTGACCACATGCCCGATGTGCGTTCCCACCGGACCAGCCGGAACCGCTACGACGGCGCGAACAGGAGCTGGCGGCAACGATCCAGGGAGCGGCGCTCCCGTGAGCGCGACGACGACGCTGTCGAACAGATGGCGCGCGCCGTTGTCGGTGCTGACGAGGAAAGTCCTCTTGTCGTAGTCGGCTTGCGTTATCCCCGCCTTCTTGAGGATCGAGTCGATCTGCAGGCGGAGCTTCTCGCGCAGTGAATTCAGGACCTCAACCTTCTTGTTGCGCACCATCGCATACTGGGCCTGCATCGAATCGCGCGCGGCCGAGATCGCCAGGTCGGCTCTGACGTAAGTGACGACCTCGTCCTTGCTCAGCGCGGACGGAGCCGCCTGCTGGTGCGCGGCGTGTGGATCCTGCGCCGCGGCAAGCGCGGGAATGACGAGACATGCCAAGAAATAGCGACGCACCTGTCCTCCAAGTCTCAGACTGCGCAATATTGGCTCGCGGCTACGCCGGGTGGAAGTCGCAAAGGAGCTTCACGTTAGATAAACGGCTCCTCGGCCTTCCCTGTTGAAGGTTCGCAGCCGACATTGGAGCGCCTCTCACCTCTCCCTCAAACGTCAGCGCGGGCACGCCCGCAATCAATGAGGACCGGCGAATGACGATCTACGACGAACTGGACCTGCTGGACCAGGCGGAAGCCGAGGCTGAAGAGCTGGCCGGAGAGCTCGAGCTCTATGGCGTTGGGCGCCGGGAGTTTGTCTTCTTTTCCCTCGCCGCAGCCGCCGCGACGACCTTCGGCTTTGGTGCTCGCGCCTTGGCGCAGGCGCCCGGCGGAGGAGCCGCACAGCAGGTGCCTCAGGCGCCGCCGCCGCCGCTCGGCAATGGTGATCCGGTCTCGTGGACCTTCCAGCCGTATCCCGCCGGCATTGGCGCGCTGATGGAGAAGCTCGTCCGCGAGCACGGCGCCAACGTGTTTCAACGTGCGTCCTTCACCGTCGCGCCGTGGACGGGCAAGGTGCCGACCGACGCAGAAGAGATCGCATTTCTCCCGTCGCATCGGCAGGCGGCGCTGATCAAGGGTCGTCACATCACGTCGACGCAGCTCACCAAGATCTACCTCGACCGGATCAAGCGATTCGATCCGACGCTGCTTTGCGCCGTGACGATCATGGAGGAGCAAGCGCTCGGCGAGGCGGCGAAGATGGACGCCGAGCTCAAATCAGGGAAATACCGCGGCCCGCTGCACGGCATTCCGTACGGCGTCAAGGATCTCTTCGCGACGAAGGGCGTCCGCACCACGTGGGGATCGAAGGACTTCGAGAACCGCGTGATCGACGAGGACGCCGAAGTCGTTCGGCGCCTGCGCGACGCCGGCGCTGTCTTGATCGCGAAGCTTTCGACTGGATTGTTCGCGCAGGGCGACCAGTGGTATCGCGGCCGCACGAACAACCCGTGGGATCTGCGCCGAGGCTCGAGTGGCTCGTCAGCCGGTCCCTCATCCGCGACCGCGGCGGGTTGCGTCTCGTTCGGCATCGGCACGGAGACGTCCGGCTCGATCGTCTCACCCTCACGCGAGTGCGGACTGAGCTCGCTCCGTCCGACGTTCGGCCGCGTGAGTCGCCACGGCGGAATGGTCCTCGCTTGGTCGCAGGACCGTGTTGGACCGATCTGCCGCACGATTCAGGACGCGGCGATGGTGTTCAATGTGATTCACGGCGTCGACCCGAAGGATCCGGGCACGCTGACGACGCCGTTCCATTTCGATCCGAACATCAAGCTGGCGTCGGTGCGCATCGCCGCAGATCCGACCGCGCCGAAAGAATTCGTCGATTCGCTCAAGTCACTCGGTGCGAACATTCGTGAGCTCGCCGCGCGTCCGCAGCAGGGAGGCGGCGGTGGTGGTGGTCTCGGCGTCGAATCGGCGGCGGCGTTCGACGAGTACGTACAGTGGAAGTCGAAGGAGCTCGGCATCGACCTGGCGACGATTCCCGAGCCGCAGCCCGGGCGGGGGGGTGGGGGCGGGGGTCGCGGACGTGGCGGCGCGGCCGGAGCCGATTCAGCCGCCGGCGGCGTGCGCGGCGCTGGCGCGCCGGGGGCCGGCGGTGGCGGTGGCGGCGGCCGTGGCGACGCGGGGAATCCGACAGGCATGGCCGCACTCACGCGCTGGACGAACGGCCGCTTCGCGCGCGGATTCGACTTCGTGAATGCGCAGCGGCGTCGCTACATCCTCATCTCGCAGATGGCGGAGCTGCTGAAGGATCTCGACATGTACGTGCCGGGCGCGGGCGGCTTCGACGTCGGTCTGCACGCACAGACGGGACATCCGTGCGCGGTTGTCCCATACAAGTTCGATTCGCCGCCGGCGGGACGCGGCGGCGGTGGTCGCGGAGCCGCGCCGGATACGACGGGCGGACGCGGCGCTCCGCCCGCCGAGCAGGTCGTGTACAACAAGCAGCCGATCTGCGCGGTGCTCGCGGGCAATCTCTACAACGACGACAAGATCCTGTCGGTCGCGCACCAGCATCAGATCCACACGGAGTGGCATCTGCAGCATCCGAAGCTCGGGTGAGCTAGCTGCCGTCCTTGCGCGAAGTGCTGTCATCCTGAGCGAAGCAAAGGACCTATCATCCCAAACTGGTAACCAGAACAGGACGGTAGGTCCTTCACTCGCTTACGCTCGTTCAGGATGACAGCTGGCGCGCGGACTGCCGACCTGAGCCACGAATCTCGGCCTCACACTTGCCTTATTGTCGCCGACCACCTCGATGAGAGGCGATATGAAGGCCATGGTAGCTGCCGCTGCGGCGCTGTTCGCGCTCAGTGCGCACAACTCGCTGTCCGCCCAAGTGTTCTGCGCCTCGGGCCAGGCACAGGTAGACAGCGCGCGTGACGAACTGATCTCGGTCCTCGGGAACGACAGTCAGCTGGCGAAGGAAATTCGGCAGGAACAGAAGATCGCCAGCGCGAACGATCTGGCGAAGATGACGCTGGTTCGCGATCGAGCGGTCTGCTCACGCGTAGCGTCGCGGATTGATCACCCGCTGCCGGTCGGTGCCGCGGTCGTCGTCCTCAGTGTCGGACCGCTCTACTATGTGCGCGAGCCCGACCAGAAAAAAGGGACGGGCGTGATCACCGACAGGGATTTCAAAGTTGTCGCGCGACTCGGCGCAGCTGTGGACGGCGTGACGCAGACCGGTCGTCCGCCGGAGCGCTGATTCGCATCAGAATCTGAGCGCGCGGAGGAACGCGACGTTCTTGCGCGCGCTCGCCATCTCGTCGGCCGGCGTTTCCTGCTCGACGTAGCATGGCTTGTCGTTGACGTTCGGCACGGCGGCGAGAAAGCGCGTGAAGTCGAAGGCGCCCGTTCCGAGCTCCGTGTCACGTGAGCGATCAGCGACGACGTCCTTCAAATGGAAGCTGTCGTATCGATCGCGATAGCGCTCGAGGTACAGGGTCGGATCGCCGCCGCCCATGAGCATGTTGCCGACGTCGAGCTGAAGTCGTACGAGCTTCGGATCGAGGCGCTCCACGAACGCGTCGTACGGCACCACGCCGCCGATCGCCTTCATATGACCGGGCTCGTTATGAAATGCGAGCGAGACACCCGCCGCCTTTGCGACTGCCCCCGCCGTATTGAACTTGTCCGCCCACGACTTCCAGTCGTCGATCGACAGCTTCGCTTCGTTCGGCAGGCTCGGCACGATCAAGAATCGATGGCCGAGTAGTCGTGCATCATCGAGACGAGTGCTCCACGACGCCTCGACTATGATCTCCGGCGCGATGTGCGCTGACGGCGCGCGTAAGCCTTCCTTGTCGAGCGTGGCGCGAACCTGCTGCGGCGTGCGGCCAAAATTCCCGAACGACCAGAGCAGCTCGACGTCGTCGTAGCCGAGCGCGCGTACAGCGGCGAGCGTGCGTTCCGGTTCGGCGCGCATCGCCTTGCGCACAGCATACAGCTCGAGCCCTATGCGATCGAGCTTCTTTGGCGCGATGATACCGCCCAGCCGCGGCGCGAGCGCGAGCGCGCCCGCGCCGGTGCCGACTGTTCGAATGAAGTGACGGCGTTTCATGCGAGGAGCTTAACTCTTTTTCGCCGTCGGCGAAGCGGGTGTTCCGGGAATTCCCGATGGAGGTGCCTTGACGGGAGTGTCGGCGGGCGCCGCGACTTCGCCCGGCGCGAGCGGACGAACCTGTCGCATCAGGTCCGAGATTTTCTTGCCCGTCAGTGATTCGATCAGTGCCGGAACCTGCGCCACCATCGTCGCCATGTCCGCGGTGATTCTGTTCACGCCGGCGCCCCCGTCCCCACCCGTCGACACGACCGTGATCTTGTCCACCTTCCCGAGCGGCTCGGCGAGGGCGCGAACGACGTCGGGCAGGCCGGCGATCAATTTGTCGAGAACGGCTGCCTCATTGTATTCGAGGTACGCGCTCGCCTTGAGCTGCATCGCAGCGGCTTCGCTCTGTCCCTTCGAGCGAATGATCTCCGCCTCCGCGGTTCCCTTCAGACGAATCACCTCGGCGGCCGCGGCGCCTTCTGTCCTCTGCGCCTCGGCGCGTCCGGCCGCCTCGAGACCGAGGCGCAGCTTCTCCGCTTCAGCGAGCGTTTCGATGCGCTTCTTCTCGGCTTCGGCCTGTTTGAGGATCGTCGCGGCGAGCTCGCGTTCTTTCCGCTGAATTTCGGCTTCTTGAACCTTGATCTCGCCTTCTTTCCGGACGCGGTCGACGTTCACCGCCTCGGTGACGACTTGCTGCTGCATGATGTTCGCCTGGATCTCGTAGGCTTTGTCTGCCTGGGCCTGCTGCTTTTTCGCTTCGGCCTCGTACGACGCCCTCTTCACGGCGAGCTCTTTCTGCGCCTCGGCCTGCTTCGCCTGCGACAGCGTTTCAGCGAGCACGCGCTGTTGGTCCGCCTCTGCGCGCGCCACCGCGGCCTCGCGCATGTAGCCGGCTTGCTTCATCGCCGTATCGCGTTCCGCTTCGGCCGCCGCGATGTCTGCTCCCGATTTGATGCGCGCGATGTCCGGCCGGCCCATGTTCTCGATGTACTGATTCTTGTCTCTGACTTCTTTGATCGTGAAGGAGACGACTTCGAGTCCCATCTTCGCGACGTCCTCGGCGACGTTGGCGCGCATGCGATCGGCCACCATCTCCGGCTGTTTCACGATTTGCTCGACGGTGAGCTGACCGATGATGCCGCGAAGATGTCCTTCCATGACGAGACGTATCAGCGACTCGCGCTGCGGCGGCGTCTTGGTGAGGAATTGCTCGGCAGCCGTGCGAATCGATTCGGGATCGTTCTTGATCTTGAGCTGTGCCACGGCTTCCACGGTAACGGCGACGCCCTGATTCGTGTAGAGATCTTGCTGCGGCGCGACGTCGAACGACATGAGCTCGAGCGACAACTCCTGCGCGCTGTGGATGAGCGGCAGCACCATCTGCGCCCCGCCGTGCACGATGCGCGTTCCGCCGAGTCCGTAGCGGATCAACGCCTGGTTCGGGCCGACTTTGCGAAGCATGCGCGCGAACGTGGCGAAGAGGATGATCACCACCGCCACGGCTAGGCCGCTCATGATCACGACAGGCTGCTGGAGGATTTCCACGAGAGCTCCTTTTGGGTACGTCTAGTTCACGGCGCCGTCGTCGGACGGCAATTGATTCGCCGCGGCGAACTTCGACCATCGGTCCACGTACGCGATGCCTTTTTCCACTCTCAGAATCACCACTTCGGTGCCGCGATCGAGTTGCTCGCCGGTCTCGGCGCGCGCGCCGTCGGAGTGGCGCGTTCCGCCGAGTGTGTAGACGATCTCACCGGTTCCACCGGGTTGAATCGTGCTCGTCACCTTCGCCACGATACCCTGCATCTGAAAATCTTCAGGCGCGAGCACGGTGAGGCGCGGGTTGATGAACTTCGCGAGGAACGCGAAAACCAGCGCGCCACCAACCAGACCGACCAGACTGGCGATTGCGATGATCGAAAGCGCGGCGAATCCTGAATAGCGGGTCAATAGATATCCCGCGCCTCCGAACCACGTAAGAAAGGCCGCGATCGTTCCGGCGTTGAACGGCGACGGGTGGCCGTGGTGATGGCCGCCCGCGTGACCGCCGTGTGCGTGAACCCCCGGAATGTGGAAGTCGTGTCCGCCGTTGAACGCGCCGAGAAGGCCGCTGATGACGGTGAACAGCAATCCGAACGTGAAACAACCAAGGAACAGCGAGCTCACCGGGGCGGCTCTGAGATTAGACCGGGGTCTGTGGGGGGGGGGCCGGGGCGGCCGCGGATATCGTACGTCGCGGCAAGCGCCGCGGCAACTACGCGGAAGTCAGGGCGCGGCGGTACGCCGTGGGCGTCGCGCCGAATTCCGCGCGAAACGCTTTGTTGAAGTTCGACACATCTCCAAAGCCGGAAGAGAGCGCCACATCGATGACTTTGGAGGCCTCGGTCTCCAGCCGAACCGCGGCCCGACGCAGCCTCGCGCGCAGCAGCAGTTGGTGCGGTGTCGCGCCCGTGAGGTACTCGAAGGTGCGCAGATAGGCGAAGGGGCTCAGTCCCGCGGCGGCAGCCAAGCTGTCGAGGCTCGCGTTCATCGACGGGTCCAGCTCGATGGCGCGGACTTGTTCGGTGACGCGCCGTATTACTGCACCCGGTGGCGTCCCGCGCCGGGCCGCGCCACCATGGGCGAAAGACAGCGCCGCGGCGGCAACGCGTACCGCGAGCTCTCCCCAAGCCGCACGCTCAGGATTGCCCAGCGCGACCGCCGTCCGCGCAACTGCGCCGGAAAGCGCTCGCGCCGGCGGGAGGCGTGTCGCGCCGAAACTCGCGCGAGCGTTCGGCCCGTGGAGATCCGCCGCGATCCGCTCGAGGTAGGCGGTGGAATAGTGAAAGGCGACGCACCGATCGCCGACCGCGTGCTCGTGGTCGCACTCGTACGAGTCGCCGGGACTACCGAGAAGCAGCGAGCCCGCGGACATCAACTCCCGGCCGTTTCTCGAGCGGTATTGGAATGTGCCTGAGAGCACGACGCTGACGGATGGCTGCGTGTGCGCCTCTTCGAAGACGCGGTCGGCAGGCCCACAGGTGCACACGACATCGGACACAGACCACCCAGTGCCCCGCGCGAGTGACGTTGCCACGGCCGCGCCCGGCGCGCCTCGTCGTTGGCGATCTCGAACCGCCGCCGCCGTGCCGGCTGCAATTTTTGCCAAGACGTCGGCACGGGCGTGCATTAGCATGCTGGAAATTTAACGTCCGAGGGGAACGTGACTAGCGTAGCAACGAAGACAAGCATCCCGACAAACATAGATTCGAGCATTCTCTCACGGCTGCTGGACGAGGGATATGGGCCGGGTGCGTGGCACGGCGCCGATCTCAGAGCGGCGGTCGCTGACG
>DATMHK010000114.1:0-11517 GCA_035554995.1 Gemmatimonadaceae bacterium
GCGCGAGCTCGATGACAACTAGCCAACAGTTCGATGCCGAACCGTCTCTTTATAGCGCGCGATGGTGTTCAATGGATCGTCTCTGTGCATGGGTTCGTCGGCGAAGGCGCCGCGACGTCCGGTGAAGAACTCCCCGACTACGACCGCGCGCGTGTGGTCTTCGCGTCAGTGAGTGGCGGCGACCGACGATCGATCTGGGTCGCGCTGCCGCACGATCTGGAGGGTGCCGACCAGGAGCAGCTCGAGGCGATGCTGGACCTGGCCGAGCCAAACCGTCTGAGACCGGAGAAAGACTAGACCTTTCGGTCAAGCCATTGGTGAGAATCAATTCGCGGTCCCTGCGTGTCATGGCTCGAGGCACAACCCCGCCACGCATTCAGGAGTACCGCCATGCGGTCCAACTTTGTTCTCATCGCAACGCTTCCGATTCTCATCATTGCGGCCGTCGCCGGCCCCACCGCCGCGCAACGTCGCGGCCCGCCGACCGGCGCGGAGATCGCGCTCAAGGCACGCACGGCGCGGTTCAGTGCGGCGAACGCCGGTGTCGGCACGTTCCACGGAAAGACCATGAAGCTCACGCCCGCCGTCCTCGACGGCGTTACTCCCGATGAGCTCAAAGCTGGTCAGATCCTCGGCGTCATGGAGAACGGCGCCGCCGGCGACGAAACGGGCCTACCCCCTGGACGATATAACCTGTTCGTCGCCTACGTCGACGGGCAGTGGCGAGGCTACGCCGAGTCGGGCGGGAAGATCGTTTCGCCGGCGATCCGTACGAGTATTGCCAACGTCACACCGACCAAGACACCGCAGTTTAAGGAAAAGGGCTGGTGCTTCCTCGCTTTCTGGTCGTGGGGCGGGGGCATGAGCGGCCTTCTCAGCGCGTACTTTGGCGGAACCGGGCATTGGATTTGTTTCTAATCACGCAACCCGACGCAATTCAGCGGCAAAAGACGCCTAGGACCGGGCAGTCGATGCCGGCCCGCGATGCCTCGGCGCAATATCGCAATATCATGAGGCGCCAAAAACAATTCCCGCCCACGGCGAACGCCAGGCGGGAATTGGAATTCCAGATGGGCCCGGGAGGAGTTGAACCTCCGACCTCACGCTTATCAGGCGTGCGCTCTAACCACCTGAGCTACGAGCCCTTACAACCACTGCGAGCCATAAAAGTTAGCCGACCGCACCGGCTCAATCAACGGTAGAGCGGGTTCCGCTCGAGCAGACCCATCACGTCGAACGCTTGCGAGAGTTGAAGCGCGATCGCGTGTCCGCCCTGGCCGCGGAACCCGGCGGCCGTCGGTGCCACCCACCACCGGTCGGCGAGATATGAGCCCTTCAGCAGCGTGTTCGTCGTCAGTCGCACGCCGATCCCCGCTTCGCCGTCCACGAAGTCCGTGAGGCGCGACACCCACGCGGTGGTCGTTCGCCGAATGAACGGATACTTGTTGCGCTCGACGCGCGCCGCGACGTAAAAACGCGGGGAGAGCGTGTACTTTGCTTCGCCGTAATACGTGAACCCGGTGATAGGTGTCGCGCGACCCGGAACCTCATAGGTCCCACGAGCGCCCTCGGCGTGCGTTTCGAGATAGCCGCGCGAAAACGAGAAATCCATCGCCGCGACGCGCTGGTCATAGTCGGTCCACGGGCTCGACGTTGGAAGAATCGAATCCATACTGCTGTTGAGATACGGACCAACGGTGAACGAGCCGCCAATGCGCAACCCGACCATCGGAGTCACACCGAAGCCTACCGCCGGCCGGAGACGTCCCGTCGGTGTCGGCTGATAGTTGACGTGCGTCGTCGGCAGCGATACGAGCGCCACGCGATAATCGGCGTGCGTCACCTCGCCCGACAGCTTGATGCCGTACGGATAATCGAGTGTGTAGCCGTCGGGCTCACCGATCAGCGGATTCTTCGTCGAGAAATGACGGCTCGCGAAGGTGCCGATCACCGGTGTGATGCGTCCCGCGTCGATGACCAGGCGGTCCGATCTGCCGTAGCGAATCCCGAACTGCTCCGTCTGCGGTCGCGCGCTCGACGTCGGGCTCGCCGAGCCGGTCTCGGCTTCCCCCTGCGCGTACAGGACGATCGACGGAAACGGCTCGAACGCGCCCCACGCCTGCAGGCGCGCCAGCCCCGCGACCCGTCCGTGGTTCTTCGTCAGCAGATTCGACGTCGCATTGGTCGACCACCCTTCGGCGTCGAAGATGCCCTGGAGCAGCAAGCCGCGCTGCGCCGTCGCCGGCACGGGCGCCAGTGACAGGCACACGCCCGCCGCGATCGCATACGTCCATCGCCGCGTACGCGGATCAATCGGCTGCACTGGCGGCGGTCCTGCTCACGGAGGTCCTGCTCATGGAGGCATCCCGATGGCTATGATCGAGTGCATCGCGCACCGTGCGTGCGAGCGAGGCGGGAGTGAACGGCTTTCGCAAGAAGACGACGTTTGGATCGAGCTCGTACTGGGTGAGCGCGTCGTCCGCGTATCCCGACATATACACCACGAGCGGCGCCTTGTGAAGCGACTGATATCGGGCCACGAGCTGCGGACCGCTTGTTTGCGGCATCACGATGTCGGCGAGCAGCACGTCGACGTGACGCGCGCTGGCGATCTCCAGGGCTTCGTCGGCGTTGCGCGCCACGAACACCGTGTACCCGCGCTCCTCGAGCGTCCGGCGCGCGAGGATGCGGACGTCGTCGGCGTCTTCGACGATCAACACCGTCTCCGAACCCGACGGGAGCTCGCCGTCCTCGGAGCTGCGGGTGGCGCCGTCGCCCATCGTCTCCGCCGCGGGGAGCGTGATCGTGAACGTCGTGCCGCGGCCCGACACACTCTCCACCGCGATCGTGCCGCCGGACTGATTGACGATTCCATAAACGGTCGACAGTCCGAGCCCGGTCCCCTTCCCCAGCTCCTTCGTCGTGAAGAACGGTTCGAAGATGCGCTCGCGGATCTCGTCCGTCATGCCGATGCCCGTGTCGCTCACGACGAGCCATACCGCGCGCGATGCTGGCGCGCGTTCGTCAGGCACGTTGCTCGTCACGATCGTCAGCAGACCGCCTTCCGGCATCGCGTCGCGCGCGTTGACGGCGAGGTTGAGCAGCACCTGCTCGAGCTGCCCGCGGTCGGCGCGAACGCGGGCGAGTGGTCCCGACGTCGCAAGACGCAACTCGATGTGCTCTCCGATGATCCGCTGGAGCATTGGCGCGATCCCCTGCGCGACGTCGGCGAGATCGAGCACGGTCGGTTGCAGCACCTGCTTGCGACTGAAGGCGAGGAGCTGGTGCGTCAGCGTCGCGGCGCGATCCGACGCTTCGACTACCTGGCGCAAATCGGCGGCTTCCGGCGTCGACGGATCGGCGCGCATCAGCGCGAGCTGTGTGTACCCGGTAATGACGGTGATGAGATTATTGAAGTCGTGCGCGATTCCGCCGGCCAACGTGCCGATCGCCTCCAGCTTCTGCGACTGACGCAGCTGCGCCTGACTCTCGCGCAACGCCTGTTCCACTTTCGCGCGCTCACTGATCTCGTCGGTCAGCACGACGTTCGCCGCGAGCAGCTCCGCCGTGCGTTCCTCCAGCTGCCGGCGTTTCGCCGCCAGCGAGTCCATGAGCTGATTGAACGAGTCGTTGAGCGTGCGCAGCTCGGCGGCTTCCTGCTCGGCGTCGAAGCCGCCCTGCCGCTCCTCCATCGCGGCACCCGAGCGCATGTAACGAACGAAGCGCTGGAACGGATCGAGCACCGTACCCGCGACGAGCGCGGCGCCGATCATCGCCACGAGCACCGCCAGCGCTCCGATCAGGACGAACTGGCGCCGGAGCGGCGCGGTGAGCTCGGCGACGCGTCGCGACAACGGTTGCAGCAACCAGAGTCGTACGGGCTCGCCATGCTCCGTTTCGCCGAACGGTACCGAGGCAGCCACGAAGTCCTCGCCGGCAATTGGCACCATGACCGCGCCCGAATCCGCCGCTCGCGCGGCGAGAGACTCGACCGTAACGACGCTGTTCAACCCAGGATCACTCGTCGCGACGACCGACGGACCCGCTGTCACGATGATCGCGGCATCGGACGCGGCCCGAGCGGCAGCGACGAATGCGGAGTCGAGCCGTCGTCCCAGCACGAGCGAGCCGAGCGTGATGCCCGCCTGTACCAGTGGATACGCCGCAACCTGAAAGTGACCGGCGTCGGTCTGGAGTACGCCCAGCGCGCCGCTATCCGACGGTGCGTTCGCGTCGAGCACATGACGCACGGCCGCAAGCCCGGACAGGCTCGTACCGCGCGGAATGGCGGCGCCGGCCGTCGCCGCCGACGCGAAGACCCGGCCGGAATCGTCGGTTACGATGAGCAGATCGTTTCCCACGGAGTGCAACCGCTCCCGAAGCTCGCGCTCCATCGTATTCACGAGATCGGTCCGCGCACGGCCGCCCGCATTCGCTTCGACGCGGTAGATGCTCAGATCGTACTGGAGACTCGGTGTCTCCGTGATGAGCGACGCCGCGAAAAGGAGTTGCGACGCGTCGTAGGCCTCGAGTTGCTGCAACGTTCGTTGGTTGCGCGACAGCTCGGCGGCGAACGACTGGCGCGTCTCCTTGCGAATCTCGACACCGAGTCCCAAGAACGCCACCGTGACAACCGCGGCGGTGACGACCGCGCCGAGGGCGGCCAGCTTGATCCCGAGTGAGCTACGCCGGAGCGGCGACAGCAATCGGCTCATGGCGTTCGCTTCTCCGGCGGAGGAAGCGGGATGTTGAAATCCACGGGCGTCGTTTGCCCGGCGGTGACATGAATCTTGTGCACCACCGTTTTCGCCCGCTCGTGCCAGCCGACGACCGAATAGTCCCCTTCGGGCACGCCATCGATGACATATCGGTGGTCGTCGTCGGGAACCGCAAAAAAGGGATTCGGCAGCACAAGCACGAACGCGCCCATGTCCGAATGAATGTGGCAGAAGACCTGAACGGTTCCCCGCCGCTCAAAGGTCCACGATTTCGACGAGCCTTTCGGGTATCGGCCGAGATCGAAGCCCTTCTCACCCGGCGCCGCGGCGCTCGACAGCGAGAAGACGTTGTGGAAGACGTCGTCCTGGTTCGGAAAATCGACCGTCGTGCCGACGAGGATCGGGAGGACGTGGGGAACGAAGCGCTCGTCGCGCTGCGCCATGCTGGCGTGCGCCGCCGGCGGTCCCTTCGCGTCGCGGAGCGCGTCTCCCTCGAGATAGATGACGACGTTTCGCAGCTCGGCGGCAATCGGATCGCGAGGACCGGCGGGCGGCAGCGCGCCCGTGCCGGGATCGGAATAGATGCGAAAGCGCGGACGCCGGGCGGCGAGCGTGTTCGATATCTCCACCGTGCCTTGAATGCGACCAGTCGCCGCGCCTTGCGCGGCCGTGACCGCGGGGCGCCCGAGCGAAACGAACAGAATTATGCCGGCGGCAACCGCCGGGAGACCGCGCGGCCGCCGGAGCGGCGGCCGACGTCCGCTACTCGTCGTAGCGACCAGGCCTGAGCGGCCTGTCGTCTTCATCCACGTCGTCGTATTCGTCGTCGAGGTCGACGAGCTCGTCGTCGAAGTCGTCGAGGTCGTCCTCATCCTCGTCGTCTTCGTCGTCATCGTCGTCTTCGTCATCCTCGTCGACGTCGTCGTCCTCATCCTCGTCGAGATCCTCGTCGTCCTCGTCGAAGTCTTCGTCGTCGTCGTCGTCAAAATCGACGTCGTCGTCGTCGAGGTCTTCGTCTTCCGCCTCGTCGCCGACAGCCTCATCGTCGTCGAGGGACGCTGCGTCGAGGTCGTCGTCGCGTCGCTCGGCCAACAGCAGCAGCGACAGATCAGACGACTCGAACATGGCCGACATTGCTCGGTTCTCCTTGCAGGGCGAAACGGTGAATGAAACGAGGATGAAGCGATACGGCGAACAGCTTGGGTGTGTTTTTATCCCGAAGCGCGCTCGCGCTTGGCCTCGCGCGAGAGCTTCTTGCGGTCCGATGTACTGAGGAATCGCTTGCGCAGCCGGATGGACTGCGGGGTGACCTCGATCAATTCGTCGTCCTCGATATACTCCAAGGCGGCTTCCAGAGTCAACTCCCGCGGCGGCTCCAACTGGATGTTCTCGTCGCTGGCCTTGCTCCGCATGTTCGTGAGCTTCTTTTCCCTGGTCGGATTCACGTCCATGTCGCCCGGACGAGAGTTCTCACCGACGATCATTCCCTCGTAGACGTCATCGCCCGGCTGGACGAAAAGTGTCGAGCGTTCCTGGAGGTTCGCCAAAGCGAACGCGACGATCGTGCCATGCTCCATCGACACCATTGACCCGCGCGTTCGTCCCGCGAGCGGACCGGCCCACATCCCGTAGTCGAGGAAGCGGTGATGCATGATCCCGGTTCCACGCGTGTCCGTCAGGAATTCGGAGCGATAGCCGAACAAGCCGCGCGCCGGAATGCGATACAGCAGACGCACCAATCCCTGCCCCGGATTCTTCATCTCGAGCATCTCGCCGCGCCGCGGCCCGAGCTTTTCGATCACCGCGCCGAGGAATTCCTCAGGGACGTCGATCGACAGCTCTTCGTACGGCTCGAGACGCTCACCGCTCGGACCCTCGCGCGTGATCACACGCGGCCGCGAGACCTGGAACTCGTATCCCTCGCGCCGCATGGTCTCCATCAGGATCGTGAGATGCAGCTCACCGCGTCCGGAAACGGTCCAGGTATCGGTAGACTCCGTATCCTCGACACGTAACGCGACGTTTCTCTCGAGCTCGCGATACAGCCGGTCACGAACCTGTCGCGACGTCACAAACTTTCCATCGCGGCCGGCAAACGGAGAGTTGTTGACGAGGAAGTCCACGGAGATCGTCGGCTCTTCCACCGCGATCCCTTCGAGGCGCTCCGGGTGCTCCACGTCCGTGACCGTGAGCCCGATTTCGACGCTCTCGAGACCGGCGAGCGCGACGATGTCGCCGGCGTCCGCCTGCTGAACCTCGGCGCGCTCGAGGCCTTCGAACATGAACAGCTTGGTGATCCGCGACTGTTCGACTTTCTGATTGAGATCGAGCGGCAACAGCGCGACGACGTCGCCGACGCGCGCGGTGCCGCGCTCGATACGTCCGATGCCCAGCCGCCCGAGGTACGGCGAGTGATCGATCGTGGAAATCAGCATCTGAAAAGAACCCGCCGCGTCGCTCGGCGGTGGCGGGACTTTGGCGACGATGGTCTCGAACAGCGGCGTCAGATCCTGCAGCGGCTTGTCGAGGTCCATCGTCGACACGCCGTCGCGCGCCGAGACATAGACCACGGGGGCGTCGAGCTGCGCTTCGTCGGCCTCGAGCTCGATGAACAGATCGAGCACTTCGTCGTGCACCCTCAGCGGGTCAGCCCCTGGTCGATCGATCTTGTTGATCACGACGATGGGCGTTCGGCCCAACGCGAGAGCTTTCCTGAGGACGAATCGCGTCTGCGGCATGGGGCCGTCGAAGGCGTCGACGACGAGCAGCACGCCGTCCACCATGCGCAGAATCCGCTCAACCTCGCCTCCGAAATCGGCGTGACCGGGCGTATCCACGATGTTGATCTTCGTGCCGTGCCAGCGAACAGCTGTATTCTTGGCGAGGATGGTGATTCCCCGCTCGCGCTCGAGCGGGTTGGAGTCCATCACACGCTCTTGAACCACCTGATTATCGCGAAACGCGCCCGCCTGCCGCAGCATCTTGTCGACGAGCGTGGTCTTGCCGTGATCGACGTGCGCGATGATGGCGATGTTACGGATTTGCATAGCCTTGGAAGGTAAGGGAGGGCTCGTTGTAGGGACAATGGGCGATGGACGATGGGCGGTGGGCGATGGGTGTTGGTCAGCGAAGTGAAGTGCACCCAAGCCGTGCTCGCTCACGCAGTTCCCCACCGCCCATCGCCCACCGCCCGCCGCCCATCCCCCATCGCCCCAAAAAGCCCCTTGCGCAACGAACCTGTAACGTCGCACGTTCCCCTTTAGGCGCCTGACACGCGCCAAAAAATCCAACGCCAGGAGGTGGGCCGATGGATCAAGCCGACGAAGCCGCCCTCGTGAATTATCCCCACGGACGCGGCTACGGGCACGACTACATGCGCGGCGGAGAAGTGCTCGGCGGATATGGCTACGCCGAACGGGACGAATACCTGAAGTCCCGCGGAGAGCTCACCGGAGAACATCAAATAGTCTCCGACGAGTCGAGCGACGGGAGCGAGTCCCAGGAAACCCAAACGTAGCGAGACCAATCAGCTCAGCGGAGCGATTCGTCTCGCCTTTTTGTTTTGATCGCAGCGCGCGGAACTCGGTCCGCGCGCTGTTGTGTTATCGGGGAGCCGCCTAGGGATGCAGGTTGGCTTCTCTGCCATCCATCTCGACGCACTCCAGCTGGATCGTGACGTGCTGGATGCCCAGCGCCTGTAGCGCGTCGTGGGCGTTCTCCAGGACGCGTTGGTGACATCCCGAGTCGCGCACGATCGCGTGCGCGCTCATCGCGATCATCCCGGACGTCACCGTCCAGACATGCAGATCGTGCACCGACTCAACGTCGCCGATCGATTCGAGTCGTGAACGGACGTTGTCGAGATCGATGTGCGACGGGGCGGCCTCGAGCAGCACGTCGACTGATTCCTTCACGAGGGTCCACGCGCCGGTGATGATCAGGACCGTCGTGACGAGCGACGCCACCGGGTCGGCGGCGAGCCATCCGGTGTAGCGGATGACCAGCGCCGCGACCACCGTTCCGCCCGACGCCAGCATGTCGCCGAGCATGTGGAGGTACGCGCCGCGCACATTGAGACTGCCTTCGCGGACCCCGTGGAGGAGCCAGACGGCCACGCCATTCACGGCGAAGCCGAGGAGCGCCACCGCGAGCATCATCCCGCCGACCACCGGCTCGGGGTGCCTGAAGCGCGCGAACGCCTCGACGATGATCCACGCCGAGATGAGGAGCAGCGTAGCCCCGTTGATCAGCGCCGCCAGGATCTCCCAGCGCAGGTAGCCAAAGGTCTTGGCGGCCGATCCGGGCTGTCGAGCCAACCAGGCCACGAACAGCGACAGTCCAAGCGCGCCGGCGTCCGTGAGCACGTGGCCGGCGTCGGCCAGCAAAGCCAGCGAGTTGGACAGCCATCCGCCGACGCCCTCGGCGACCAGGATCACCAGGGTCAGCGCCAGCGAAATGGCTAGCGCGCGGGTCGATTTGGCGTCGGCGCCTCCCCCGTGGTCATGCCCGTGATCGTGCGGCCCCCCGCCGTGACTGTGGCTGTGGCCGTGGCTGTTGTCGTGTGGGTGCGAATGAACGTGCAAAGAGGCCATGCCTGAATCGAAGGATCGACGCTGCCCTAGGCTTCCCGTAGATTGTCCCCGTGCTCCCGCGCTTGATCGCCATCGCCGTTCTACTTCTGTTGAACGGCTTTTTCGTTGCCGCGGAGTTCGCCCTCGTCCGCTCCCGCCGAACCCGCCTCGAGTCGATGGCGCGTACCGGCGACTGGAAGGCCCGTGTCGCCCTCCGGGCATCGGGAAATCTCGCGCGTGTCTACTCGGCGAGCCAGCTAGGCGTCACTTTGGCCAGCCTCGCCCTCGGTGCGCTGGCCGAGAGCGTCCTCGGCGATTGGTTTGCCCACAAGCTGGGCATGCTTCCGTTCGATCTATCCGTACGAGTGGGCATCGCGGCGACGATCGCGCTCGCCATCGTGACGTTCTTCCACGTCGTCTTCGGCGAGCTCGCTCCGCGGGGCGCGGCGCTCTCACACCCCGAAGAAGTCGCGTGCTGGCTCACGCCGCCGCTGCTCGGCTTCGCCTGGCTGATGTCTCCCTTCACTAATCTGCTCAACAAGTCGTCGGAAGTCGTGCTGCGGCTCTTCGGACAGAAGGCGGCCAATCCCGAAGAGAACGTCCACTCGCCCGAGGAGCTGCGGATGCTCATCGAGCAGAGTCAGGAAGGCGGCGTGCTTCAGGCACAGGACGCGGACATTCTCGAGGGTGTTTTCGAGTTCTCGGAGAAGAACGCGCGCGAAGTCATGACGCCGCGCACGGACATCGACGCGCTGCCGATCGAAGCGACGCTCGACGAGACGATCGCGCTCGTCGAAGAGAGCGGACGTTCCCGATATCCGGTTTTCGAAGAAACGATCGACAACATCGTGGGGATCGTGCTCGCCAAGGATCTGATCCCGATCCTCCGTGCGCCGCCGCCGGACTTTTCGCTGCGCGCCATCCTCCGTCCGGTCCACGTCGTCCCGGGCTCGCGCGAAGTCGAGGAAGTGCTCTCCGACTTCAAGCGACTGAAGGAGCACCTGGCGATCGTACTCGACGAATACGGCGGAACCGCCGGACTCGTCACGATGGAAGATCTGCTCGAGGAGATCGTTGGCGAGATCCTCGACGAGTACGACGAGCCCCCCGAACACCCCGAACGCGAAGGCGCCGATCTCGTCATCGTACCGGGCAGCACGAACATCGGTGAGCTCAACGAGCGCTTCGGACTCGACGTGCCCGACGACGACTACACGACCATCGGCGGGTTCGTTTTTGGCGCGCTCGGGAGGCTCCCGATTGTTGGCGACCGGACGACGGCCGGCGGGGCGGTGTTCACGGTGCGCGAGATGGATGGACGGCGAGTGGAGTCGTTGGCGGTTGATCTGCATTCGGCCGGCGATCGGCGGTCGGCGATGCGAGAGTGACTGCGCCAAACAGCGCAACGTCGCTGTCGGCTATGGTCGGCGGCGGCGGCTGACGGCTGGCTGGCGGCTCGCGGCGGTGCGCACGGCTTGCGGCTTTTTGGCTGTCGGCGGCGGCCTGCGGCGAATGCGGGCGGCTGACGGCGTCGAAAAGAATGCGCATGAGGTGGATCGGTGGCGGTGCGAGCCAGTCGCCCAGCGACCGTTTCGGGATGACCGATTATCACAAACTCGAAGTTTGGCGGCTTGCCTCCGAGCTCTCGGACGGTGTCGTACAGTTGGTGGACCGACTCGGGTCCCGGCTCCGAGCCAGCAAGGCTGACCAACTCTTGCGGGCCGCCGACGCGATTCATGAGAACATCGCGGAGGGCTGCGGCTTCAATAGCGATCCGCAACTCGCAAAGTACCTGCGACAAGCGCGAGGATCAGCCGACGAAACACAGGACGAACTCGAGACGCTGGCGCGTCGCGGGTTCATCACGACCGAATTCGAGGGCTTGCTCGCCAAGAACCGAACGCTCTGCCGGAAGCTCTCGCGGTTTATCGAGACCGTCGAACCGCGACGAAAGAATCACCGAAAGCGCCCTACCGAACACTCCGACTAGCCGCCGCCGAAGCCGTGCGCACCGCCGCGAGCCGCAGCCGCAAGCCCAAAAAGCCGCCAGCCGGGCGCACCGCCGCGAGCGGCCAGCCAGCCGTCAGCCGCCGCCGCCGACCATAGCCGACAGCGACGTTGCGCTGTTGGCAGTGCTAACGCTGTTTCGGCCATCTCGGCAACAACCCCTGTAACTGCGCCAATTGCCACGCATTCACCGCCATGACGGTAGCCGCCTGCGCCACATC
>DATMHK010000115.1:0-6944 GCA_035554995.1 Gemmatimonadaceae bacterium
CCACGAGAACTCGCTTGTCGCGGATGGTGGGTGGAGCGGCGCTGAGGACGGCGGGCGTCTCCCGAACCGACTCGGTCCCGAACCGCCGACTGACGACGATCGAGTAGAATTCTCGGCCGAGAATGGCGGCGATCACGGCACCCGGAATGACGCCGGCCGTGGCGATGCCGATGACGACTTCAGGGTCGTAAGAACGGGCGACCTTGAGGGCGAGGCCGCGGGATAATTCCCCGAACAGCGGCCACTCGACCTCGAAAACTCCCTTCGACTGCTCGACCGTCGTTCGGCGTGGAGACATTCCGCGTAACCTATCCCTACCCCGGAACGCGTGGTAGCGCGCGACACTGCGACCCACAAATAACGTTGCTCCGGCGTGGCAGCGACCATACTTTAGGCGTTACGCCACAGCTTCCCTCGCTCGCCGACGATCAGGCGACCGGCGCGTCTTCCCTGCCCCCCCGCTTCAGCCCCCAATACGTTCAAGTCGTATGTCCTGGTTGAGCCGCCTGCTAGGCGGGAAGTCCGACAGCGACGTGAAGCCCAAACGCCTCGATTATTTGAGCGAGGCGATGGCGCTCGAGCGCCAGGGCGATTACGATGCCGCCTTGACATCGTATCGTCTCGCGCTGCGCGATCGGCCCAACGACACGAAGATTCTTCAGAACATGGCCATCGCGTTCACGAAGACGAATCGCCCGGACGAGGCGATTAAGTGCTATCGTAATGCACTGGAGCTGAAGCCCGAGCTTTCGGGGGCGCATTACGGGCTCGCGTTCCTCATGCTCAAGCGCGGCGATCGCGACGGAGCGCGGTCACACCTCGAGGCATTTTTGGCCAAACCTCCCACGGGTGAGGAGTCGGAACGCTGGATCAGACACGCCGAAGAGACCCTCGCGACGATGGATGGAGATGCAGACGGGAACAGTGACGGAGCTGACCCCGGCGCAGGCAACGCCCAGTAACACCGTGGGCCAAGTCCTCGCGGTCGTCAGCCAAAAAGGTGGCGTCGGCAAAACGACGACAGCGATCAACCTCGCGACGGCGCTGGCGCGTCGCGGCGTGAAAACGCTGCTCGTCGATGCCGATCCGCAGGGGGCCGTTCGTCATGGCCTCGGCCTCAACTCGGCGGCGACCAAGGTCGGACTGTCCGACTACCTCACCGGCAGCCACGGGATGCACGAAGTCGTACGGCCGACGAACCTGCCGTGGCTGCGCGTCGTCTCCGTCGGAAGCGTGAGTGAGAGCGTGTCGCACGACGCGTATCTGCAGCAGGTCGCCGCGTCGCCGCGTACCGCCGAGTTGTTCGAGCGCGCCCGCGAGCGCGGCTACATCGTCATCGTCGACACGCCGCCCGGACTGGGCCCGGTCGTGCACCGCGTGCTGGCCTCCAGCCAGCATGTGCTCATCCCGCTCCAATGCGAGCCGCTCGCACTGCAGACGACCACGCAGATTCTTCGCGGCATCCGGTCATCGCTATCGTCCAACTCCGGTTTGACGCTCGACGGCATCCTGCTGACGATGGTGGAGCCCGGGAATCCGACGTCGGAACGCGTCGCGAAATACGTCCGGGAACAGCTTCCCGCCGGCCTGGTACTGGATACGGTGATCCCGCGCACCTCGGCGTCGGTCGAGGCATTCGCGGCAGGTCAGCCGGTCGTTCTGCGATCGCCGGACGATCCGGCGGCGCAGGCGTACCGAAGCTTGGCCGCGTACCTGGCCGGAAGATTCGAGTGATCGATTCGTTGTTGCGCGGGACGCTCGACACAATCGCATGCGACTGAGCGGAAGATCGAAGCGAGGCGTCGTCGCCGCGCTCCTCGTCGGCGTCGCCACGGCTGTCGCCTGCATCGACATGTCCGCGCCGGCTGGCGCGGCGGCGATCTCGCTCGTTCAGCTCCCCGCGCCATTCGTCGTGCGCGGCGACACGATGCGCGACAGCACGGGCGCCGTCGCGCCCGTCACGGTGACCTCCTACAACGCGGAAGGGGAGCCGATCGCGTTCCCGTTCGAGCTGTTCGTGCTCGACACGATGTTCCGGGCGCATTTCACCGTGAATCATCTGCTGCTCGGCGACAAGCTCGGAAACGTCACCGTGGTCGGGCAGGCCAGCGGCGTGCAGACGCTCACGGTAAACGTTCCGGTGACCGTCCGGCCGACGACGATCGTTCTCGGCACCAAGCCGGACACGCTGCGCGCACCGCTCGGCTCCGACTCGGCGAGCTCGATTGGCCGTTCGAACCCTCCATTGTCGACCATCGTCAAGGGCGCGGGCGACACCACGGTGCAGGGCGTGATCGTGCACTACCGAATCACGAGAACACTTCCCAGCTCCTCGACCACCATCCCCTCGGTCTATATCGGCGATGCGAGTGGAAAGCCGACGGAAACAGACACGACCGACGCGCAAGGCGTGGCCGGCAAGCGGTACGTGACCGTACTTACGCGTCTGCTCACCGGCCCGGTGCTGCAACAGCCCGATAGCGTTGTCGTGGAAGCGACGGCGTCATATAAGGGCGCATACCTCACCTTCGCGCCGCTCAGGATCGTTACGCCGGTTAAGGTCGTCATCTCGATCCGTTGATCCGCGCGGTGGTTTCCAGAGCCGCCGTCGCGCGATATACTGCGTCTTCGTCTCCGGAAGAGAGGTCGTCGATGGTGACGACGGGTGGTCCGCGGAACTCCGCGCCTGGTACGCTCAATCAGCTCTTCTTCGCGGCCATCGAGAAATATCGACGGCCGGATGCGTTGCAAGTAAAGCGAGACGGACGGTATCAGCCGATCTCGCACGACACGTTGCTCGAGCGCGTGCGGCGCGTTGCGCTCGGACTGGAAGATCTGGGCGTCCGAAGCGGCGATCGCGTCGCCATTCTTTCGGAGAATCGGCCGGAGTGGGCGATCGTCGACTACGCCTCTCTCGCCCTTGGCGCCGCCGACGTTCCGGTCTACCCGAATCTGCCCGTGGACCAAGTCGCCTACATCCTGCGTGATTCCGGCGCGTGTGTCGCCTTCGTCTCCAATCCCGATCAAGCTGCCAAGGTTGCGGCGGCGCGAGCTTCCTGCCCCGCCTTGCGACACGTCATCAGTTTTGGGCCGCCGACGAACGGGGTGGACCGCTCACTGGATATGGTGGAGACCGCGGGAGCCGCCGCCGATCGGGACGCTGCACGCGCCGCGTTCCGCGAACGCGCGATCAAAGTTCGCCCCGACGATCTCGCCACGATCATCTACACGTCGGGGACGACGGGCGACCCGAAAGGCGTCATGCTCACCCACGACAACATTTACTCGAATGTCATGGCGGGCGCGGCGGCGATTCCATTCGCGGGTCAGGACACGTGCCTCAGTTTCCTGCCGCTGTCACACATCTTCGAGCGGATGGCCGGCCACTACTTGATGCTTCACGCCGGCGCGAGCATCGCCTACGCCGAGTCGAACGACACCGTTCCCCTCAACATGACCGAAGTATGCCCGACGCTCGTGCTCTCGGTCCCTCGCCTGTACGAGAAGATGTACGCGCGCGTCCTCGAGAACGCGCTTTCCGGCGGCGCGGTAAAAAAGAGAATCTTCTTCTGGGGGCGCGACGTCGCCGAACGCTGGGCCAACATCAAGCTCGCCGGCGGCGAGCCGCGCGGATTCCTCGCCGCCCAGTACAGCCTCGCGCAGCGACTGGTTTTCTCGAAGCTGCAAAAACGCACCGGCGGAAAGCTCCGTTACTTCGTGTCGGGCGGCGCGCCGCTCGCTCCGGAGATCAACAAGTTTTTCTACGCGGCCGGACTCACGATTCTCGAAGGGTACGGTCTCACCGAGACGTCGCCCGTGATCGCGGTGAATAAGCCATCCGCGTTCCGCATCGGGACCGTCGGGAAGCCGGTACCGGGCGTCGAAATCATGATCGCGTCCGACGGTGAGATTCTCACGCGCGGCCCGCACGTGATGCGCGGCTACTTCAACAAGCCCACCGCCACCGCCGAGGCGATCGACTCCGAGGGTTGGTTCCACACCGGCGACATCGGCGAGATTCGCGACGGTTTTCTCGCGATCACCGATCGCAAGAAGGACATCATCGTCACGGCTGGCGGAAAGAACATCGCGCCGCAGCCGATCGAGAACAAAATCAAGACCAACAAGTACGTGAGTCAGGCGGTCATGATCGGCGATCGCCGCAAGTTTCCGGTGGTGCTCGTCGTGCCGAACTGGGACCAGCTCGAGAAGTGGGCCAAGCTCCAGAACATTTTGTGGACCGACCGCGCGCAACTACTCGCGATGCCGGCGACCCACGCCAAGATGGAAAAGGAAGTCCTGGGCGAGTGCGCCGAGCTGGCGCGCTACGAGATGCCGAAGAAAGTCGGGCTGCTCGAGCACGATTTTTCGATCGAACGGGGCGAGCTCACGCCGACGCTCAAGGTGAAGCGTCGCGTCGTCGACAAGCAGTACAAGGCGTTGATCGATTCGCTCTACGAATCAGGCGATCGCGAGGCCGAGCCGGTTCACTCCTGAGAGGCGCCGGCGCCGATCTCCCGAACCAGCGTCGGCCACGCCTCGCGGATCGAGGGCGTCGTCGGCCGCCAGGCGCTGACGTCCTGAAGCTTTTTCGTCGACAGCCGCTGTGAGCGTCCGAGGAGGTCGGATTTCGAGCCGGCGAGGGCCGACATCCAGCCCGGGATCATTCGCGGCGGTCGAACGCCGAGCGTTTTCGCCAATGACTCGAGCCATTGCTGCCGTGTCAGCGGCTCATCGTCGGACACGTTGTAGATCCCGCTTGGAGCGTGCAGGGCGGCGAGCACCGCCATCGCCGCGTCGTCGTGCGACACCGTCGAGTAAAAGGCGTCCGGCGCCCCGACGAGCGGGCTGACTCCCTTTCGCACCGTCTCGATCATCTCGCGTGTCGCGAACCCGTCCGCTCCGTAGAAATACGCAAAGCGAAGGATCACCCCGCGCCCGCCGCGTCGGGTGAACATCGTCGCCGCACGTTCCGCCTCGAGGGTCGACTTGTTGTAGCGGGCGGGCCGAACGGGCCAACTCTCATCGATCCACTTGTCGCCGCCGTCTTCGTAGATCGGTGCGAACGACTCCTGAATGATCGCATCGGCGCCGCCCGCCTTTGCGGCGGCGGCGAGATTCGCCGCGCCCACCGTACGGATCCGGTCATTTTCGCGCCAAGCGCCGGGCAGAAGCGCGCGCGCCGTGCTCGGGGGGACGTGCGTCGCAAGATTGACGACAACGTCCTGTTCGCCCACGGCGCGCTTTACGTCGGCCGCATCGAACAGATTCATCGCGACGGGTTCGGCACCCAACGACTTGAGTGTCGATCGCGATTTTTCCGAGCGCGCTGACGCCGTGACGCGAAATCCCGAAGCGAGTAGCTCCGGGATCACACGCCGTCCGAGAACGCCGGTGCCGCCCGCAACGAAAATTCGAAGCATGACCTACCGGGAATAATACGGCCGTGACCGGTATTTCAGCGGGCTCGGCGCAACGAGATGAGCGGCGATGTGGCCCCTCCAGCTTCGGACTGCTCGGCCACCCAGATCCGGTCGTCTCGCGCCAATTCGGCCGCGGCCTCCGGCAGCGGAAGCGCGACAGGACCGGCAAGCCGGCCTCCCGCGCGAAGCGAGCCGGCCAGCGACTCGAGCATCTGGGGCGAGGCGCCGGAATCGAGAGCGACGCCGTCCACCGACCCCCGCGCGAGCGGCGCCACGCTGTTCGTCCGAACGATCGACACTCCGTCGCCGCTCGCGATGCTCGCGGGTGGATTCACGAGAAGCAAGTGCGCCGGCGAAAAGCCTCGCATGATCGGCGCGTAGGCTCCCCATGGGCCGAACAGTACCGCGACCATTCTCGGATCGGTCAAGTCCAGCGCGGCAGCGAGGCGTACGGCATCCTCCTCGTCGACGCGAGCCGGCATTGCGGCTATCGCTGGCTCCGCCGGATCGACGCCGAAGTACGCGATGCCGTCGCGAATCGGGTATTCGGCGAAGCAGATCGGGCAGCCAAGAAAGCCCCGGCGGATGTCGCGCTCGTCGCTCCGTTCGATCGAGGCGACGAGCCACGTCTCTTCGTGACCCGCAATGCACCGCAGCGAATCGACCAGCGGAATGAACACGTCAGCTCCGCGACAGCCGCAGCTCATCCACGTTGACGGAGGCCGGCTGCGAAACCACGAACAGCACCGCGGCCGCGACGTCCTCGGGACGCAGCATTGCCGAACGCGGCGTGAACCCCGGGCGCTCGTCCGGATTCACCTCGTCCCACAGAGGTGTGTCGACGGGCGCCGGTGAGATGAGCGTCGATCGCACGCCAGTGCCGGCGAGCTCGGCGCGCAACACGCCGTGCAGCCCGCGCAGGCCGAATTTGGCGGCGGAGTAGCTGCCATTTTCCGGAAACGCCATGTGGTCGGCGATCGAACCGATCGAGACGATGTGCCCGCTCGCGCGCTTGCGCATCTCGGGAAGGAATGCACGAATGAGGCGGAACGGCGCCGAAAGATTCAGCTCGAGCGACGCGGAAAACGCTTCGGGACTCGTCGACTCGATCGGCGACAGCTTGAAGAGCCCGGCGTTGTTGACCAACAAATCCGGCGCGCCGTCGGTCATCGTCCCGATTCGGTCGATGGCGGCGTTCGTCGCCGCGGCGTCGGCGAGGTCACACGCCAACGCGCATGCGGAATCGCCGATATCGCGCGCCGCGGCGCGGAGATCGTCGGCGTTGCGCGCGATCATGATCACGGTGTGCTGAGGCGCAAGCGCGCGCGCCACGGCGAGCCCGATCCCGCGCGTCGCACCCGTGACGACCGCGGTCCGCCGGCGCGTCATCGGCCGTCGTACTCGACGTAGTTGTTCGACGTCTCCCAGAGCACGAGCTTCGTCAGCTTTGCCGGCTGCATGGCGGGCTCGATCACGCGCCACATCGCGACGACGATGTTCTCGGTGGTCGGAATGACGCCC
>DATMHK010000116.1:0-6157 GCA_035554995.1 Gemmatimonadaceae bacterium
TGCTGGATGTCGCGCGGCGGTTCGATGGCCTGCAGCTCGACGCGCGTGACGTCTACACCCCAGCCGATCGACGCTTCCTCGATCACCTCGCGCATCTTCTTGTTGATCATGTCGCGACTCGCCAGCGTCTGATCGAGCTCGATGTCGCCGACGATGTTGCGCAGTGTGGTGCGCGTCAGCGTCTCGAGGGCGAAGGGCAGATTCTGGATCGCATACGCCGCTTTCTGCGGATCGGCGATTCGATAGTACAGCACCGCGTCGATGTCGATCGTGACGTTGTCCTTCGTGATGACGGGCTGGCTCGGAAAGTTCAGCACCTGCTCGCGCAGATCGATCCTGGCGGTCGAGCCGGAGGTCACCCGCTTCACGCCGCCCGGATCCGCCTCGAAGTAGCGGACGTCGATCGTCCGGGGACGCTCCATCCATGGTATCAGGATGTTGAGGCCCGAACGCCCGAGGCGGTTGAAGCGTCCCCAGCGCTCGATCACCATGACTTCGGCCTGGCCGATCACCTTGACGCACTTGGTGAATATCCAGCCACCAAACAGCACGACGACTCCGCCCGCGATTGCACCGAACATCCGTAGTTCTCCGCACAAGGGGACAGTCCGGGATACTACGTCGGACGGCGAACAGGGACCAGTGACTGTGGCGCCGGCGCACCGGCCGATCGCAACAGCGGATGGAGACACCCGTTGGGAAAGTTCGCCCGTCTCCCGACAGGGGAAGGCTAAGTCGTTCGTATACAATCCGCTCCAACTTTCTTGCCGCGCGTTACATTCGCGCGCTCTCCGAGACCGGCTTTTGCACGACCAGCCCGCCTCGATTCGCCCCTCCACGCAAGCCCTCGACGCCGAGGCTAAATGCGCTTCACCCTCCTCACGTTCGGCGCGATCGCGCTCGCGGCCTGCGCTGATTCCAAAGCGCCAACTTCGCCACCGCGCTTCTTCGCAGACGCTTCGCCACCGGACGAGCCGCCGGCACCACGTCAGCGTGTCGATCCTCGACCGATCGCCGAGCAAATCGAATCGCTGATTCGACCACGGTTCAGAGCCGTGACCCTCCCCGCTGACGGCTACTCACTGTCGAGCGACGCGGTGCACCCCGACATCACCTGTCCGAGGACGTCACTGTGGAACGGCACGCGCTGCTGGTTGATGTACACGCCATATAAGAACTCTGATCCATCGTACGAGAACCCGGCATTCCTCGCGGCTGGGTCGGACACGGCGTGGACGACGCCGTCGCAGGTGCTCAATCCGGTGATCAGGTACCCGGGACAGGGCCAATACAACTCGGATCCGGATCACGCGTTCGATCCGGCAACGGGCCGACTGATTCAGATGTACCGGCTCGTCGCCGACTCCATGAACAGAATCATGATCATGTCGACGGCGAACGCTCGGGAATGGACGACGCCCGTGGTGGCGTTCAAGGAGCGCAATCACGACGCGGTGTCACCGTCGTTGCTCATCGACGACGATCGTCGTGCTAGGCTCTGGTACGTTCGAACGGGTGCTGAGGGCTGCCTCGCGAGATCCACCAGCGTGTTGACGCGAACCAGCCATCCGGACAACGGGGTCGGTTTCGAACAGGCCAATTGGTCCGCACCGACTCCCGTCGACCTGACAGTGCCGGGTGCCGTCGTTTGGCATCTTGACGTCATCGACGTTCCGGGAGGCTATCTCGCTCTTGTCGCCGCTTTCCCCAAAGGCTCGATGTGCAGCGCGAGCGATCTGTGGCTCGCGGCGAGCAGCGACGGGATCCGGTGGAGGACGTTCGCCGTCCCCGTGCTTTGGCGCAGCATGAGCATGGTGCAGAACAAATCGCTGACCACCTGGTATCGTGGGACGATGCGGTATGACGCCGAGACCGACATGCTGCATCTCTGGCCATCGGCGTTCGCCGGCGCCCGGTGGGGTGTGTATCACCTCTCCGCGCGGCTCGGCGATCTGCTCGCCGTTCTTGGCTCGGCCCAAGCCGCCGATTGGCGCGCGCTCGCCATGAAGCAACCCAAAGCGCGGCTCGTTCCCGACATGCCCTGAGCGCGTCCATGGCGTGGGAACCCTTTCGCGCCCCATCGGATTCACCGACCGAGCGCGAGAACTCTCTCTCCCGCGTGAATCCTGCGGACAATGATGCTCAGGTGCCTTGGAGGGTCAATGCGAAATTGGCGGTTGGTCTCGATCTGCTTGGTGATGGCCGCGGCGTGCGGCGGTGGCGGTGGAGGAGGCAGTACCACCGGACCGACGAATACGAACCCGGGAGGCACCACAAATCCCGGCGGCGGGGTGACCAATACCGTGAACCTTGCCGACCAGGCGTTCAATCCCGGCACGGTTACGGTCCCCACGGGGACCACGGTGACGTGGAATTGGCCGAGCACCTGCTCGGACGGCTACGGCGGCTACTACACCTGCCCGACACACAGCGTCGTGTTCGACGACGGTAGCAACATCCAGTCGCCAACTCAGTCGGCCGGCACGTTCACGCGCACGTTCAGTACGGCCGGCACTTACAAGTACCACTGTGCCATCCACGGGTCCGCAATGTCGGGACAGGTCGTGGTGCAGTAGTTCGAGAATTCGCGTTCGAGAGTTCGCGTCAGGCCAAAAAGACTCACCAAAATCGATACCCGCGCGGTCCATCGCGCGGGTATTTGTTTTTACTCTCCCCCGCGCGAGTCGTCGCGTCGTTGCCGCCTGTCCGGCGATGGTGCCGCCAAGTTACCTTCACGTTTCGATGTTTCGACGCGGCTTCCTCCTCCTGACTCTCGCGGCCGTCCCGGCCGTCGCTCAGCAGCGGTTCACGACGCAGGTGCTGTTGGTGCCTGCGTTCGCGGGGCCGGACCGCGGCGTTGCCGGCCGCGCCAGCGACATCGTTCGCAGCCGCGTCGCTGCGGCTTTCCCGCGCGCTGAGCTCCGCGTGGTCTCCGGCGGCGATCTCAACGATTGGCTCCTCAAGTCCGGCTTCGACGACAATGCTGTCCTGAGCGAGGGCGAGCTGAAGGAGGCCGCGCGGAAGTTCCGGGCCGACGAGCGGATTACCGGAACCGTCTCGACGTCCGGCGGTCGCGTGCGCCTCGAGTTGTCTCTGTCGATGATTCGCGACCTCCGGTTGACCCAACCGGTGACCGCGGAGGGCGGTACCGTCAGTGAGGCGGCCGAGTCGGCCGCCCGCGATCTCGTCGCCGCGCGGCACCAGATCCTCGGTCTCCGTCAGTGCGAGAACCTCGCGCGAGATGGAAAGAATGCCGATGCAATAGCGGCGGCGGCGCAGGGCGTCGCCGCGTACGCCAGAGCGGTTCCCGCGCGATTGTGCATGCTCGGCGCGATGCTCAAACTGGATCGGCCGCCCTTCGACAGCGTCGCGGCCGTGGCGCAGGGCGTGTTGGCAGCGGCGCCCGCAAACGCCATCGCGCTCGACGACCTGGCGCAGGCGCTCGACGCGTTGGGCAAGACGGCGGAAGCGGCGCCCGTCTGGGTTCGACTACAAAAGACCGATACCACGAGCGAGGCACTGATCGATCGCGCGGTGAACGCACTGGCGAGAGAAGGGAATGCCAAGCTCGCGTTGCCGATCATCGACGCCGGAACGGATCAACATCCCGATAACTTGCCGCTGCTCAAGCTGCGCTGGCTGGTGCATCTCGCGGCGGAAGACTGGAAAGGAGCGACACTCGCCGGTGAGCGTTTCCTGGAGCGTGATCCGGCAGCGCGCGCCGACGCCGACGTCTACGCGCGCCTCGCGACGGCGTATCGCTCGGACAGCCAACCGGCACGCGCGCTCGCCGTCGCCGCCACGGGTGTCTCTCGATTTCCGAAATCCGCGCCGTTGTTCGTGCTGTATCTCCAGATGCTGCGCGCCGAGTCCGACGCGGCGCTCCCGCGTGGACTCGCCACGTTCCCCGACAACGCGGAGCTTCACGTCGTCGCCGCGCAAATGGCCCGGGGCGCCGGCAATCTGACCACGGCACTCGCCGAGACCAAACGGGCGCTGGCGGCAAATCCCAATTTGCCTCACGGGTTCTTGCAAGTCGCTCAGCTCGAGCTCGACGCCGGCCAGCCGGACAGCGCGTTCGCCGCGATCAACGAGGCCATGCGTCACGGCGAAGATTCGACGACGGTTGCGCAGTTCGCGCTGGCTCGAGGCAACGCACTCTTCAAGTCCGCTACGGCGAGTCAAAAGCGAGACGACTACCAGCGCGCCATGCGCTTTCTCTCGCTCGCCGTGCGTCTGGCGCCGACGCCCGAGGCGAAGTTCCTGCTCGGCGCGTCAGCGCTCTCGGTGAGTCAGTCGGCGGCGACTGAGGCGCCGGCCACCAAGAGCTGCGATCTCTCGAAGCTGGCCGACTCGTCGCTCACCGAAGCCGAGGTCAACCTGATCAGCGGCGGCTCCGCCGCGCCCGACGCGGCGAAGCAGTACCTCGACTACGTCGCCAAGCTTCGCCCGTACGTGAGCGATCAGGTCAAGTCGTTCTGCAACGTCGCGCCGCCGAAGGGCTAGGCGCTCGCGCCCTCGAACGACGCCGTCCGTGACGCGGCTTCCGTTCCCTTTTCGCGGTAGGCGGTGAGCAGCATCGTGAACGACGCGTAGGAGACGACGCAAATCACGATCACCTTTACCCAATACATGTCCAGATTCTGGAACCACTTGAACGCGAGCGGAACCGCGAACATTCCGGCGATCGCCATCGACAGCATCGCCGGCGGGAAATACGCGCGCGCGCGGACGAATCGAACGACGGCCACGGGCATCAGGAAGGCGCACGCGCCCATCATGATCGGGTAGCCGGATTTGTCGTTCATGCCGAGCAGCGTCACGAGAATCAGACAGGGAGCGTACAGGCCGATGCCGAGCGTCATGAGCGCGCCGAGCCCGAACAGGCCGACGATGCCGATGGCCAACTTGATCCCGGTGAGCCCCGTCGTTCCGACCTCGAGCGCATGGAAGACTGTCAGGCGGATGAGCATGATGACCGCCGCGGCCGCGAGACAGAGTCCCATCCCCAGCTGGATCTTGCGGCGCGGCCACGCCGCCACCACGCCGGCGCCGAGCCACGCGCCGAGAATGGCGGCCGTGATCAGCAGGATGAGTGTGAGTGGGTCGACCTCGACCGGTGGCACCGTCACGCCGAGGCCACTGAGGCCGTGAATGGTGACATACGCCTGGATCACCGTCGCAAGGACGTAGCCGACATTCAGCGAGCCTGGGATCTTCTCGTCGGGTATGAGCTTGAAAAAGCGAACCATCGCCGTGGTCGTGGCGTATGAACCGACACCCAACGTATCGAAGAAGTTCGCGATGAAGCTGATGAGTCCCATCAACGGTTTCGGCGTGAGCGTCTGCCCCTCACGCTTGTCTCTTGCCAGGGCGGCGATGAACACGTAGAGGTAGCCGACGGTGAATATGCCGAGGGCGATCAGGAGGACCGTGATGGGATTCATCGTGGGTGGGGTGGGGCGTTGGCGGCAGCGTTTACGCGACGGCGCGCTACAGGATGAACGCTGGTCGTGCTAAGCGGAAGGGCGAGATTCGTTGGCCGTTGCTGAACGAGCTTGCGAGGATCAAACCCGGGGAATACTGTATCCGCCCTACACCACCCCAACCGTTGAAACCCTCCCGACCCCGAATGACCTCACGACCGGTTGACGTTAACGCGACGTCGCTCTACACGCCAACGGTTCCCGGCCCTCGGCGCTTAGCCGCACCGCTTCAGCGCCAAACGGTGGCGAGCATGACGGTGGAGGCGCTTCGCGAGCGCATTCTGCGCGGCGACTATCCCGAGGGCGAGCCGCTTCGCCAGGACGCACTCGCCGACGAACTCGGCGTCAGCCGCATTCCCGTTCGCGAGGCCCTTCGACAGCTGGAGGCGGAGGGCCTGGTCACGTTCAGCCCACACCGCGGCGCGGTGGTCTCGACGCTCTCGCTCGAGGAGATCGAAGAGCTGTTCGAGCTTCGCGCCGACATCGAGTGCGAGCTGCTGAGGCGCGCCATTCCGAACACCGGGGCCGAGCACCTCACGCGCGCCAACGACCTTCTCGACGAGTTCGACGCCGCCCTCGCCGATCGTGAGTCGGAGCGGTGGGGACCGCTCAACTGGCGGTTCCACTCGGCGCTCTATGCACCGGCGCGACGGAACCTCACGATGGGCGTG
>DATMHK010000117.1:0-3243 GCA_035554995.1 Gemmatimonadaceae bacterium
CGACCGCCGCGACCGCCGCCGGCACCTCCACCTTCGCCCTCGGCCAGCGTCTGCGGATTGATCGCCTGCAGATTCCACGACACGCGGTTCATACCGGCGTTGTTCGTCCCATTGAGGCGGGCGATCGTGTCACCGGCGGCATCGACGATCGCGACGCGCACCTGGCCCGCCACCGGCGCGGCGAGACGATACACGATCTCCGCCCCACTCGGCCCACCCTCTCCTTTCCACGGCCGTTGCGCGCGCGGCTCGGAGCCGGGCGGCATCTGACCGTAGTCGAACGCGGGCGACGGCGTGAAGAGGTGCACCTGGCTGACGAGCATGTTGCCGACCATCTGCTGCAACGGCGCGACGTCGAGGATTTCCACGCCGCGTCCGTGCGTGGCCGCGATCAGCTCGTGGTCACGCGGGTGAATCTTGAGATCGTACACCGGCACGGTCGGCAGATTGGCTCGGAGCGGGAACCAGCTCTGACCCTTGTTCAGCGACGCGAATACGCCGGTCTCCGTACCGACATAGAGCAGATTCGGATTTACAGGATCCTCACGAATGACGTACGCGCTGCCCGGTCCGTCGGTGGGAAGATTGGCGCTGATGGACCGAAACGTCTTTCCGAAATCGTTCGAGACGAACACGTATGGCTTGAAGTCGTTTCGCCGATGGTTGTCGAGCGCGACGTAGACCGTGCTCGTGTCGAAGTGGCTCGGCTCGACGCTCGAGACGTGCGTCATCGCCGGCACACCCGAATACCGATCGCTCAAATCGATCCATTTCCCGCCGTCGTTCGGCGTCACCCACACTTTGCCGTCGTCCGTGCCGACGAAGAGCATGCCGGCGCGCACCGGCGATTCCGTCATCACGCTGATCGTGGCGTTTTCCTCGGCGCCCGTCGCGTCGCGGGTGATGCCGCCCGACGCGTCGGACGCGGCGTTGCCTTCCGCGTCGAAGCCGCTCGACACACGCAGCCACGTCGGATCGTGCGCCGTGAGATCCGGCGAGATGGCGATCGGGTCGCGGCCTTTTTTCGCCGACTTGAAGACCTTGTCGGCGCCGCTGTAGAAGACGTTCGGGTCGTGCGCAGAGACGAAGAAGGGCGTGTTCCAGTTCCAGCGGAGCGCGACATTCGGATCGGACATCTCGCGCTTCATGCGCGTACGAACGTCAGCGATCTGTTTCTCCTGCTCGGGGGAGAGCGTGCCGCCCTCGCCCTTGATCTGCGCGATTTGCTGGCCGTACGTCGCGATGTTCACCGTGCGCGGGCGGATGTTGGCCACCTCGCCCGTGCCGAGGTTACGGCGCGTGATGTTGCCGCCCTGCGACTCGTAGTAGACGATGTTGGGGTCGAGCGGATCCTGCGCGGTATAGAGACCGTCGGCCGCGTTCACGGCGAACCAGTCCGTCATCTGCAGTTGGCCGTTGCGACGCCGGCTCCAGCCGCACGAGCTGCCGTTGTCCTGCAAACCGCCGCAAACGCGGTAGGGGACCTGGAAGTCGTAGCTGACGACGTAGAACTGGCCCATCGCCATGTTGTTGATCGCGTCGTAGGTGCCGCCGCGATCCCACGTCTGGAAGATCCCCGCGTCGCCGCCGATGATGTAATGCTCGGGATCGTTCGGGTCGATCCACATCGCGTGATAGTCTTCGTGGTTGCCGAACATGCCGGTGCGCCACGAGTAGCCGCCGTCATCAGAGAATCCGAAATCGACGGCCATGCGATAGATGCGATTCGGATTCTTGGGGTCGACGCGGATCTGCGAGAAGTAGAACGGACGGTTGTCGATCGTGCTCTGCCATTTCCACGTCTTTCCGGCATCCGTCGAGCGATATAATCCGCTGAGCAATCGCTGGGGCTTGGCGCCGCGAACGGAATCGGCTTCGACCATCACGTAGACGATCTTCGGATCGCTGTGCGCGATCTGGATATTCATTCGGCCTTTCGCCGTCTCGGGGAAGCCGCCGCCCTTGATCTCCTTCCACGAGCGGCCGCCGTCGGTCGTTTTCCAGAGCGCGGATCCGGGACCACCGCTCTTGAGGAAGTACGGTCCGCGCGAACGCTCCCACGAAGCGGCGTAGAGAACGTTCGGATCGCGCGGATCCATCGCGACGTCGATGAAGCCGGCGTTCTCGCTCACGAACTTCGAGAGCTCCCAGGTCTTTCCCCCGTCGATGGTCTTGTACAGGCCGCGCTCGCCGTTCGGGCCCCACGTCGCGCCGACGGCCGCCACGTACACAATGTTCGGATTCGTCGGATGGACGATGATGCGACCGATGTGCTGCGTCTTCTCGAGGCCGGCCGACTGCCAGGTGATGCCGCCGTCCGTCGATTTGTAGATGCCCCAACCTGGAGCGACGCTGTTGCGCGCGTTGCCTTCACCGGTTCCGACGTAGAGGACCTTTGGATCGCTCGGCGCTATGGCGATGTCACCGATGGAGGCGATCGCGGCGCGCTCCCAGAGCGGGATCCAGGTGGTCCCCGCGTTGATCGTCTTCCATACGCCACCCGTCGCGCCGGTAACGTAGAAGACCTTTGGGTTGCGCGGGTCGCCTTCGACGTCGGTGACTCGTCCGGCCATGTTCACCGGGCCGATCGACCGCCAGCGGAGGGAAGCGAGGGTCGCTGAATCGGGCGTCTGCGCGGCGAGCGAACCCGCCGCGAGGAGCGCGAGGAGAGCTCGGGTTTGAATTGTCATCGTCGGTGGGAAGGAGGTCGGCGTGGTAGACGCCTTCCCCCCTTAAACGCGCCCGACCGCCGTCCTGTTGTGCGCGCCGCCGCTATCTCAGCACGGTGATGGGATCGACCCGAGTTGCCCGTCGCACCGGGACGAGGAGTGCGACTGTCGCGCACGCCAGTAGCACTATCAGTGCTGCTCCGATCGCGACCGGATCGAACTGCGGGACGCCGAACAGCTGCGAGCGCAGGAGCCGGGCAGCGCCGACGACTCCCCCCGCGCCTATCACCAGACCCGCCGCCATCCAGACGCCGCCCTGCCCCAACACTAGCCGTGCGATCGCGCCGCGGGTCGAGCCGAGTGCCACGCGCACGCCGAACTCGCGTTCGCGCGCCGCCGCCATGTTCGCGAACATCGCATAGACCCCGACCGACGCCAGCAGGAGGGCGAGTCCGCCGAACGCCGTGATCAGCACGACGGGCAGGCGGTGCATGACGAAGCTGTCGCCGATCACGTCATTCACGGTCGACACCTTGTAGACCGGAATCATCGGATCGATCGCCATGATCGCACG
>DATMHK010000118.1:0-2120 GCA_035554995.1 Gemmatimonadaceae bacterium
CCCTCGTACAGCACCGCCTCCGGCGAGATCACTGAGACCGTAAGCATGCGCGATCAGCCCTGCAGCTTCTTCGCGTTCTCGACGACGTCGTCGATGCCGCCCGCCATGAAGAACGCCTGCTCGGGCAGGTTGTCGAACTCACCCGCGACAAGCCGCTCGACCGACGAGATCGTCTCCTCGAGCTTGACGTATTTGCCCTTGATGCCGGTGAACTGTTCGGCGACCGAGAACGGCTGTGACATGAAACGCTGAATACGGCGCGCGCGACCGACGATGCGCTTGTCCTCTTCCGACAGCTCGTCCATCCCGAGAATCGCGATGATGTCCTGCAGTTCCTTGTAGCGCTGAAGAATGCGCTGCACTTCGGTAGCCGCTTTGTAGTGGCGCTCGCCGATGTAATTCGCGTCGAGAATACGCGACGACGACGCGAGCGGATCGACGGCGGGATAGATGCCGAGCTCCGTGATCGCGCGCGAAAGCACGACCGTGGCGTCCAGGTGCGCGAACGCGGTGGCCGGCGCCGGATCGGTGATGTCGTCGGCGGGGACGTAGATCGCTTGCACCGACGTGATCGAGCCGTTGCGCGTCGAGGTGATGCGCTCCTGCAAATCGCCCATCTCCGTCGCCAACGTCGGCTGATAACCCACGGCGCTCGGCATGCGGCCAAGAAGGGCCGACACTTCCGAGCCGGCCTGGGTGAACCGGAAGATGTTGTCGATGAAGACGAGGACGTCCGCGTTTTCCATGTCGCGGAAGTACTCAGCCACTGTGAGGCCCGAGAGACCGACACGCAGACGCGCGCCCGGCGGCTCGTTCATCTGCCCGTAGATGAGGGCCACGTTCGGAAGAACGTTGGACTCCTTCATCTCGAGGTACAGATCGTTGCCTTCGCGTGTCCGCTCACCCACGCCGCAAAATACCGACTTACCGCCGTGCCCCTTCGCGACGTTGTTGATCAGCTCCATGATGACGACCGTCTTGCCGACGCCCGCGCCGCCGAACAGACCGATCTTACCGCCCTTCACGAACGGCGCGATCAGGTCGATGACCTTGATGCCCGTCTCGAAGATCTCGGTCTTCGGCTCGAGGTTGATGAAGTCGGGGCGCTTGCGGTGGATGGGCCAACGCAGCGCGTCCTTCGGAATCGCCTCACCGTTGTCCACGGGCTCGCCGAGCACGTTCAGAATGCGGCCGAGCGCGGGCGCCCCGACAGGGACGGATATCGGGCCTCCGGTATCGACCACCTCCATCCCACGCGTCACACCATCCGTGGACGACATGCCGACCGCGCGGACCTGGTTCCGCCCGATGTGCTGCTGCACCTCGGACACGACGCGAATGTCCGAGCCGTCCTCGGCCTTCGCCATGATCTCGAGCGCGTTGTACAGCTCGGGGAGATGCTCGGCTTCGAACTCGACGTCGAGGACCGGGCCGATGACTTGGACGACCTTACCGATGTTGTGAATCGCTGTGGCGGTGGCCATTTGTGTTCCTTAATACGTGTTGGTGTACTTCGAGCTCTGTAGGTCTCGGGTCTCTGGTCTCGGGTCTCAGGTGTAACGGCGGTTGCTGTTCACCTGAGACCAGGGACCTGAGCCCTGGGACCTGTTTTATCCCTGCAGTGCTGCTGCCCCACCAACGATCTCCGCAATTTCCTGCGTGATCGTTGCCTGGCGGGCGCGGTTGTAGGTGCGGCCGAGCAGCTTGAGCATGTCGCTCGCGTTGTCTGTCGCGCTTTTCATTGCCGTGCGCTGGGCGGCGTAGAAAGCCGCGGTCATCTCGACCAGCGCCCGATACATCGAGTTGCGCACGTACAACGGAAGCAGCTCGCCCAAGATGGTTTGCGCATCCGGGGCGAGAATGTAGTCGCGCCGTTTCGCGCCGCTTTCCGGGGGCTGAACGGGGAGCACCTGGATCGCGGTCGGCGGAGCCGACAGCACGGACTTGAAGCTCGGCGCGATGATGTAGACGGCGTCGGTCTCGCCTTTCGAGAACGCCGCCATGAGGTCGTTCACGATCGACGAGGCGTCGTCCGCGCTTGGACGATCACCGATGTCGGTCCGGCTGCTGACGACGTTGCGGCCGACGTAGCGGAAGTAGCCGAGGCCTTTGCGGCCGAC
>DATMHK010000119.1:0-4285 GCA_035554995.1 Gemmatimonadaceae bacterium
GCCCAACGTCGGCGCGCTTGCTGTGTTCGACGGGATGTTACCGGCCAGATCGGCCGTCATGACGCATGAACCGACGCACGGAAGGGGCACAGAGGGCCTATGAGTCGGCAAGAACAACGCCCCGCCGATGGGCTAACCTCAACGGGGCGCTATACTTAGCGGGATGATCACTCAGGCTACCAACGGTAGTGCGCGAATGCCTTGTTCGCGTCGGCCATGCGGTGCGTGTCTTCCTTCTTCTTCACCGCGTTGCCTTCGCCCTTGGACGCCGAGATGATCTCGGCGGCCAGCTTCTCGGGCATCGACTTCTCATTGCGGTCGCGCGAGTAGCTGATGAGCCAGCGCATCGCGAGCGCGGTGCGGCGCTCGGGGCGGACTTCCACTGGAACCTGGTACGTCGCGCCGCCGACGCGGCGGCTCTTCACTTCGACGACCGGCTTGAGGTTCGCCAACGCCTGCTTGAAGACGTTGACGCCAGGCTGGTTCGTCCGCGACTCGACGAGGTCCATCGCGCCGTAGAAGATGCGCTCGGCCGTCGACTTCTTGCCCTGCAGCATCATCGCGTTGATGAACTTCGAGACGGTCTGGCTGTCGTAGCGCGCGTCCGCGAGGATGGGGCGCTTTACGGATCCTTTGCGGCGGCTCACTTCTTACCTCCCGTCTTCGGCTTCTTGGTGCCGTACTTCGAGCGGCTCTGGTTGCGGCCGTTCACGCCCGATGCGTCGAGCGAGCCGCGAACGATGTGATAGCGAACGCCCGGCAGGTCCTTCACACGACCACCGCGCACGAGCACGATCGAGTGCTCCTGCAGGTTGTGGCCTTCGCCCGGGATGTAGGCGATCACTTCGAAGCCATTCGTCAAACGAACCTTGGCGACTTTGCGGAGCGCCGAGTTGGGCTTCTTGGGAGTCGTCGTGTAGACGCGGGTGCACACGCCGCGGCGGAACGGATTCGACTTCAGGGCCGGCGATTTCTCTTTCTTGACGACGTCGCGACGGCTACGACGGACCAGCTGATTGATCGTTGGCATTTAGGACGGAATAAGTCGGAACGGGATAGCCCCGTGGCTGCACTTCCCGTCCGATCAGAGGCGGCCGGAGGGAGACCGATAAAGCTAGGTAAGTGGATGTTTCGTGTCAACTTAGGGGTGGGTCTAGGTCGTTGGTTGTACGTGGCGCCGCGTGGATTAATCGGGATCTCGAGTCGTTTGGGTCTTCAGGTCTCAGGTCCCGGGTCCCAGGTCTCAGGTGAACAGCAGCGCCATTTCAACCTGAGACCAGAGACCAGGGACCTGAGACCTCAAGAACATCCCTACCAAACCACGCAATTAGTGGGGATCTTAGCCACCCTAATGAAGACCATAGCAGACACAGTCATCATAGGCGGCGGCATCATGGGGGCCTCGACGGCCTACCACCTTGCCAAGCGCGGTTGCACCAACGTGGTCGTTCTCGAAGCGGGCGAGATGTTCGGGCTGGGATCCACCGGGCTCAACGCCGGTGGGGTGCGTTACCAATTCGCGAGCCGCGTGAACATCGAGCTGTCGAAGCTGAGCTTCGGGATGATGGAGCGGTTTGCCGACGAGATGGAGCAGCAGATCGGAATGCGGCGGTGCGGCTACCTCTTCATGCTCGACCAGCAGGATGACCTCGAGCAGTTCCGGCGAAACGTCGCTCTCCAGAATGCGCACGGTGTCCCGAGCCGCGTGGTGACGACGGAGGAAATCTCGGCCCTTGCGCCGGAGGTCGACGTGACCGGCATCATCGGCGGAACGTGGTGTCCGGCCGACGGTCTCGTCGATCCGCACGGACTGCTGCAGGGCTACGTCTCCAACGCGCGGCGCCTCGGCGCGACACTCAGGACCGGCGCACGAGTCGAGAGTGTGGAGGTCACGAATGGGCGCGTGACGGCTGTCCGCACGAATGACGAAGTCTTCGCGACGCAGAATGTCGTGGTCGCCGCGGGCCCGTGGTCAGCGAGTATCGGCGAGATGGTCGGGATCGACATTCCCATCGAGCCGATTCGCCGCCAGATCGCGGTCACCGGACCAATCGCTGGTTTGCGACCCGACTTCCCCTTCGTTATCGACTTCTCTCGCTCGCTCTATTTCCACCGCGAGGGTCCGGGCATCCTCACCGGGATGTCGAACAATGACGAACAGACGAGCTTCGATACGTCGGTCGATCAGGAGTGGCGGCTCCGCCATTTCGAGGAAGCGGCGAAGCGACTTCCGCTTCTCGCCGACGCTGAAATCTCAGCGGAGTGGGCCGGCCTCTACGAGGTGACGCCCGACGATCAGCCGATCATCGGCAAGCTGCCGGAGATCGATGGCCTGTTCATCTGCGCCGGATTCAGCGGTCATGGACTGATGCACGGCCCGGCGACCGGCCTGCTTATGGCCGAAGAGATTCTCGACGGTCGAGCGCACACGCTCGATATAGACGTGCTCAGATGGAGTCGTTTTGCCAGCGGCGTAAGCGCGGCAGAGTACAATGTGGTTTGAAGCGGACAGCTAGACAGCTAATAGCTGAAGCTATCAGAGAATTGGAAAGGGGCAGCGACCGCTGGTCGCTGCCCCTTCGTCCCTTTCGCTGTCAGCTTGAGCTATTAGCTGTTAGCTGTCCAGCTCCTTAGTGTATCGGCGCCGTGTACGGCTTCGGCACGAACGGGTTGTTCGTCACTTCCGCGACGTTGATCGGCCAGCAGGTCTGATCGTTGAACGTTATCGTCCCGCCGTACATCGCGCCCTTTTCCCACAGGTCGGTTCCACCCTTCAGATAGCGACGCAGATCGCCCATGCGGTGACCGTCGAGGAAGAAATCGCGTGAGCGCTGGTCCATGAGACTCGTCGAGTAGTTCGCGGCCGTGACCGGCGCGGTCGCGGTGCTGCTCGCGAACGCCGTGCGACGCGATTCAACGAAGGCGACGTTCGAGACGCCGCCGAGATTCGTGCCGCCGGCGCCGCCGGCCTCGGCGATGATGTAGCGCGCCTCGAGCATCGACGCGATTCGGATCGACGTACCGGCGGTGAAATCGGCACCAGCCTTGGTGTTGTTGAACGTGCTGAACGACGCGCCGGCGTTCGGTACGACCCAGCTGCCGCCCGTGGCCGTCTCGGGAAGCGGAGCGCCCGTCGTCGCGTTGATCGGATGCGGGACGCGGGCGTCATCGAGGTCGTTGAAGCGCGTGCCGCTTACCGATCGGATCGTCACACCCGCGCCGCCCGAGAAGTCGGGCTGCAAGCGATTGATCAGATTGAGCGCGGTGTTGTCGCTGTAGTAGGCGCGATACTCGAACTCCGTGGCGCCACCCATCGACGTCACCTGCTGCGCCGTGGCGAGTGCGAGCGCCTTGTCGCCCTTGTTCAACGCGGCACGCGCCTTCGCAACGAGCGCGAAGTTGCGCACCGAGTCGGCGCCGAGCACCAGACGCTGCGCGAGTGCGAGGCTCGGACCGGACGTGATCTTGGCACTCGCCGCTTTGGCCGCGGCCGCAACCTTGATCGCGCTATCGAAACGCGCCATCGCCAGACCGAAGAGCGAGTCGGGCTTGATGAGCGGACCATAGCGTTCGCCCGGGGCAGGAACGGGCACCTCGCAGAAGTACTCGCCGAGGATCACGAGGTCGAACCCGGCCATCGCGTAGCCGCGTGCGACGCGGAGGTCGTGCGTCGCCGAATCGCCGTAGATCGCGCGTATGCGCGACGTGAGGCTGTCGGCGAGCCACCGCGCGCGCATGAGCGGCGCGTAGTGGAATGTGCTCAGCGTACCGTTGTCCGGTTGGAGACGACGCTGATCGTAGAGCCCTTCCTCGAAGAAGGTGCCGTGGTTGCGGGTCTCGTCGGTGTAGACCGAGCCGTAGTCCGCCATCCACGAGTAGACGTCCTGCATCACACCGACCGTACTGTTCGCCATCAGGTCGACGAGCGACGTGTCGCCGAGCCGGTCGGTCTGGATCAAGCCTGGATTGCTCGCGGTGAGAAACTCGTCGCATCCGGCGGCGATTCCCGTCGTGGCGACGAGAGCGCCGAAGGCGAGCGCACGCGACCAACGCGAGGCGCGAATCGTATTCTTCATCTGATCGTTCCTCGGTTAGTAGTTGACGTTGAGCTGCATGGTGTAGCGGCGCGTCATCGGCATCGAGTACGCGTCCACTCGAACGAACTGCGAGCTGCTTCCGCTGCCACGGATGACGTTGCTGCCGTAGCCGTTCACCTCGGGATCGAGCCCCGTGTACTTCGTCCACATCGCGAGATTGTGCCCGCTGAGGACGATGCTCGCCGACT
>DATMHK010000120.1:0-3115 GCA_035554995.1 Gemmatimonadaceae bacterium
GTGCTCTCGAGCGCGACGAGTACGTCGCCCTCCTCGACGCGCGACGGTCCCAAGATGGCGTCTTCGTCCACGTAGCCGACGATGAAGCCCGCGAGATCATAATCCGGCGGCGTGTACACGCCCGGCATCTCCGCCGTCTCGCCGCCGAGCAGCGCGCAGCCGTTCTCGCGGCAACCCGCCGCCACGCCGGCGACGACTTGCTCGACCACCGCCGGCTCGAGCGCGCCGAACGCGACATAATCCAGAAAGAAGAGCGGCGTCGCGCCCTGCACGAGGATGTCGTTCACACAGTGGTTCACGAGATCGTGGCCGACCGTGTCGTGACGCCCCGCCTCGATCGCCACTTTGAGCTTCGTGCCGACGCCATCAGCGCTGGCGACGAGGACCGGCTTCGCGACGTCCGACGGCGCCCGAAACATGCCGCCGAAGCCACCGAACTCACCACGAGCTCCGGCGGTGAGCGTGGACATCACGTGCGCCTTGATGCGGTGCTTGGCGTCGTCCGCGGCTTCGATATCCACGCCCGCGGTGCGATAGTCCAACCGGTCGCTCACGCGATGTCCTGCTCGAAGACGACGAGCTTGTGGAAGTCCGCGACCCGCCGCTGAATGTCGCTCGGCGTGATCTCGAGCAGCCGCTGCACGGAGAATTTCTCGACGGCGAAGGATCCCATCGCCGAGCCGTAGACCACCGCGCGCCGCAGATTCGCTTCGGAGAGGTCGCCGGTTCGGGCGAGATATCCCATAAACCCGCCGGCGAACGAATCACCGGCCCCGGTCGGATCGAACACCGACTCGAGCGGATACGCCGGCGCGAAGAAGATGGTGTCCGCCGTGAACATGAACGCGCCGTGCTCACCCTTCTTGATCAACACGTACTTCGGTCCCCGGGCCATGATCCATCGAGCCGCCTTCACGAGGTTGAACTCCTCGGTGAGCTGGCGCGCCTCGGCGTCGTTGAGCGCGATCAGATCCACCTGCTCGAGCAGCCGCATCAAGTCCGGACGCCGGCTCTCGATCCAGAAATTCATCGTATCGCACGCGACGAGCTTCGGCTTGGACACCTGCTCGAGGACTTCCAGCTGCAGCCGTGGATCGATGTTGCCGAGAAAGACGAACGGCGCGTTGCGGAACTGGTCGGGGATCTTTGGCCGGAAATTCGAGAAGACGCCGAGGTGCGTCTCGAGCGTCTCGGCCATGTTGAGATCGTGCCGATAGCGTCCACGCCACCGAAACGACGCGCCGTCCTGCTGCTCCAACCCCGAGATGTCGATCGGCCGCTCAGCAAAGGCCTTTCGAAGATCCTCGATCGGGAAGTCGTTGCCGATCACGCCGACTAGCTGAACTGGCGCGAGGTGGCTCGCCGACGCCGAAAAAAAGGTGCCCGACCCGCCGAGCACGTGGTCGGCTTTGCCAAATGGAGTTTCAACCGAATCCAGCGCGACGGAGCCTACGACGAGAACGGTCATGGGGTGTGGAAGGGTGTCATCCTCCGGCCGCGCAGCGGCCGGGGGATTTAGTGTTCTTGACAAGCCACTAACTCATGAAAGTAGATCCTCCGCTTCGCGGAGGATGACAACTCTCACATACGCTCCGGCGCCGCAATCCCGAGGAGATCGAGCCCGTTGCGCAAAACGATCTGTGACGCACGCGCGAGGACGAGCCGCGCCCGCATGATCGGCTCGGGTTCGTTGAGCACGTGCGCCTTGTGATACCAGAGGTGGACCTTCGCCGCCGTGTCGTGCAGATACGTCGCGACGCGATGCGGTTCGAGCGCGTCGGCCGCGCCGGCGACGAGCGATGGGAAATCGAGAAGAGCCTTCATGAGCTCCGTCTCTTCCGGCAGGTCGAGCACCGACAGATCCACGTCATCGCCGGTGATCGACGCCGGATCGATCTCGCCGACGCGGAAGATCCCGGACATGCGCGCGTGCGCCATCTGGATGTAGTAGACCGGATTCTCATCCGATTGCGAGCGCGCGACGTCGACGTCGAACACGAGCTGCGAGTCGCCCTTTCGCATGAGGAAGAAGTAGCGAACGGCGTCGCGGCCCACTTCGTCGACCAGATCGCGCACGGTGACGTAGCTCCCGGCTCGCTTCGAGATCTTCACCTCTTCGCCGCCGCGCATCACCGTCACCATCTGGTGCAACACGTAATCGGGATAGCCCTGCGGGATCCCGGCGTCGAGCGCCTGCAAGCCGACGCGCACGCGTGTCACGGTGCTGTGGTGGTCGGCGCCCTGTACGTTGATCGAGCGCGTGAAGCCGCGTTCCCATTTCGTGATGTGATACGCGACGTCGGGCACGAAGTACGTGAAGGTGCCGTCGCTCTTGCGCATCACGCGATCCTTGTCGTCGCCGAACTCGGTCGTCGCGAGCCAGAGCGCGCCGTCCTTCTCGTACGTATGCCCCGCTTCGACGAGCCGACGCACCGTCTCGTCGACGCGCTTGTCGTCGTAGAGCGACGATTCGAGAAAGTACACGTCGAACTTCACGCCGAACGCTTGCAGATCGCGATCCTGTTCCTTGCGCAGCTCACGCACCGCGAAACGCCGCACGGCGTCGAGGTCGTCGGCGTTCGGATCGGTCGAATGCTCGTCGATGTAGCGCTGCGCGAGCTCGACGATGTATTCGCCGTGATATCCGCCCTCGGGCAGTGCCGCGGCTGCGCCGCCTAGCTGTCGCACTCTGGCTTGAACGCTCGTCGCGAGATTCATGATCTGCGCGCCGGCATCGTTGTAATAGAACTCTCGCGTCACGCGCCAGCCGGTCGCCGAGAGCAAAGAGCTGATCGCATCGCCGATCGCCGCCTGCCGGCCATGACCGACATGGAGCGGACCCGTGGGGTTCGCCGACACGAACTCCACGTTCACGGGGCACGACTGCCCCGCGCTCGAGTGTCCGTACGCCGCGTCGGCGACGATCAGCCCGCGCAGTCCCTCGGCGAATACATCCGCCGCGACCCAAAAGTTGATGAACCCCGGGCCGGCGATCTCTGCGCTCTTGATCCCGGCGCGCGACTGATCGAGACGCTCGATGATCGCCGCCGCGAGGTCACGCGGCTTGAGTCCGAGTTTCTTCGCCAGCACCATCGCGAGGTTGGTCGCCCAATCC
>DATMHK010000121.1:0-10990 GCA_035554995.1 Gemmatimonadaceae bacterium
CGGACGCCGATCGGCAAGTTTCTCGGCGGCCTCTCGACGCTGACCGCGCCCGAGCTTGGCGCACAGGCGATCCGCGCCGCGGTGCAGCGCGCCGGTGTCGCGCTCGACGACATCGAAGAAGTGATCATGGGCAACGTCATCCAGGGCGGGGTCGGGCAGGCGCCGGCTCGCCAGGCGATGCTCAAAGCGGGAATTCCCGCGACCGTTTCCGCATTGACCGTGAACAAGGTGTGCGGCTCGGGACTCAAGGCCGTGATGCTCGCGGCGCAGGCGATCAAAGCGGGCGATCGCGAGGTCATCGTCGCCGGCGGCCAGGAGTCGATGTCGAATGCGCCGTACTACAACTATGCGATGCGCACCGGCGTGAAGCTCGGCGACCAGACCGTGGTCGATGGAATGATCAAGGACGGCCTCTGGTGCTCGTTCTGCGACGTCCACATGGGAGGCCACGCCGAGTACACCGCGAAGAAGGCGGGCGTGTCGCGCGAGATGCAGGATGAATTCGCGGTGAGCTCGCACAAGAAAGCGGTCGCGGCGATCGAGGCGGGCAAGTTCAAGGACGAGATCGCGCCGGTCCAGGTGCCTGGCCGCAAGGGCCCGACGACTGTGGACACCGACGAAGGTCCGCGCAAGGACACGACGCTGGAATCACTCGGCAAGCTGCGACCCGCGTTTCCGTCCAAGAAGGGCCCGAACGACGATCTCTCCGTCACCGCCGGCAACGCGTCGAGTCTCAACGACGGCGCCGCCGCGCTCGTCGTGACGTCGGAAGAGTACGCACGAGCGAACGGTCTCACGATTCTCGCGCGCATCGATGCGTACGCGACGGGTGCGACCGAGCCGCAGGATCTCTTCTTCGCGCCGATTCACGCCGTCAGGAATCTGATGGCGAAGAGCAACGCGTCGATCGGCGACTTCGATCTGATCGAGGCGAACGAGGCGTTCGCGTCGCAGGCGATCGCCGACGGTCAGGGACTGGAGTGGGACTGGAATCGGGTCAACGTGAACGGCGGCGCCATCGCGCTCGGCCATCCGATCGGGGCGAGCGGCGCGCGCGTGCTCACCACGCTGCTTTACGCGCTGAAAGACCGCGGACTGCAACGCGGGCTCGCTACGCTGTGCCTCGGTGGCGGTGACGCGGTGGCTCTGAGTGTCACTCGAGTTAACTAAAGTGCAACTCCCTTGATTCTCGACATCATTCTTCCCTCCATGACCACACTCGCTCTCTCGCCTCGTCGGTCCGCGACTGGCACGGCCGTCGGAATCGTCGGATTCGCCGCTGCCGTTGCCGCGGCGTCGCAGATCGCGATCCCGATTCCCGGGACTCCGGTGCCGTTCACGCTCCAGCCCATGCTGGTCGTGCTCGCCGGCATGCTGCTCGGGCCGGCCGCGGGTGCGACGAGCATGTTGATCTATCTCCTCGCGGGAGCGGCGGGCCTTCCGGTCTTCACGCCGATCGGGCTACCGGGTATTGCGCGCTTTTTCGGACCGACGGGAGGCTACTTGCTGGCCTATCCGGCGGCGGCGCTCGTTGCCGGATTGCTTGCCCGTCGGACGACGACGCTCGGCGGACGGTGGCTGGCCGCGACGGTTGGAATCATCGTCGTGTTCGTGGGCGGGCTGACGCAGCTCACGATTCTGAACGGCAGCGTTGCTCGCGCCGTACAACTGGGCGTGACGCCATTCGCGGCGCTGGATCTGGTCAAAGCCTTCATCGCCGCCGCGATCTGTGGCTCCGCCCCGCGGACCGGGCGTCCTCGACAGGCGGATTGAACGCACGGCGCGTTCTCTTTACTGACGCCGGGGTGCTTCGCGCACCCTGGCGTATTTTTTTATTCCTGCTGATCACGCTCGTTGCGACGCAGGTCTGCGCCGTCCTGGTGGGACCTTTGCTCGAGTGGGTTTTCGCGGCCACGGGAGGCCTTCGCGGCGTGAACACCGCGCCGTGGATCGAGTGCGGCGCGCTCCTGATTGCTACGGCGATCTCGCTGCGCTGGATCGACAAGCGTCCCTGGTCCTACGTGTGGCTGGGTCGTGAAGCGGCGAATCCTCGTCCGATCGCGTTCGGTTTCGCAATCGGAGCGGCGGCGATCGGTCTTCCCATCGCGCTTCTCTTGTCGGCGCACTGGCTGCGCGACGTCGGCGGCACCGGCGGTTCGCTGTGGAGCGCCGCCGTGAGAATCACGATGCTGCTGTTACCCGCGGCGTTGCTGGAAGAACTGTTGTCGCGCGGTTATCTGCTTGCCGTGTTGCGTGAAGTGTGGGGATGGCCCTGGGCGATCGGCGCGACGAGTGCCGGCTTCGGTGCGCTGCACCTCGCGAACGCCGGAGCGAACGTGGAGTCGACGGTCCTCGTCACGCTTGCCGGGGTTTTCCTGGCAGCGGTGCTCTTCGCCACGCGGAGTCTGTACGCGGCGTGGGCCGCGCACTTCGCCTGGAATTGGACCATGGCGGTGGTCTTCCACACCGCGGTCAGCGGACTTCCGCTGGAATCGCCGCGGTACCGTTATGTTGATGCGGGGCCGGATTGGGCCACTGGTGGGGACTGGGGACCGGAGGGCGGCGTGCCCGCCGGCATCGGGATGATTTCCGGAATCGCATACCTGATCGCGCGACGTCGCACGTCGTCGGTGCCGCGTCGCGAGGAGACATAGAACGATGGGCGACGCTGTCGCCGTGATCGGTGCGGGGCAGATGGGGAACGGCATCGCGCACGTGTTCGCGCAGAGCGGGTTCGACGTGACGATGATCGACGTGTCGGCAGACGCACTGGAACGCGGCCGATCGACGATTGCGTCGAACCTCGATCGACAGATCAAGAAAGGCACGCTGCAGGCCGGCGACAAAGACGCGATTCTCGGTCGCGTGCGCACCGCGAATTCGCTCGACGGCGCCGGCGGCGCGTCGGTCGTCGTCGAAGCGGCGACGGAGAATCGTGATCTCAAGTTCAAGATCTTCTCGGATCTCGACCGGGTCGCGGCTCCCGGCTCCATTCTCGCGACGAACACGAGCTCGATCTCGATCACCGAGATCGCCGCGCGCACCAAGCGCGCCGACAAAGTCATCGGGATGCACTTCATGAATCCCGTGCCGGTGATGCAGCTCGTGGAGGTGATTCGTGGTCTCGCGACGTCCGACGAGACGACCACTCGCGTGCTCGAGCTCTCCAAGGCCGTCGGCAAGACACCCGTCGAGGTGCAGGATTATCCGGGCTTCGTCGCCAACAGAATCCTGATGCCGATGATCAACGAGGCGATTTATTGCCTGATGGAGGGCGTCGGCAGCGCCGAGTCGATCGACACCGTCATGAAGCTCGGCATGAACCATCCCATGGGTCCGTTGGCACTGGCCGACCTCATTGGTCTCGACACGTGCCTCGCGATCATGGAGGTGCTGCACGACGGACTGGGTGATCCCAAGTATCGGCCGTGCCCGCTCCTGCGAAAATACGTGGCCGCGGGATGGATGGGTCGCAAGACCAAGCGCGGCTTCTACACGTACTGAGGCGCCCTTATGGCTTGGGCGCTCACCCCGCTCACGGAAGAACAACGAGAGATCCAGCGCGTCGCCCGGGAGTTCGCGATGCACGAGATCGCGCCACACAGCGCGCAGTGGGACCGCGACGCTTACTTCGAGCCGTCTCTCGTCGGAAAGCTTGGTGCCCTCGGCTTCCTCGGCATGCTACTGCCGGAGGAGTACGGTGGCCTCGGCCTCGACACATTGACGTATCTCGTCGCGCTCGAGGAGATCGCGACGGTCGATGCGTCTGTGGCGGTCATGATCAGCGTCCACAACTCGCTCCCGACGCAGATGATTCTGCGTTGGGGAACCGAGGAGCAGAAGCGGCGCTTTCTCGAGCCGATGGCGCGTGGCGACATGCTCGGGGGTTTCGCGCTCTCCGAGCCGGAGGCGGGATCAGACGCAGCCTCGCTGCGTACGCAGGCGGTGCGCGACGGCACCGACTGGATTCTCAACGGCACCAAGGCGTGGGTCTCGAGCGGCACCAAGGGCGACGTGATACTCGCCATGGCCCGCACCGACTCGCCGGAGGACCGTCGCGGCGCGCGCGGCATCAGCGCGTTCATCATCACGCCCGATCTCCCCGGCTATGTAGTGGGCAAGAAGGAAGACAAGATGGGGTTGCGCGCGTCGCCGACCGTGCAGCTGCATTTCACCGACATGCGCGTGCCGGGCGACCGGCTGCTTGGCCAGGTCGGAAGCGGCTTCATCTATGCTATGCAATCGCTGGATAACGGGCGGCTTGGAATTGCCGCTCAAGCGATTGGCATCGCGGAGGCCGCGCTGCGCTATGCAGCCGCGTACGCGGCGGAACGAAAGCAGTTCGGTAAGCCGATCAAGGAATTCCAGGCGATCCAGTTCAAGCTGGCCGACATTGCGATGCGCGTCGCGTCGGCGCGGGCGCTGCTCCACATGTCCGCGACGGCCAAGGACCGCGGTGAGCGCATGACGCAGTTCAGCGCGATGACGAAGCTGCTCGCCAGCGAGACCGCGATGGCCGCGACGACGCAGGCGATTCAGATCTTCGGCGGTTACGGATACGTCAAAGACTACCCGGTCGAGCGATTATTCAGAGATGCGAAGGTTACCGAGATCTACGAAGGCACCTCGGAGATTCAACGCATCGTGATCGCCCGGGAGCTGTACTCGCACAACTAGTGGTTTCACTCGCCTTCCACGTCTCATTCACATGAAGCTCTTCGATACAGTCGCCGAGATGGGTCACGAGCAGCTCGTGCTCTGCCAGGATTCGGCGTCGGGTTACCGCGGCATCGTTGCCATTCACAGCACCGTCCTCGGCCCGGCGCTCGGCGGCACGCGCTTCTGGAGCTATGCGACGGACGAGGAAGCGATCGTCGACGCGCTGCGTCTCGCGCGCGGGATGACCTACAAGAACGCCGTCGCCGGATTGAACCTGGGCGGCGGCAAGTCCGTGATCATCGGCGACAACAAGACCGCGTTCCGCGAGATGATCTTTCGCGCCCACGGGCGGTTCGTCGAGAGTCTCGGCGGCCGTTACATCACGGCGGAGGACGTCGGCACGAGCACGGCCGACATGGACTACGTGCACATGGAGACGGACTACGTGAGTGGTCTCGCCGGCCGGTCGGGCGACCCGTCGCCCGTCACCGCACACGGTGTCTTCCGTGCGATTCAGGCGTCGGCCAAGGAGCGTTGGGGGACCGACGACCTGAGCACGCGCACCGTGTCGCTCCAGGGGTGCGGCCACGTCGGCTACTATCTGTCCAAGGAACTGCACGAGGCAGGGGCGAAGCTCGTCGTCACCGATATCGATGCCGAGCGAGTCAAGCGCGTGGTCAACGAGTTTGGCGCGCGTGGTGTGGGGGCGGACGAGATCTACGGCACCACCGCCGACATCTTCGCGCCGTGCGCCCTCGGCGCGATCGTCAACGACAAGACGATTCCGCTGCTCAAGGTCGAGATCGTCGCCGGCGCGGCGAACAACCAACTGCTCGAGGAGCGTCACGGCGACGAGCTCGAGCGTCGCAACATCCTCTACGCGCCTGACTACGTGGCGAACGCCGGCGGCGTGATCAACGTGTACAGCGAGCTGGCCGGCTGGACGTCGGCACGGTCTTTCCGCAAAGCGGACGAGATCTACGAGACGGTGCGCAAGGTGTTCGAGATCGCGAAGGAAGAGAAAGTGCCGACCTATCTCGCCGCCGATCGTCTCGCCGAGCAGCGCATCCGCGCCGTTGGTTCAATGATTCGTACCTGGCCGCAGTGGCCGAACAAATAACTCTTCTGCTCGAACTCCTCAGTATCTCGACCACGCCGACACAACTTTCCTTGGAGGCCATAACGATTGGATACGGGACAACCTCGGAGAACGGCACAGGACAACCAACCGGTTTTCTTGTTTGTTTTTGCAGTCCTCCCGTTGGTTGTCCTGAATGTTCCTGCCTTTTGTCCCGTATCTGATTGTTAACGGTGTCCACGGTCCAAGATGTCGCGTGGTCGCGACCCAAAGGATGCGCTCTCCCGACACAGTAGAACCCCGATGACTGAGAAGATTCTCATAGCGTCTGACCATGCTGGCTTCGAGCTGAAAGAGAAGCTCGAGCACGCCCTCGAAGATCTCGGTTTTGATGTTCAGGACCTCGGCACGAACACCGCGGACTCGACGGACTACGCCGACTACGCGCACCCGCTGGCGGAAAAGGTTTCGACGGGCGAGGTCGCGCGGGGCGTGTTGCTGTGCGGTACCGGCCTCGGGATGAGCTACACGGCCAATCGATATCCGCGCGTGCGCGCCGCGGTGGCGTGGAACCCCGACATCGCCAAGCTCGCGCGTCAGCACAACGATTCCAACGTGCTCGTGCTCCCGGCGCGTTTTCTGTCGGAAGAACAAGGGGTCGAGATTCTCAAGGCGTGGCTCGAGACGCCCTTCGAGGGCGGACGCCACGCACGACGCGTGGACAAGATCGAAATCCCGGATTCCAATCCATGAATGCTTGGACGAACCACGCGCTCTGCTCGCCAGGCGCCGCGTTGCGCGACACTGACCCCGATATCGCGGAACTGATCGACGAAGAAATCCGGCGGCAGAAAGATGGGCTCGAGCTGATCGCCAGCGAGAACTTCGTGTCACCCGCCGTGCTCGAGGCGATGGGGTCGCCGCTGACCAACAAGTACGCCGAAGGGTTGCCCGGTAAGCGATACTACGGCGGCTGCGAGGTCGTGGACAAGATCGAGCAAATCGCCATCGATCGCGCGAAAGAACTCTTTGGGGCCGAGCACGCGAATGTGCAGCCGCACTCCGGCGCGCAGGCGAATTACGCGGCGATGTCGCCCTTCCTCAAGCCGGGTGACACCTTCCTCGGGATGGATCTCTCCAACGGCGGCCATTTGACCCACGGGTCGCCGGTGAACTTCTCAGGGATGCTCTATCACGCCATCTCGTACGGCGTGACCGACGAAGGGCTGATCGACTACGAAGACATGCGGCGCAAGGCGCGCGAGCACCGGCCGCGGCTCATCCTTGCCGGGTATAGCGCGTACTCGCGTGTCGTCGATTTCGCGGCGTTCGCCGAGGTGGCGAAGGAGATCGGCGCCATCTTCATGGTCGATATGGCGCATTTCGCCGGGCTCGCCGCGGCGGGAGTGTATCCGTCTCCCGTGCCCCACGCCGACATCGTCACGACCACGACGCACAAGACGCTGCGCGGCCCGCGCGGCGGACTCATTCTGTGCAAGGCCGAACACGCCAAGGCGATCGACAAGTCCGTGTTCCCCGGCAGCCAGGGCGGGCCGCTCGAGCACGTGATCGCCGCGAAGGCGGTGTGCTTCAAGGAAGCGCTCGCCCCCGAGTTCAAGGACTACGCGCGGCGCGTGATCGCGAATGCGCGCGCCCTGGCCGGCGCGCTCGCGTCGTGCGGCTTCCAGATCGTCTCGGGCGGGACGGACAACCACCTGATGCTGGTCGATCTGCGCAATCGGGGGGAGGGGCTCACTGGCAAAGTCGCGCAGACGGCGCTCGACAACGCCGCGATCACCGTGAACAAGAACACGGTGCCGAAGGAGACCCAGTCGCCGTTCGTGACGAGCGGAATTCGCATCGGCACTTCGGCCGTGACGACGCGGGGGATGGGCGAGACCGAGATGGCGCGCATCGCTTCACTGATCGACCGCGTGCTGCGGTCTCCCGACGACGCAAAGGTCGCGACGTCAGTGCGCGATCATGTTCGCGCGCTGACGAAGGAGTTTCCGCTGTACGCTTGAGCGCCTTGTCGGCTTCTCGGCCGAGCAGCCGAGCAGCCGAGCAGCCGAGTAGCTACGCCGTGACTACCGGCAGTCGCCGCACCACCGAGGCCACGCACTGGGCCGCGAGGTCGCGGGTCGTGTACGAGCAGAGATCGAGATCTGCTCGACGCCACTGCCAATCCTCGGGGCTGGTGGCGCTCGGCTGAAGCACGTGCTCGAACGCCGGCATCGCTGCCCGTGAATCCGGCGACGCTTGCTCGCCTAGCTGGCCGCTCCATTCGATGACGAGAAGTTGACCGTCGGCGATGGAGTTCGTTCGCCCGCGGATCCACGAAAAGCTGAGTCCGACCGGTCCGATCTGCACCGTATAACGGTCGGGGGTGCGGCGCACCTGCGGCGAAAGTCCATCTGGCAGCGTCCCGGGGGCCTGACACAGCTTGAGGACCGTGTTCGAGAGCGAGTCGAGTTCCCGGTTGATCAGCGCGAACGCACGCTGCGAGCTGAGGAACGAGGCGCGCGCGCGGGCGCGAGTCTCCTCGTCGGCGAGACGGGCGGCGATGGCTGCTTCCGTCAGGCGTTTTGGCGCGCCACCCGCCGCGGTCACCGCCGCGACGACGGCGTCGATCACCGCGGCGCTCGTCGGTGAGCCCGCGGCCTTCACCACGACGCCCTTGAGCCACGACGGAACCGGCGACGAATCGAGCGGCACGATGACGAGGTCTTTGCGCTTCGCGGTGCCGACTCGCGACTTGATCGCTCCGACGTCGGCGTTGCCGTTGCCGTTGGACGCGCCGTTCACGACGCCCCATAGACGTTGATGCAGCACGACCACGACCCGCGCGTCTTTCTCCAGCGCCTTGTGCGACGCCGTCACGACGGCAGCAGCGGCGCCGGCGGGCGCGCCCGCGTTCACGCCCTTGGCCAGGACGTGCTCGAGTCGCCGTTTCAGCTCCGTCGCGGCAAGCGCATCGAAGTCCGTGGCGCTGATCGCCACGTCGTACTTGAAGGCGCGGTTCATCTCGTGTGGATGAGAGTCCAGTAATCTACTAACGAGTCCGGCACGCCGCTTGATCGTCCTTTTTGGGGAGTTGTGGCGATGCCGACGAACCGTCATTTTCTTGACGGACGGAAAGTCTTGCCGGTGGCGGCCAACCCCCGGCGCGACGGTGGAATACGACGACGAGGAGCACGTGGCGGAACTGGCATTTCGAGATGGCATCATGGACCGCATTCGGCTGCGAGAGCCGCGGTTCGACGAGCGCGCGTATTTCTTCGTGCTCGCCGCCCTCGAGTATTGCCAGCAGCGCCTCGACGAGCGACGCCACATTACCGGACGAGAGCTCGCGTTGGCCTGCCGGGACCTCGCCCTCGAGCGGTTCGGCGTCATGTCGCGCCTCGTGCTCGAGCACTGGGGCATCCGGTCCAGCGCCGACATCGGCGACGTGGTCTTCACCCTCGTCGAGCTCGGGTTGCTCATGAGCCAGGCGAGCGACAGCCGCGAAGAGTTCATTGGGGTGTTCGAGTTCGATCAGGCCTTCGAGCGCGAGTATCCGTGGTGCGGAGCGATCTCGGTCTGACGCACTGAGGCAAGCCGACTGTCCACGCTTTTATGGGGTGGTAGAGGAGGGGGGATGGAGAAAGCGATGGAGTTCCCGGCTTGCCGGCGGTGCAGCGTCGGAACGCTGCTTCCCTTGAGCGACTACGGCCGCGATGGCGCGCCGATCACGTACAAGGCCTGGGCGTGCAGCAACCCCGATTGCGGCTTCAATCTGCGCATCGACAACGGTGAGCTGAGTTACGGCCGCACCGTCGGTACGTCGCAGAAGTAGCCAGCGCGTCCCGTCATGCGTCCGCTCGTTCGCGTCGTCACCAGCGCGGAGTCGGCGGCGGGCGACGCGGCCACGATCAGCGCCGGCGTCCCATCTCGAGCCCTCATGCAGCGTGCGGGCGCCGCCGCGGCGGCGGAGATCGCACTGCGGCTCCGTGATCGGCTCGCGCACGGTGTGCTGGTGTACGCCGGCCCCGGCAACAACGGCGGAGACGCCTGGGTGACGGCGCGTGCGCTCGCGGCGACCGGTGTGGCTGTGCGAGCGATCGAGCCGGTTCCCGCGAAGACACCGGACGCGATCGCCGAGCGAGCGCTCGCGCTACGCGCCTTAGGCGAGACGTGCGTGAGCGATTTGTCGCGGGCGCACGACGCCGGTGAACAAATCGTCGTCGATGGCTTGCTCGGCACCGGAGCTGCCGGCGAGCCCCGAGGTCCCATCGGCGATGCAATCACGTCGATCAAACGGCTTCGCGAGCGCGGCGCCGCGGTCGTCGCGCTCGACGTTCCCAGTGCTTTCGATGCCACCACCGGCGCCGCAACTGACCGCACCGTGATCGCCGATCTCACACTGACGTTCGGCGCGCTGAAGCGCGGATTGCTCGTCGCCCGGCAGCATTGCGGCGAGCTCGCGGTTCTCGACATTGGTCTCGGCGCGATCGACAGCGACGATGCAGCGACCCTGATCGACGAAGCATGGATCGCGGCGCGGCTGCCATCGATCCCGGCGGACGCGCACAAAGGGACGCGAAAAAAGCTGGCCATCATCGGCGGAGCGCGGGGCATGGCCGGCGCGGCGATCCTCGCGTCGCGCGCTGCGCTGCGCAGCGGCGTCGGCATGGTGAAGCTGGTGCTCGATCATGAAAGCCTCGCCTCCGCCCAACAATCGGAACCGCAGGCGCTCGGCGCCGAGTGGCCGACCACCGCCGAAGCGTTCCGGCAGAACGTCGGGGACTGGGCGGATGCCGTCGTCGTTGGCCCGGGCCTCGGACGCGACGAAGCGAGTCGCGCGCTCCTCGACTTGGTGTTGTCCACGTGGAAGGGACCGACGGTTCTCGACGCCGATGCGATCACGCTGTTCGAGCGACGCCTCGACGATCTCGCTGCGCGCCTCTCGGGCCGCTCCGCCGTTCTTACGCCGCACCCCGTCGAGTTCGCGCGGCTGGCGGGCATGGAGCCGCGCGTCGTTCTCGATCAGCGCTTCGACGTCGGCGGAGCGGTGGCGACGCGCCTTGGTGCGACAGTGTTGCTCAAGGGCGTGCCCACCGTGGTGTTCGGCCCGAAGGGAACGCGACTGGTGAGCGCCACCGGAACTCCACTGCTCGCGACGGGCGGCAGTGGCGACGTGTTGAGCGGCATCGTTGGAACGTTGCTCGCGCAACTCGGCGATGCGACGACCGCGGCGGCGATCGGCGCGTGGAT
>DATMHK010000122.1:0-2604 GCA_035554995.1 Gemmatimonadaceae bacterium
GCGAATGGGGGCGTTGGGCGCGTGCCTGGCTCTTTTCTTTGGCAGAATCCTCACGGCCGACGGCGAACCCGCCGCCGGCTTGCGAGTCGTCGTCGATTGGTCGCATGGCAGTTTCGCGACGCTCGCCTCGGACACGCTCGATCTCGACCGCACCGGCCGCTTCGCGATTCCCGCTCGCGGATGCAATAGCGATTCCGTCGCCGTCTCGATCGTTGCGGCAGCCGACGCGCGCTACTACCCAACTCGCGTCAGCATCGCACGCTCGCGGCTCGCCGATGAGCTCAAGATTCTCGTTCTCCCTCGCGAATGGACGATTCGTCGCGGGCGGTTCGCCGGCACCACCGTCAAAGTCGCGCCGAGCGACGCGCTCCGACGCACGGCCGGCCAGGCCAGCTTCGGCCGCATCACGCACCAACACGTCGTCGCGTGGGATGCGTCGAGCCTTCCAGTCGGCGTCGTCTTGCGCCACGACCTCTCGCCCGGACTTTCGGCGCGCGATTCGATCGCCTTCTGGGAAGCCGCGCGCGACGTGGAAGACGCGATCGGCACCGCGCTGTTTCGGCCGACGACGGATACCACGGAGCACGACCGCGTGTTCCCGATTGACGTGCTCCTCGATCCCCGCATCACCGCGTCCGGAGTGACGTACGTCTCGTGGGATCGCGGCGGCCGACTGTTCGAGGGAACCGTACGCTTCCGGACGTCGCGCGAGATCGAGCTACCGTCGGTCGTCGCGCACGAGCTGCTGCACGCGCTGGGCTTCGGGCACACCAGCGCATGGCCGTCGGCGATGCAAGCGCGCGATTCCGGCGTGCGAGGCATGACCGTCGAAGACGTCGCGTTCGCGCAGCTTCTCATGCGTCTGCACGAACTGCAGGAAGACCCACTGGTGGTGGGCGGAATTGAAGGCGCGAAGGGAACGGACCGCCAGCTGATTCCTTGAGCCGCGAGTCAATCGACGGGCGGTGCTCCGCTCTGCTCGATGAGCTTGGCGACCAACGCCGACCACCCCGTCTGGTGCGACGCGCCGAGCCCGCGTCCCGTGTCGCCGTCGAAGTATTCATGAAACAGCACGAGATCACGCCAATGCGGATTGCTCTGCAACGGCTCACAGTCCCCGTTCTCCGGTCGCCTGCCGTCGTGCCGCACGAACAGCCCGATGAGCCGGCGGGAGAGCTCGACCGACACTTCCCACAGCGTCAGCATTTGTCCAGACCCGCTGGGATGCTCGACACGGAAGGTGTCGCCGTAATACCAGTCGAACTTTTGCAGCGCCTCGATGATCAGGTAGTTGAGCGGGAACCACACCGGCCCGCGCCAATTCGAGTTGCCGCCGAACAGCCCACTGCGCGACTCCGCCGGCTCGTACTCGATTTGGCCGAAGTCGCGCCCCGCAACCGTGAGCTGAAAGGGCCGCGCGGCGTGGCAGCGCGACAGCGATCGCAGCCCGTGCGGCGACAGAAACTCGGATTCGTCGAGCATACGTTTGAGCATCGCGCGGAGCCGCGCTTCGTTGACGATCGCGAACAGCCGCCGGTCTTCTTCCCCCGTCCGCGTGATCGACGCCGCGTCGCCCACGAACTCCGACTTGTAGGTGAAAAACCACTCGAGCCGTTTACGGAAGTCGGGTAGTTGGCCCAGCAGCTCGGCGTCGAGCGTCTCGACCGCGAGCAGCGGAATCAGCCCAACCATCGACCGCACTCGCACGAACGCCGAGCTACCGTCGGGGAGGCGGACGAGGTCGTAGTAGAACTCGTCCTGCTCGTCCCAGAGATCCTCGGAGTCGCCGCGCATGCTCTTCCGGCTGTTCACCGCGTGCGCGATGTAGAAGAAGTGCTCGAGGAATTTCGTCGCCACGTCCTCGTACGCCTTGTCGTTCCGCGCCAACTCGAGGGCGATGGCGAGCATGTTGAGGCAGTACATCGCCATCCAGCTCGTGCCGTCGCTCTGGTCGAGACGCACGCCGTCCGGCAGCTCGCTGCGATTGAACACGCCGATGTTGTCGAGCCCCAGGAAACCGCCCTGGAACACGTTGAGTCCCTCGGCGTCTTTCCGATTCACCCACCAGGTGAAGTTGATGAGCAATTTGTGAAATACCCGCTCGAGGAAGACGGTGTCGCCAACGCCCGTCATGCGTCGCTCGATCTGGTACACCCGCATCGCCGCCCAGGCGTGGACCGGAGGGTTCACGTCGCCGAACTGCCATTCATACGCCGGCAATTGCCCGTTGGGGTGCATGAACCATTCGCGCAGCAGGAGAATGAGCTGTTCCTTGGCGAACTTCGGATCGATCATCGCCAGCGGGATCGCGTGAAACGCCAGATCCCAGGCTGCGTACCACGGGTACTCCCATTTGTCGGGCATCGAGATCACGTCGTGGTTGTTGAGATGGGTCCACGTGTGATTGCGTCCGTTCCAACGCGCCGCCGGCGGCGGCGGAAACGCCGGATCGCCCTCGAGCCACAGCTGCACGTTGTAGTGATAAAACTGCTTATTCCACAGGAGTCCAGCGAACGCCTGCCGCTGCACCGCCCGCTCGTCCGCCGACGCCTCGGGCGCCGCGAATCGGGAATAGAATGCATCCGACTCGGCGATTCGTTCGTC
>DATMHK010000123.1:0-17743 GCA_035554995.1 Gemmatimonadaceae bacterium
CAAACGTCTCGAGGAACGGCTCGTCGACGAAACGAAGAACTGGAAGTTTCGCCTGGGAGATCTGGACGACCGCCAGCACTGGGACGAGTTCTCGAAGGCTTACACCGGCATCCTCAAGAACACGAGCACCGAGCGCGCGCCATGGTACATCGTGCCCGCGGACGACAAGGACGTGCGCGACTGGCTCGTCGCCCGCACGATCGCGGACGCGCTCGACGACCTCGAGCTCCGATACCCCGCGGTCGATCCGGCCGTGAAAGATGTCAAGATCGAGTAGTCGCATGCGTCTCTCATCGGGAATTCTCTTTGTCGCCACGGCGTTCGCCGTCGCCGGATGCGGCCGAGCCGATCACGGCAAGCACCCGGTGATCGGCGTCGTGCAGGTGTCGTCGCTCATGCCGCTCGACGAAGCGCGCGAAGGATTCTACAAAGCGCTCGCCGATTCCGGTTTCGTGCGCGACGTCAACGTCACATTCATTGAGCGCAACGCCCAGGGCGACGTGCCGACGCTGTCGCTCATCATGCGGGACTTCATTCAACAGGGCGTGACGCAGGTTGCCACGCTGTCATCGATCGCCACGCAGACGGCGATCAAATCGATCACCGATCGGCCGATCATCTTCGGTGCCGTCGCCAATCCGTATCTCATCGGCGCCGGCACGAGCGCCACGTCGCACCGGCCGAACGTGACGGGCGCCGAGATCCCGCTTCCGGTCGATTCGACTCTTGCCGTTGCCGTGGCGACCTTCCCGAAAGCGGGCGTGTGGGGCACGCTGTTCGACCCCGCCGATCCGTTCGCCGAATTCTATCTCGACATGGCGAAGCGGAAGGCCGAGCGGATGGGCGTCCGCTTCGTCGCCATCGCGTGCACGAGCGCGCAGGACATCCCGGCGTCCGTCCAGGCGCTGCGCGCCCAAGGTGTTGGCGGGATCCTGCAGATCCCGAGCATCATGATCGGCGGCGGATTCCCGGCGCTCGTGAAGCAGGCGCGCGAGCTCGGCATGGTCGTCGTCGCGACGAACACCGGATATCCGGGCGCTCCGCTCTCGATCGGCGCGAGCTTCTACGACAACGGCTATGCGCAAGGACTCGTGATGATCCGCGTGTTGCGCGGTGAGAGTCCGGCGAAGATTCCGTTCCAACGTTCGGCGAATCCCAAAGTCGTCGTCGACCTCGGCGCGGCGAACGACTTCGGCGTGACCATTCCGCGCGAGCTCGTCGCTCGAGCCAGCGAAGTGATCTCGGCGACGAAGGATACCTCACGTACAATTCCGGCGAGGGCTCCCACCGCGTCGGCGGCGAGCGACGCATCATCCGCTTGGCGCTTCTGGCTCTCGGCACTCGTGCTTGGCCTCGCCTTCGCGGCGCTCGCATGGGGCGTGTACATCGCGTCGCGGGTGCTCCGTTTCCCGGACATCACGCCTGACGGCAGCTTCCCGCTCGGCGCGGCGGTGGCGGCAACGATGATCGTCGGTGGGGCCGATCCACTCGTCGCGACCATCGTCGCGTTCTTCGCTGGAATGGCCGCGGGTTACGTCACCGGTGTGTTGCACACACGATTGCGCGTGACCGAGCTGCTCGCCGGCATCCTCGTGATGACGGCGCTTTACTCGGTGAACCTGCACGTCATGGGACGCTCGAACGTTTCGCTGCTCGACCGCGCCACGCTCGTGACGCGGTTGCACACGATCGCACCGGCCACCGCGGCGTGGTCCGGCGACATGGCGTTCGGCGTCGTCTTCCTGGTGCTGGCGCTCGCGATCGGTGGATTGATCGCCTGGTTTCTGCGCACGGACTTCGGCACGGCAATGCGAGCCGCCGGCGACAACCCGGCAATGATCACGGCGCAAGGCGTCGATCGGCGAGGGATGGTCGAGCTGGCGCTCGCGCTGGCGAACGGACTCGTCGCGTTTTCCGGCGCGCTGATCGCGCAGTATCAAGGGTTCGCCGACGTGACGATGGGCGTCGGGACGCTCGTCGCCGGCATGGCGGCGGTGATTCTCGGGGAAACGCTCAAGCCGCGTCGTGCTCGGCTGGGCGGGACGATCATCATGGTGGCCATCGGCGCCATCGTGTTCCGCGCGCTGATCGCCCTTGCGCTGCGACTCGGACTCAATCCTATAGATCTCAAGTTGGCCACGGCCGCCTTCGTGCTGCTGACGCTCGCACTCCCCAACTTCAACTTCGGCTTTCGCCGGACAGCAGCAGTCGCCGCCGCCGGCGGGGCGGGGGCGCGATGATCGAAATCTCAGGCTTGGAAAAGACGTTCGATCAGCCGGGCGGTGACAAGGCGATCGCGTTGCGCGGCGTCGATCTCTCGATTCCCGCGGGCCAGTTCGTGAGCGTGATCGGGAGCAATGGCTCCGGCAAGTCGACGATCCTCAACGTCGTCGCCGGCACGTATCGCCCGGACGAAGGAAGCATTCACATCGCCGGTACGGACGTCACGCGCTGGCCGGAGCACAAGCGCGCGAAGCTCGTCGGCCGCGTCTTCCAGGACCCGTTCAAGGGGACGTGTCCCTCGATGACGGTCGCCGAGAATTTGCGCATGGCCGAGTTGCGCGGCCGGCGTCGCGGCTTGCGGTTGGGATTGAACCGCCGCGCCCGCGTGCGATACCGCGAAGCGCTTGCGTCGCTCGGCATGCGTCTCGAGGGACGACTCGACGCGTCGATGGGAACGCTCTCCGGCGGCCAGCGACAGGCGATCACGCTGCTCATGGCGACCCTCACGCGGCCCGAGCTCCTGCTGCTCGACGAGCACACCGCCGCCCTCGACCCGCGCGCCGAGGAGCAGATCATGCGCGTGACGGAGCAGGTCGTACGCTCGCAGGGACTGACGACGATGATGGTCACGCACAGCATGGAGCAGGCGGTGCGCTTCGGCGATCGCACGATCATGATGCACCGCGGGCTCGTCGTCGCGGACTTGTCCGGCGAGGAGCGCCGCGGCGTCACGGAGTCCGATCTCCTGCTTCGCTTCTCGGAACTGCGGTATACGGCGGAGATGCGCGCCACGAAAGAGCTGACCGGCGCCGTCGCGGTGTGATGGCGCCGACTTCGTCGCGATCGCCGAAAAAAACATCGCTTACTTGCTTCGCCGTCACCGCCCCGGGCCTCGAAACCATCTGTGGGAGTGAGCTCGAGCAGCTCGGCGTTCGCCCCACGGTCGAAGACGGCGGCGTCACCTGGACGGGCGGCGGCGGGTCTGTCGCCATCGCGAACCTGTGGCTCCGGACTGCGAGTCGCGTCGTGGTTCGCGTGGCCGAGTTTCGTGCGAAGACTTTCTTCGAGCTGGAACGATCGGCGCGCAAGATCGATTGGGACCGGTTCATCACTCCCGGGGCCGGGGGGCGCGTACGCTTTCGCGTCACGTGTCGCAAATCGAAGCTGTATCACAGCGACGCGGTCGCGCAGCGGTTCGCCGAGGCGGTCGCGCATTCCATTGCCGACGTGACCGTCGGTAAGGCGCAGCGCGAGGACGACGAAGAGGACGCGGCGCCCGGTCAGCTATTTGTCGTGCGCTTTCTTCACGACGTCTGCACGGTGAGCGCGGACAGCTCCGGCGAACTGCTGCACCGGCGCGGCTACCGCCAAGCGCTCGCCAAGGCGCCGCTGCGCGAGACGCTCGCCGCGGCGATGCTGCTCGGCGCTGGATGGAAGGGCGACGTACCTCTCGCCGATCCGATGTGTGGCTCGGGCACCATTCCGATCGAAGCGGCGCGATTGGCGCGACGCATCGCACCCGGCCGCGATCGGCGCTTCGCGTTTCTCGATTGGCCGGAAACGGACCTCGCCGATTGGAAGTCGCTCGTCGACCGCGCACGCGACGACGAGCTCAAACGCGCACCGGTGGGAATCACTGGCGCGGATCGCGACGCGGGGGCGATCGATGCGGCGCGGGCCAACGCCGAGCGCGCAGGGGTCTTGCCGGACCTCGACCTGCGCGTGCAGCCCATCTCGGAGCTCGCGCCTGATGAGTCCCACGGGCTCATTGTCTCGAACCCGCCGTACGGCGCGCGCGTCGGCGAGCGGGATCGCTTGAGAAATCTCTACGCGCAGCTCGGCAACGTCGTGAGACGAAAGCGCCCCGAGTGGACGCTCGCGCTATTGCTCGCGGATCGTCAACTCGAGGCGCAGGTGGGTCTACCGTTCCGCGACGTGTTCGAGACGCGGAACGGTGGGATCCCGGTTCGCTTCGTTACGGCGCCACGTACGTCTCAATGAAGCTCTTTACTTGTCCGTAGACCGTCGCGTCCTCGTGCAACTGGCTGTGCGACATGCACACCGTTTCGATGTTGAGCTGGGCGCCATTCAGGATCGGGCTGTCGTGCGGACTGACCGCCTCGTCGCACGGGGTGCGCCAGGTGCCGTAGCCGACCACGAACGGTGATTCGTCGGTCGCGTTCAAGTGATTCAATAGCGTCGAATTCGGACGCATCTCGATACCCGACGGCGTGAACAGGAACGCAGCGAGGGTGGTACCGTGATTGGTCGCACCGAGTCCCGCGAAGGCGTGGACTTTCGACGCGCCGCCGAGGCTGTCGATGTAGTAACGGACCGAGATCGTGCCCATGGAGTGGGTGATGATGTTCACCTGCGTCGCGCCGGTCGCGGCGAGGATCGAGTCGATCTTCGTCTTGATCGTCTGTGCGGTGGTGCGGTTTGATTTGGTGTAGTCGTACGTCCAATTCGCGAGCTCGGCGTCGATGTACCCGTCTGTCTTGAACCGGGAGATCATCGTAGTCCAGGTCGAGCCGCTGCCGTTGTAGCCGTGAACGAAGAGAATCGGCGTGTGAGTGATCGTCGGCGGCGGGGGCGGCGGCGGCTTCGGTTTGCCACCTCTGGCGAAGCTTGGCGACAACGGTTCTGTGGGGCCGGCAACGGAATCGAGATTGCAGGCACCGAGGCCGACAAGCGCCGCCAATGGCGCGAAGCGCAGTGAGCGGGGGATTACAAGGCGCACCGGAGATCCCTCTGCACAAAGTTCGGTGGGGGGCGGAAACGTTCCGCGACGGAAGCGGCTAGAGTACGAGTGTCCGCCTCGGCTACGCAAGGGCAGTCCAGCTACGATCGGAGAATGGCTATGTCACGAGCGACGGTGAGTGCGATGCGCGCGGCTTTCTTTCTGACGGTCGCGGCCAATCTGTACGCACAAGCCGATTGGTCCGCGGTCGATCGGGCACTCGGTAGAAGTGGCGCGGCACAGCCCGGCGGCGTGTACAAGTACAGCTTCCCGCGCGGCGATTTGTCGGTGACCGTGGGTGGGACGCAGATCCGTCCGGCCCTGGCGCTCGGCTCATGGGTGGCGTTCAAGAAGACGAGCGACGGAAAGTCCATGGCGATGGGCGACCTCGTCCTCAGTCCCGACGAGCTACCCGCGGTGATGTCCAAGCTCCAGCAGGGTGGCGTCGATCAGACGGCCGTGCATAACCATCTATCCGGTGAGTCGCCGCACGTCGTCTACATGCACATCATGGCCAAGGGCGACGCCGAAACGATCGGCAAGACGGTGCACGAGGCGCTGGCGACGACCAAAACGCCCTTGGCTGCGCCGCCGCAGGTCACTCCGCTCCGTCTCGATCTCGACACGACGGCGGTAGCTTCGGCGATAGGCGTTGGAGGCAAAGGGAATGGTGGTGTCTATCAGATCAGCGTTCCGCGTCCCGAGACGATTCGCGAGGGTGGCGAAGAAATCCCTCCATCGATGGGCGTGGCGACCGCGATCAATTTCCAACCGACCTCGTCAGGCCGCGCCGTGGCGACCGGCGACTTCGTGCTGCTGCCGAGCGAGGTGAACCCGGTGATCCGGGCACTGCGCGCGAACGGCATCGCCGTCACGGCGCTCCACTCGCACCTCCTCATGGATCAGCCGCACGTGCTCTTCATGCACTTCTGGGGCGACGACGACGCGGCCAAGCTCGCGCGCGGCCTCCGAGCGGCGCTCGACGCGACCGCGATGTCGCCGAGTCGGGCGGGAAAATAGAAACGCTCGCCTAAAGTCCAATTGCCGGTGACCCCCGTCACGACTGTCCGCTTCTTGCAGAGTCAGGCGCGCGGGTGGCGGGGGGCAGGCGGGGCTTCGACAACGCGGGTAGACCCGAGGATGATGCGCCCGCGCCGACCGTTGCACTGACCAGTCCGGCATCACTCTTGAAATAGCGGACTCTGGGGCGAACGAGGTTCGCCCGCCGACGCCGAAAATGAGCGCCGGCTGCACTCACGCGCCTCCATTACGCGCCGCCGGCGACGAGCCGGTGGCTTTCCCTATCGCATCTCCAATCGCTCAGGAGCGGCCAGTGGGCGTCGGCGAAAAACCCGAAGTCGTAGATCAGGAAGCCCCCCCTTCCCCGGAACGTGCCGGCGGCAAAGACCGGAACGGCGGCAATGGCGGCCGTGGGTCGGCGCGAAAGACGGCTCGCAAGCGGGCTGACATGTCGGATATCGAAGTCCCGATCGAGGCGGACGCTCCAACCAAAGACAGGCGGGCGTCGCGCGAGCGATCGCTGAACCGGCTCCTGGCCGGACTGCGCGCCGTGAACGCCGGCGATTTCTCCATCGAGCTGACGCCGAACGGCGATCCGCTGATGGCCGAAATCATCGACGTCTTCAACAGTGTCGTGCAAAAGCAGTCACGGATGGCCGACGAGATCGCGCGCGTCAGCACGTCCGTGGGCCGCGAAGGCAAGATGAGCGACCGCATCTCTGTCGCTGGAATGGCCGGGCAGTGGATGACGACCGTCGACGCGATCAACAATCTCATCACCGACCTGGCGCAACCGACGTCCGAAGTCTCGCGGGTGATCCAGGCGGTGGCCGAGGGCGATCTGTCGCAGAAGGTCGAGCTCGAGATCGATGGAAAGCTGGTGCAGGGCGAATTCCTGCGCATTGGCTCGACCGTGAACCGGATGGTGGACCAGCTCAACTCGTTCGCCAGCGAAGTGACGCGCGTGGCGCGCGAGGTCGGAACGGAAGGCGTGCTCGGCGGGCAGGCGAACGTGCCGGGCGTGGCCGGGACGTGGAAGGACCTCACCGACTCGGTGAACGCGATGGCGTCGAACCTGACCAATCAGGTGCGCAACATCGCGCTGGTGACGACGGCCGTCGCGAACGGCGACCTGTCGCGCAAAATCACCGTGGAAGCGAAGGGTGAAGTGCTCGAGCTGAAGGACACGATCAACACGATGGTCGATCAACTCTCGGGGTTCGCGGCCGAAGTCACGCGCGTCGCGAAAGAAGTAGGAACGGAAGGAAAGCTTGGCGGTCAGGCCGAAGTGCGCGGTGTGAGCGGGACGTGGAAGGATCTCACGGACAACGTGAACTTCATGGCCGCGAACCTCACGAGCCAGGTGCGCAACATCGCGCTGGTGACGACGGCCGTCGCGAACGGGGATCTGTCCCAGAAGATCACGGTCGAGGTGCGCGGAGAGATCTCGGAGCTCAAGAACACCATCAACGACATGGTGGACCGGCTCCGCATCTTCGCCGACGAAGTCACGCGCGTCGCCCGCGAAGTAGGAACCGAGGGGGTGTTGGGCGGTCAGGCGACGGTGCCGGGCGTCGCCGGCACGTGGAAGGGACTGACCGACAACGTGAACGCGATGGCGTCGAACCTGACGGCCCAGGTGCGCAACATCGCCGACGTGACGACCGCGGTCGCCAAGGGCGACCTGTCGCGGAAGATCACGGTGAACGTGCAGGGCGAAGTGCTCGAGCTGAAGAACACGATCAACGTGATGGTCGATCAGCTCAACGCGTTCGCGAGCGAGGTGACGCGCGTCGCGAAGGAAGTGGGCACCGAAGGAAAGCTTGGCGGACAGGCGCGCGTCGAGGGTGTGAGCGGAACGTGGCGCGACCTCACGCAGAACGTGAACGGTATGGCGGCGAACCTCACCGTGCAGTTGCGCGACGTGAGTGCCGTGGCGACCGCCATCGCGAACGGCGACCTGACGCGGCGGATCACCGTCGAGGCGCAGGGCGAGATCCTGCAGATCAAGGACGTCGTCAATCGCATGGTGGAGCAGCTCAACTCGTTCGCCGGCGAAGTCGTGCGCGTGGCGCGCGAAGTGGGCACGGAAGGCGTGCTCGGTGGCCAAGCGGAAGTGCGCGGCGTGAGCGGCACGTGGAAGGACCTCACCGACAACGTGAACTTCATGGCGGCGAACCTCACCAACCAGGTGAGAAACATCGCCGACGTGACGACCGCGGTGGCGAAGGGCGATCTGTCACGCAAGATCACCGTCGAAGCGAAGGGCGAGGTGCAGGCGCTCAAGAACACCATCAACACGATGGTGGATCAGCTCTCGGCATTCGCCTCTGAAGTCACGCGCGTGGCGAGAGAGGTGGGTACGGAAGGACGGCTGGGCGGTCAGGCGAGCGTGCCGGGCGTGGGCGGAACGTGGAAGGACCTCACCGACAACACGAACGCGATGGCGTCGAACCTCACCGTTCAGGTGAGAAACATCGCGGATGTGACCACGGCCGTCGCGCGCGGCGATCTGTCGCGCAAGATCACGGTCGATGTTCGCGGCGAGATCCTCGAGCTCAAGAACACCATCAACACGATGGTCGATCAGCTCAACGGCTTCGCCAGCGAAGTGACGCGCGTGGCGCGCGAAGTAGGAACGGAAGGAAAGCTCGGCGGCCAGGCAAAGGTTACCGGCGCGGGCGGCGTGTGGCGCGACCTCACCGACAACGTGAACGTCCTCGCCGCCAACCTGACCACGCAGGTGCGAAACGTCGCCGACGTGACGACGGCCGTCGCCAACGGCGACCTCTCGCAAAAGATCACCGTCGAGGCACAGGGCGAGGTGCTCTCGCTCAAGAACACCATGAACAACATGGTGGACCGCCTGCGCGTGTTCGCCGACGAAGTAACGCGCGTGGCGAAAGAAGTAGGAACGGAAGGAAAGCTCGGCGGTCAGGCGGAAGTGCCTGGCGTGTCGGGTACGTGGAAGGGCCTGACCGACAGTGTGAACGCGATGGCGAACTCACTGACGATGCAAGTGCGCAACATCGCCGATGTCGCGACTTCGGTGACGAAAGGCGACCTCACGCGGCAAATCACCGTCGACGCGCAGGGCGAGCTCGACGAGCTGAAGACGAACATCAATCAGATGATCGCCAACCTGCGCGAGACCACAGAGCGCAACCAGGAGCAGGATTGGCTCAAGACCAACCTGGCCAAGTTCAGCCGGATGATGCAGGGCCAGAAAGATCTCGAGTCGGTGTCGCGCTTGATCATGTCGGAGCTGACGCCGCTGGTGTCGGCTCACCACGGCGCGTTCTTCATCGCCGACCAGGAGACGGCCACCACCAGCCAGCTACTCAAGCTCATCGCGAGCTACGCGTACCGCGCTCGCAAGCACGTGGCAAACCGGTTCCTGCCGGGCGAAGGGCTCGTCGGACAGGCCGCGCTCGAAAAGCAGCCGATTCTTCTTCAGAACGTACCCGACGACTACATCCAGATCACGTCGGGCCTCGGAGAGGCGCCGCCCCGCAACATCATCGTGCTGCCCATTCTCTTCGAGGGCGAAGTAAAGGCGGTGATCGAGCTGGCCAGCTTCCTCCCGTTCAGCCAGATCCATCAGTCGTTCCTCGACCAGCTCGCCGAATCGATCGGTGTCGTGCTGAACATGATTCAGGCGAACATGCGCACCGAGGAGCTGCTCGAGCAGTCGCAGAAGCTGACGCAGGAGCTGCAGAGCCAGTCCAAGGAACTGCAGCAGCAGCAGGACGAGCTCAAGCGCTCGAACTCGGAGCTCGAGCAGCAAGCGCGCACGCTGCGGCAGTCCGAAGAGCTGCTCAAGGAGCAGCAGGAAGAGCTGCAGCAGGTCAACGAGGAGCTGGAAGAAAAGGCCTCGCTGCTTGCCGAGCAAAACGCGCGCGTCGAGCAGAAGAACCGCGAGGTCGAATCGTCGCGCGTGGCGCTCGAGGAGAAAGCGGAGCAGCTTGCCCTGAGCTCGAAATACAAGAACGAGTTCCTAGCGAACATGTCGCACGAGCTGCGCACGCCGCTCAACTCGTTGCTCATCCTCGCCAAGCTGCTCGTCGAGAACAAAGACCGGAATCTGTCGAGCAAGCAGGTGGAGTTCGCCCAGACGATCTACACGTCGGGTACCGACCTGCTCAACCTGATCAACGACATCCTCGATCTGTCCAAGGTCGAAGCCGGCAAGATGGAGGTGAACTTCACCGACATCCCGATCAACGACGTGCGGGATTTCGTGGAGCGCACGTTCCGTCCGGTCGCCGAGCAGAAGTCTCTGCCGTTCCAGATCGACATCACTCCGGACGTTCCGCCGTCGGTGTTCACCGACGGCCAGCGGCTGCAGCAGGTGTTGAAGAACCTGTTGTCCAACGCCTTCAAGTTCACCGAACGCGGCAGCATCACGCTCTCGATCGATCGCGCGTCCACATCGCTGCGATTCGCGAGCCGGTCGCTCGACCGCTCGTCCGACGGCGTCATCGCGTTCGCCGTGCGTGATACCGGCATCGGGATTCCACGCGACAAACAGCAGCTCATCTTCGAGGCGTTCCAGCAAGCGGATGGGACAACCAGCCGCAAGTTCGGCGGAACGGGTCTCGGCCTGTCGATCAGTCGCGAGCTCGCCCGATTGCTCGGCGGAGAGATTCGCGTCGAGAGCACTCCGGGGACGGGCAGCACGTTCACGCTGTATCTCCCGGTCGTCGGCACGGAGCGACGCGTGTCGGCACCTCGCCAGCTTCCGCCGGCGGAGCGCGCGTCGACGACGGCAATCAATCAGTCGGCGAGCAACCTTCCCAGCGTGAGGGATACACCCCCAGGCGGCACGCAGCCGTGGGATGACGACGCAGGCGGTGGCGTGGCGACCGAGGCTCCGCGCCGGCGCGCCATCGACAAGCCGGCGATGGCCGACGACCGCGAGGACATCGTGCCGAGCGATCGTGTGGTGCTCTTGGTGGAGAACGACATGAACTTCGCGCACATCCTGCTCGACATGGCGCGCGACAAGGGGTTCAAGGGCATCGTCGCGCTCGACGGTGAGAGCGGGCTCGATCTCGCCCACGCGTTCCATCCGGACGCGATCACGCTGGACATCGACATGCCGGGCATGGACGGTTGGGCGGTGCTCGACCGTCTCAAGCACCATCCGGAGACGCGGCACATTCCCGTGCACATCATCACTGGAATCGGCGACCGCCAACACGGCCTCAAGGCCGGCGCGATCGCCTACCTCGAGAAGCCGGTATCCAAGGAGGCCCTCGAAGGCTCGTTCACCAAGATCGAAAGCTTCATCGATCAGCAGGTCAAGCGGCTGCTCGTCGTCGAGGACGACGAAGATCAGCGAAAGAGCATGATCGAGCTCATCTCGCACGAGGACGTCGAGATCACGGCGGTGGGCACGGCGCAGGAAGCGCTCGACGCGCTGCGCGAGAAGCGCTTCGACTGCATGGTCCTCGACCTCGGGTTGGCGGGCGGCACGGACGGCTTCCAACTGCTCGAGACGGTGAAAGCCGATCCGGAGATGAAGGAGCTGCCGATCATCATCTACACCGGCCGCGAGCTGACGCCCGACGATGAGACGCGTCTGCGCCGGTTCGCCGAGACGATCATCGTGAAGGATGTGAAGTCGCCGGAGCGACTGCTCGACGAGACCGCGCTCTTCCTGCATCGTGTGGAGGCACGGTTGCCCGAGCAAAAACGCCGGATGCTCGAGCGATTGCACAGCACGGACGCTGTGTTCGCCGGAAAGAACGTTCTCGTCGTAGACGACGACGTCAGAAACATCTTCTCCCTCACCAGCGTGCTCGAGCAGCACGGCATGAACGTCTTGTTCGCCGAAAACGGCAAAGACGCGATCGCGAAGCTCGAAGCCGCGGAGTCGGTGGACCTGGTTTTGATGGACGTGATGATGCCGGAGATGGACGGCTACGAGACGACTCGGGCCATCCGCGACCGACAGAAGTTCCGCAACCTGCCGATCATCGCGCTGACCGCGAAGGCCATGAAGGGGGATCGAGAGAAGTGCATCGAGGCAGGAGCGTCGGACTACATCACGAAACCCGTGGACACCGAGCAGCTGTTGAGCCTCATGCGAGTATGGCTGTACCGCTGAGCGATGGAAGCGCCCTCGAAGGTCCACCCGTCTCGTACGACCCGGACCTGGAACGGGTCGAGATCGAGCTGCTGCTCGAGGGCGTCTTTCGCCACTACGGGTTCGACTTCCGGTCGTACGCGTACGCGTCGATTCGCCGACGGCTATGGAAGCGCGTAGAGGCCGAGGCGTTGAGCTCCATCTCGGAGCTGCAGGCGCTCGTGCTGCACGACAGCACGGCGATGGACCGGCTGCTGCTCGACCTGTCGATCAGCGTCACGGCGATGTTTCGCGACCCGGACTTCTACCGGGTGTTCCGGCAGGACGTGGTGCCGCTGCTTCGCACCTACCCGTTCATCCGGATCTGGCACGCCGGGTGTTCGACGGGCGAAGAGGTGTACTCGGCCGCGATCGTGCTGGAAGAAGAGGGACTGCTCGACCGGGCCCGTATCTACGCGACGGACATCAACGGCAACGTCCTCAAGCAGGCGAAAGCGGGCATCTTTCCGCTCACCCGGATGCAGGAATACACGGAGAACTACATCCGTGCCGGCGGCACGAGATCGTTCTCGGAGTATTACACGGCGATGTACGACGGGGCGCTGTTCAGCCCGTCACTCACACGCAACACCGTGTTCTCGCAGCACAACCTCGTCACCGACCGGTCGTTCAGCGAGTTCCACATGGTGTTCTGCCGCAACGTCCTCATCTACTTCGACCGCGCGCTCCAGGACCGCGTGCACTCGCTGTTCTACGACAGCCTCGTGATGTTCGGTGTTCTCGCCCTCGGCAGCAAAGAGTCTCTGCGCTTCTCCCAGTACGAGGATTGCTACGAGATGCTCCATGTGAAAGAACGCATCTACCGAAAAGTCAGGTAGTCGTGGCCGAGATCGCCGTGATCGGCACCTCGTGGGGCGGACTCGCCGCGTTGCACCAAATCCTCGGCGCGCTGCCCAGCTCGTTCCATTTGCCGATCGTCGTCGTGCAGCATCGACATAAGGATTCGGGACAGCTCCTACCGCGAGTGCTCCAGGACGACACGAGGCTCAACGTGTGTGAAGTGGAGGACAAGACGCCGATTGTCGGCGGCAACATCTACATCGCCCCCGCGAACTATCACGTGCTCGTCGAGCGTGGACACCTTTCGCTGTCGACGGAGGAGCCTGTGGCTTTCAGCCGGCCCTCGATCGATGTGACCTTCATCTCGGCGGCTGACGCGTACCGCGAGGGCGTCGTCGGCGTGGTGCTCACCGGAGCGAACTCGGACGGCGCGCGCGGGCTCAAACGCATCGCGGACCGCGGAGGTCTCGCGGTCGTCCAGCGTCCGGATACCGCGGAGAGTCCGGTGATGCCTGCCGCTGCTGAGCGACTCGTTCCAACGGCGAGGGTGCTCACGTTGGCGGCGATCGCCGAGCTGCTCGCATCGCTGGCCGTCGGGCCGGTGCACGCACGTCGGACGGGAACGTGACGGCGCCGCGCGTCCAGGACCCCGTCGATATCCTCATCGTCGACGACCGGGCGGAGAACCTCCTCGCGATCGAGGCGATCCTCGAGCCGCTCGGACAGCACGTGATTCGCGCGTCGTCCGGCGAGGACGCGCTGCGCTGTCTGCTCGAGCGGGAGTTCGCCGTCATCCTGCTCGACGTGCAGATGCCGAACATGAACGGGTTCGAGACGGCGCGTCTGATCAAGTCGCGCGAGCGGACGCGCTTCATCCCGATCATTTTCCTCACCGCGATCAGCAAGGAGGCGGAGTACGTCTTCCGGGGATACTCGGTCGGCGCGGTGGACTACATGTTCAAGCCCTTCCAGCCGGAGATCCTGCGGTCGAAGGTGCAGGTGTTCGTCGAGCTGTACCTGCAACAGCGAAGGCTCGCCGAACAGGAGCAACGACTGCGCGAGATCGAGCGCCAGGAGCTCGAGCTTCGCCACATGCGGGAGCTGCTCCAGTCTGAAGCGCGCTTCAGCGAGATCGTTCGGTCGGCGATGGATGCGATCGTGCTGTTCGACGCCGACGGAAAGATCTCGCTTCTCAACGGCACCGCCGAGCGAATGTTTGGAACGGCGGCGGGAGAAGCCATTGGAACGTCGATCACGACGTTCTTCCCCGAGGCCGCCGGCGGCAATCTGATGGAGACGATCTGCGCCGCAGCGGAGAGTGGGCGAGCAGCGGCGGGAGAGCCCCAGGGCGGCGCCGAAGCACCACATGCCTTCGTCGCCCGTCGCGCGAACGCCGAGACTTTCCCGATCGAGGCCTCAGTCTCCTGCCTCGACACAGCGGTCGGGCGAACGTACACGTTGATCGCCCGTGACATCTCCGAGCGGGTGCGTCAACAGGAGGCGCTCGAGCATCAGGCAACGTCCCTCTCGGATTCGGCTCGCGAGCTCAAGGAGCTCAACGACGAGCTTAGTCGGCGACAGCTCGAGCTCGAGCGGGCGATGACGGCGCGGAGCCGCTTCTACGCATCCATGAGCCACGAGCTGCGAACGCCGATCAACGCGGTGCTCGGCTACAGCACACTGCTGCTGGAGCGGATTTACGGCCCGCTGAATGACAAACAGTCGGAAGGTATCGAGCGGACGCAGAAGGCGGCGCGCCACCTGCTCGAGTTGGTGAACGACGTGCTCGATCTCTCCAAGATCGAGGCGGGCAAGATCGAGCTTCGCTTGCAGCCGGTCGAATTCCCGTCGCTCATCGAAGATTTGTTCGTCACGGTGCGACCGTTCGCCGACGAACACGGCTCGGCGCTCACCCTCGACCACCGAAGCGAAGAGGCGGTCCGCGTCATCTCGGATCCGCGACGACTCCGTCAGATCCTGCTCAATCTTCTGTCGAACGCCATCAAGTTCGGGCGCGGCAAACCCATTCAGGTCATCACCGAGCCGGTCGACGACGGCGGCGTCGCGATCCGCGTCATCGATCAGGGCGAAGGAATCTCCGAGACGGATCGAGAACGGATCTTCCAGGAATTCGTCCAGCTCGGGAAAACGCAGCTGCAGGACGGGACCGGTCTGGGACTTCCGATCTCTCGCCGACTGGCCGAGCTGCTTCATGGCTCCTTGACGGTGACATCCACCCTCGGCCAGGGGAGCACGTTCCGACTCGAGCTGCCGCAGAACGCCGAGCCGCAGCGTTCGCTCCGACTCGTCGATCAGGAGCTGCATCGCGAGCCGAGCGACGAACGCGCGCCGCCGTCGGCGGATCTGCACGACGAACGTGATCGCCGGGTAGCCATCGTCGACACCGTGCGCGGCTGAGCGCGCCGCCGAATCGGCGTTCACGAACGGGCCGCGCGCCGGCGGGTATATTGAACCCATGCGCGTCTTGTGCGTGGGTCGTCATCGCTTCCTGTCGGAACACTTTTGCCGGTTTTTCGACGAGCTCGGCCTCGATACGGTTGGTTGCGTCGGAATGGCGGAGGCCGTTGAAGCCGTCCAGGCGGGCGACCTTGACGCGGTCATCTGCGACTACGATTTATTGGCCACTATGCCGCTCACGAGTTGGGAGACGGACCCGATCCTGTCAGGAGTTCCCCTCATAGCGGTGAGTATGACGCGTCATCCGGGCGAAGTGCACGTCATGGACGTGAACGGGATCGCCGGATTCTTGTACCTGCCGACGCTCGACGCGGAAGACGCCTGTCGTCTTCTCGCCGCGGTCCGGCGAAAAACGGGCGGCATCAATCCGCCCAGCGTCCTGCCGTGGCCACCCGTCCAGACGACAGCCGGTCGACCGCTCCACTGATCGACGCAGCGGGGGGGGGGGACGACGGCCGAACCTTCGTTCCCGCCGCGCCGTTGATCGACGCGCTCGAGGCGACTCGCGCCGACGGAGTCCCGCGCCAGGTGCGCCTCGGTGACGAGAACGAGCGACAGGTCGAGATCTCGGTGTGTCGCGATTCCGACGGCTCGGTCATGCTCGGTTTCGGCCACGTCGAGACGGACGACGGAGACGCGCTCCGCAGGCTGACGCGCGAAATGGCGGCGGAGACCGACACGGCGGCGCTCCTCGAGCTGCTATGCGATGCCGCCGCGGCCCAGTGCGGGGCGAACGGCGCCGCCGTGCTCAAAGCGATCGCCAACGAAGGCGAGTTGGTGGCGGCGATCGGGCCGCTGGCGACCGCACGAGGGCAGCGCTTTTCTCTTCCGGGCTCGCTCGCGCGTGAAGTTTTGCGAACGCGCGACGTCGTTGCCGTCGACGACTTCACGAACTCGTCGCGGCCGCTGATGAAAGTGGCGCCGGACATCCGCGTCGGGCCCATGTTGCTCGCGCCGCTGATGGCCCATGACGTCATGCTCGGCGTCATCGCCGTCACGCGAGATCAGGAGCAACCCGTTTTCTCGCGGCGCGACAAGCACCGGTTGCGCGCGATCGCGGACTACGCAGCTGTCACATTGTGGAAAGCCGAGCTCCTCGAGCAGGCACAGGCCGCGGACCGGGCAAAGAGCCGGTTTCTGGCGACGGTCTCGCACGAGCTGAGAACACCGCTCACCGCGCTCTCCGGATACGAAGAGCTGCTTGTCGATCAGGTGATCGGTCCCTTGTCGGACAGCCAGCTCGACGTCCTCGAGCGCATGCGATCGGTGACGCAGCATCTCGCGTCGCTGATCGAAGAAGTGCTCGCGTTCTCGAGTCTGGACGAAGGCCGCGAGACGCTGCGGCCCACGGACTTCCTCGCCGCGGACATCGTCCGCGCGACGGCGGCCATCGTCGAGCCGTTGGCTCGGGCGAAGGGCCTCGGTTTCAGCTACCACGCTCCGGAGAAAGCGATCCGGATGACGAGCGACATCGACAAGGTTCGACAGATCCTCGTCAACCTCGCGGGGAACGCGGTGAAGTTCACCGACCGGGGCGAGGTCCGACTCGAGGTGGAGCGCTGTGACGACAACGTCTGCTTCACCGTTCGCGACACCGGGATGGGCATCGCCAAGCGCGACCTGGACCGGCTGTTCAAGCCCTTCGCACAGCTCGACACCGGTCTCACCCGGCGTCACGGCGGCACGGGCCTCGGCCTTTACATCTCCCGCGGGCTGGCCGAGCTGCTCGGTGGACGCATCGAGGTCGATTCGGTGCTGGGAAGGGGCTCGACGTTCCGGCTTTTGCTTCCCGCCGACGAGCTCTGAGGCCCCGCGCCAGAGGGCCGTAGCGCCTTAAATTTCGGCGCATGTCGGAACTACCCATCACGAGCGTTTTCAACGACGGCTACATCGCCGAGCAATACGAGGCGTTCCGTCGCGATCCTTCGTCGGTCGACGAGTCCTGGCGTCAATTTTTTCGCTTTGCCGAACGTCTAGGCGGCAGCCGTCCGTCCCCCGCGACTGCCTTCGATCCGTCACTTCTCCGAAAGGCCGCCGCGGCTTCGGCGCTCGCCGTCGCGATTCAGCGTTACGGCCACCTTGCCGTGCCGCTCGATCCGTTGGGATCGCAGCCGCCCGGCGCGGCGGAGCTCAAGCCGGAATTTCACGGAATCACCGAGGCGGATCTTCTCGAGGTCCCGGCACAGGCCCTCGGCTATGACGAAGGCACGGCCGCCGACGTCATCCAGCACATGCGCGATCTCTATTGCGGTCCGCTAGCGTACGAGTTCGAGCATCTCGAGGAAGAAAACGAGCGGCAGTGGTTCCGAACGACGATCGAGTCCGGCGTCGCCACGACGCCGCTGACCGAC
>DATMHK010000124.1:0-4028 GCA_035554995.1 Gemmatimonadaceae bacterium
CGGCGAGTCGGCCACTCAGTAACTCCCGAGCTGCCGAGCTGCCGAGCTGCCGAGCTGCCGAGCCGCCAAGCCGCCGAGCCGCCGAGCCGCCGAGCCGCCGAGCCGCCGAGTAGCCGAGTAGCCGAGTAGCCGAGTAGCCGAGTAGCATCAAGAATGGACCTCCCAGTCAACCCGCCCGTTCTGCCGATGCTCGCCAATCGAGTGAGCGAGCTGCCGCCCGGCGACAGCTGGATCTTCGAGCCGAAGTGGGACGGCTTTCGCACGCTCGTGTTTCGCGACGGCGATGAGCTGTTCATTCAGAGCCGCGACGAGAAGCCCCTCGACCGCTACTTCCCGGAGCTGGTCGATGCGCTGAAGGCGCAACTGCCGGCGCGATGCGTGCTCGACGGAGAGATCGTAATCGCGAAGGACGGCGGTCTCGACTTCGATGCGTTGCAGCTTCGTCTTCATCCGGCCGCGTCACGCGTGAAGCTGCTGTCCAAGGAGATTCCCGCCTCTGTCGTCTTCTTCGACCTGCTGTCCGACGGCAAGCGCAGCTTGTGCGGCGCACCATTCGTCGAACGACGCGCGGCGCTCGAGAAGTTGCTCGCCAAGGTGTCGGCGCCGCTTCACATCACGCCGGCGACCCGCGATCGCGCCGTCGCCGCCGACTGGTTCTCCCGATTCGAGGGAGCGGGGCTCGACGGTGTCGTCGCGAAGGCGGAGTCGGGAACCTATCAGCCGAACAAGCGCGTGATGCTCAAGGTGAAGCACGAGCGCGATTGCGACTGCGTCGTCGCCGGCTTTCGCTGGCACAAGAACAGCAACAAGACGGCGGTCGGCTCTCTGCTCCTCGGCCTCTATGATGATTCTGGAAACCTCGAGCACGTCGGCGTGTGCGCGAGCTTTACGGCGGCGAAGCGCAAGGAGCTCGTGACGTTTCTCGCGCCCTTCCGCGAGAACGCGATCGAATCGCACCCATGGAAGGCGTGGGCCGAGTGGCAACCGTCGGGCGACGGCCCGCAGCGGAAACCAGGCGCGGCGAGTCGCTGGAGCGCCGACAAGGATTTGTCGTGGGAGCCGCTTCGGCCGGAGTTGGTCGTCGAAGTCGCGTACGACCACATGCAGAGCGGACGATTTCGACACACGGCGCAATTCCGGCGTTGGCGAACGGACAAGCGTCCGCGCGACTGCACCTTTGCGCAGCTCGAAGTCATTCCGCCGCAGGAGCTCGAGGAGATCTTTAGTCGATAGCCGGCGGGCGATGGGCGATGGGCGGCAGGCGACGGGCGGGAGGCGAACGCCTCAACGTCGCTTCTTGGATAGCTCGCGCCATTCGCGCGTCGGGTCGTCGTTCGGGTCCGGGGTCTCTTGCGGCGGGCGAATATCCTCGGGCACGTGGCGCAGGTTGACGCGAATGCGCGTCCAGGTTGATGATCGACCTCGCATTGAATCGATCAGGACGTCGTCCACCGCGAGGTGCGAGGCTGCGTCAGGATGTTTTGCTTTCCAGCGGTCGAGACCCGCGAGCGCGGCTTCCTTATTCGGCGAATTGGCGACCGTCAGTAAGGGCATCTTGGGTGTGCGCGCTCGTTTGGTCGCGCCCTTCGCCTTGGACGGCGCGACGCGTGGGGCTTCGCCGTCCATTTTCCGGAAGTGCGGCGGCCACGGTGCGTCGCCGAGGCCAGCCGCCTCGTCGCGATCCGCGAGAGCGAGCAGCGCGCCGAGCGAGCCGGCGTGTGCGTCCATCGCGGCGTGCGGGTCGCCTATGTCCTTGAATCGCTTCGGCATCGTCAGCACCGTAAAATCCTCGGGGCTGCAGGCGGCGATCTCCTCCCACTCGAGCGGCGCCGAGACGCGCGCGTCGGGAAGTGGCCGAATGGAATACGCCGAGCATGTCGTGCGATCCTTGGCGTTCTGGTTGTAGTCGAGGAAGACCCCGTGACGCTCTTCCTTCCACCACTTCGACGTCGCGAGATCGGGCGCGCGGCGCTCGACTTCGCGTGAGAGGGCCAGGGCGGCGCGGCGCACTTCGGTGAAGTTCCACCGATGCTCGATGCGAACGTTCACGTGCATGCCGCGCGACCCGCTCGTCTTCGGCCAGCCTCGCAAACCGACGTCGGCCAACACCTCGCGCGCGACGAGCGTCACGTGCCGGACATCCTCCCACGGCACGCCGGGGCCGGGATCGAGATCGATCCGCAGCTCGTCCGGATGCTCGAGATCGCCGGTGCGCACGGCGTGCGGGTGCAGCTCGATGCACCCCAGGTTCACGATCCACGCGAGCCCAGCCGCGTCATCGACCACGACCTCCTCGGCCGTGCGCCCGGACGGAAACGATAGCGTGACGGTGCGCAGCCATTCCGGACGGTTCTCCGGCGCCCGCTTCTGGTAAAAGGCCTCACCTTCCGCGCCGTCGACGAATCGCTTGAGCACGATCGGCCGATCGCGAATCCCACCGATCGCGCCGCCGGCAATCGACAAGTAGTACCGCACGACGTCGAGCTTCGAGAGCTGGACGTCGCGTGAGAAGTACGGCTTGTCGGGGTTCGTGATCCGGACCTCGCGGCCGTCGATCTCGAGCAATTCGGCAGTGTCTTTCTTGGGCATCGTCGGCGACTCGTGTCGCCACTACGAAGCACAAACCGCGACGCTCGCGCAACCGCCCGAGACTCAGCCGCCGCCGCCGCCACGAGACACGTGCTGAGTCAGCGTGGTCGCGACTCCGCGCAGGACCGACAGCGTTCGCGCCACGCGCACGGTATCGCCAAACCGATCGACGTCCTCGGTTGCGTAGAACGCGCTGACGACGTCGAAGCGTGGATTGCTTTCGATCACACCGCGCATCATCTGGACGAGCAGTTCCCGGTCGGAGGTGCGCAGGACGAAGCCGAGGCCGACCCCATTGCACTCATCGGCGGCGACGATCTTGGTGACCGAGTCGATGCGAACCCGCACGGCCGGCGTGAGGACGCGAGCACCGAAGTAGCAGTAGAGCGGGTCACGGCGCTGGTCCATGTCGAGCGCGATCGCGTGCAACACGCCAACCGGCGCTTCGACCGCGTTTGGTGTCGTGCCGGGAGACTGCGCGGCGCACAACGCGGCCGACAACTGCAGGGCGGCGAATGAGAGAAGCAGACGCACGGTTGTTCCGGTGGCGAATGGTGGCGGACGTCGAGCGTACATCGATACGAACGCTCTCGGTGCACCGTCCGTTCCCCACGATAGCGCTGTAACGCCTTCGCCACGGTTAGACTTTTGTAATATCGGCGGCGACGACAATTTCGCGTCGTCAATCCCCGGTGCGCCATCGTCACACTTTCGCGGGCGGTCGCGTCGAACACGAGCCGCGTCGTCACCTCGAGCGAGAATCAAAACGATCGCGGGAGTCCGAGCACATGCTCGGCGACGTACGACAGGATGAGATTGGTCGAGACGGGCGCCACCTGATACAGGCGCGTCTCGCGGAACTTGCGCTCGACGTCGTACTCGGCCGCGAAGCCGAAGCCACCGTGCGTCTGGAGACAGACGTTCGCCGCCTCCCACGACGCTTTCGCCGCCAGGTACTTCGCCATGTTGGCTTCCGCGCCGCACGGCTCGTGATTGTCGAACAGCGTGCACGCTCGCCAGCGCATGAGATCGGCCGCTTCCGTCTCGATCTTGCACTCGGCGATCGGGAACTGCACGCCTTGATTGCGGCCGATCGGCCGGTCGAACACCACGCGCTCGTTGGCGTAGGTCGTCGCCTTCGCGATGAACCACCGCGCGTCGCCGATGCACTCCGCGGCAATGAGCGCGCGCTCGGCGTTGAGCCCGTCGAGGATGTAGCGGAACCCCTTCCCTTCTTCGCCGATGAGATTTTCCGCCGGGATCTCGAGATCGCTGAAGAACGCTTCGCTCGTCTCGTGGTTCACCATGTTCCGTATGGCCCGCAGCTCGAGACCGTTGCCGAGCGACTTTTTGATATCGACCAGAAAGAGCGACATGCCCTCGGACTTGCGAAGGGATTCGGCGAGCGGCGTCGTCCTCGCGAGCAGAATCAGGAGATC
>DATMHK010000125.1:0-8516 GCA_035554995.1 Gemmatimonadaceae bacterium
CCCGACGTGCTCGGCGACAACCGCGAATCGGCGCTCTTGTTCAAGACGCTCGCGACGCTTCGCACCGACGCCCCGCTTTTCCGTAGCATCGACGAGATTCGCTGGCGCGGACCGACGCCCACGTTCGCCGCAGTCGCCGACCGAATTGGTGACGCGCGTCTCTTGGCGCGCGTTGTCAAGCTGCAGAATTCTTGACTCAGGCTGTTTCGGCCGCGACGCGGGACAAGGAATTTGTCACCCCCTCGGTGACTCTCATTATTGATTAGCAGTCCGGCTCATGGAACCCATAACGGCCTTCTATGAGCAAACTCCTACGGACCGCTGTCGGCCCGCTCGCCCTTCTCGCTGCGTCGAGCAGCGCTGCCGTCAGCCAGACTTCTACCGCTCGCGTCGTCGTGCGCGTCACTGCCGACGGCCTTCCCATCGCCGGAGCCACCGTCGCCAGCGGCACCGCGAACAGCGCGACCGACCGACTGGGTCTCGCGACGTTCACGCTGCCCACCGGTCGACGCACGTTCCGCGTCTCGTCCAGCGGCTTCTTCGCCGACAGCCTGGCGATGAACGTCGCCGCCGGCATAACGACGGTGAACGTCGCGCTTCGGCACGAGTCCGCCGCGCCAACCTCCCGTGACCCCGGTGAGCGCGCCGTTGCCATGCGCGACGTCCGGCGCGGCGCGGACAAGGCGACGAATGTCGAAGCCACCGACCGGTTTTCGATGGACGAGCAGGTCGAGCGATCGCCCGGCTCGGTGTCCGAGTTGCTCAATCATGTCGACGGCGTACGCGTGCAGCCGCTTTCCGCCGGCTCGGCCGGCGCCGGAGTTCGGATCCGCGGTATGCCCGGACATTACACGAAGATTCTCGCCGACGGCCTGCCACTGTACGGCGCGTCCACCGAAGGCCTCGAGCTCCTCCAGGCGCCGGCACTTGGTGTCGAGCGTGTCGAGGTGGTGAAAGGCGTCTCGTCCGCCATCTACGGACCGAGCGCGATCGGCGGCATCGTGAACGTGATCTCGGCGTCGCCGACGTCGCCGTCGGAAGTGCTGGTGAACGGCTCGACGCGCGAAGCGTCGGACGTCGCACTCTTTCAGACGCACACCTTCTCTCCGCGGTGGAGCGCCTCGCTGGTCGCCGGAAGACACTTCGCGAATCCGGGCGATCCCGACGCCGACGGCTGGGCGGAGATCGCCGGCTACAAGCGCATCGTCGTGCGCCCGCGTGTGTATTGGGCGCGTGACGACCGCAGCACCTGGTTCATGACCGGCGGCTGGGTGTCTGAGAATCGTCGGAGCGGGACGTTCGAAGGCGCGCGCCTCCCCGACTTCAATAAATACAGTGACGACGCCGACACGCGGCGCGGCGACATTGGAACGGTGGGTCGGATCATGCTCGACACGAGCATGTACCTCACCGTGCGCGCGTCGCTTACGCGCGAGTGGCGAGCCCGGTGGTTTGGAACTAAGCGCGATGCCAATCGCCGCAACACGATCTTCGGCGACGTCGCCCTCACCAAGTCGCTGCCGCAGAATCTTCTCACTGGCGGCGTCGGGTTCGAGCGCGATCAATTCGCCGCGCTCGACCAGCGCGAGTTCTCGTACCGCTATACGACGCCGGCGCTCTACGGCGAGGACACGTGGACGCCCGATCCGCGCCTGGCCGTCACCGCCGGCGCCCGCCTCGACCTGCACAGTGAATACGGCGACTTCGTCAGCCCGCGAGTGGCAGTCGTTGTGCATCCGTCGGAGGCGTGGACGGCGCGTCTGGCCGCGTCGAACGGCGTGTACGCGCCGACGCCGCTCACCGACGAGACGGAGATGTTCGGCTTGTCGCACATTCGTCGCTCGAATCGTGAGGCCGAGCACGCGGCCGGGTGGTCATTCGACGCGAGTCACGTCGACGGAGCACTCGAGCTGCGCGGCGGGGCATATCGCACCGTCATCAGCCACCCGCTGATCCTGCGCACGCTCGGTGAAGAGCTTCAGTTCGTCAACGCCGACGAGCCCACGCGCCTCATGGGCCTCGACCTCTCGGCGCGCTATCGTCTGCGTCCGCTGCGCTTCACCGCGACGTATTCGTACATTGAGGGCAACCGTCCGGAGATCGGACAGCTGTTCGGTGAGGACTTCGAGGTGGATACCACGATGCGTCGTCCGATGCTCCTCAACCCGCGTCACTCGGGCACCGTCGAGCTGGCGCACGAGCGTGAGAACGACCGAGTGGTCGGCGTCTCGGCGCGCTTCGTCGGTCGCGAGGAGCTGCGCGACACGCTGTACAGCGGCAGCCGCCCATACGTCACGATCGACGCGCGGCTCGAGAAGCACATCGGTCCGACGATCTTGTTCGCGGTCGCCAAGAACGTCACGGGCGTGAAGCAGTCGCAGTTCTTCCCCCTTCTGCTCACCGCGTCGGGCGCCGCGGGTCAATGGACCCGCGACGCGTGGGGCCCGCTCGATGGGTTCGCGTTGAACGTCGGGCTGCGACTGAAGTACTGACAACCCCCGCTGTCATCCTGAGCTAAGCGAAGGACCCACTGTCCCGGGAATTAGGGTCAGGGAATTAGGGTCAGACCCTATTTAGAGAACTCGAAATAGGGTCTGACCCTAATTGGGGGCCCTAATTGGGGGCCAATGCGCCGCTTATGGGCGAGCGCTATGCAGTAGTCTGGCGATCCTCTTGTGCCCGTACTTGAGCGCCCACGCGCGGGGCGTTGCCCACGGTTTGGCGTCAGCCTCGACGGGGTCGGCGCCACGATCGAGCAACAGGCGCACGAGCTCCACGCGTCCCCAGCGGCACGCCCAGCCGAGCGGAGTACTCTCGAGCAGGTCCTCACGAACATCGAGCCGGGCGCCGGCATCGAGCAACATCGTCGCGATCCTAACCCGGTCCTCGGCCCGCATTTCGTGACGTTCTGCCGCGAGATCGTGTAGCAAGGTTCGCCCACCAACCCACCCTCGCGACGGATCACCGTGCACGCTCGGGTCCGCGCGCTCGAGTAAGAGGCGGAAGCATTCGATCATCGCTTCTCGCTCTCGCGTGTTGCGCCGCATGCCGATGTACAGCGGCTCACGCATCATGTTGTACCAGTACCAGGCGCCGCGCGGCTGGTCGATTCGCGCCAGGCATACGCGGACGATCTCGGGCTGCCCCGCGCCCGCCGCGCCCCATAGCAGATCATTGGCGATTCTGCTATCCGGCCCGACAGGGCCTCCATACGCGGCCGGGTCGAGCGTGCCCGATTCCTCGGAATCCAACAGCTGACGCGCCTTTTCCTCGAGACCAAAAATGCCGACGGTGATCCCGTCGACCACGCCACCATAGCGCTCGACGAGCGCGATCATCTCCGCATTCCCGCTCATGTATGCGCGGTACACCGAGGAACCAGCCGCGTACACGTGCAAGTTTGGATCGGCACCGGCTTCGAGGAGGATCTTCGCCATCTCGAGCTTGCCGTGCGTCGCGCAGTAGTGCAGCGGATGTCCCGCGGACAGTATCGCGCCGTCGACGTTCGATAGATGGATCGGCTCGTTCGGGTCGTAACCCTTTGCCAACAGCTCGGAGAGTCGAGCCGGATCATTAGCCCGGACAGCCGCGCTCAGCTCACCTTCGGGTTGCCCGGTCCATTCGGCCTCCTGTTCCGAGGGCTTGGAACGTTTGGACTCTTCCTCCAGAATGATCGCCACGACGTCGTCGTACCCACGATCGTGCGCGAGGACCAACGCGGCCGTCGCGTCGCGGTGCGGATAAATGCCCGCTCGTGCGTCCGCGCCGCGACGCATGAGCAACCGCACCATGTCCGGCAATCGATCCAGCACGGCATAGTGAATGGCCCGATGCTCGTCGTCGCCGGCGACTTCCATGTTCGCCACCTCGGGCCTTCTCCCGATCAGCGATTCCACAGCCGCGGCGTCGTTGGCGCGAACGGCTTCCACGAGACGCCGCACGGTGACGCCATCGACGTATGCTTTGAGTTTCGGCCAACTCTCGAAGCCGTACGATCGGGCAAGCACGAGCTGCGCATCGTGCAATGCGAATCGTTCGCGATCCGCGTCATGGTACCGCGCGCGCACCTCGGCCACCGCGTCCGCGTCATCGGCGTGAAACGCGGCGAGCAGTTCCTTGGCTTGGCGACGGAGCTGGTCGAGGTCTGGGCGCGCCGCGAGCGTGCGACTCGCCGGAGCCTTTCGAGCGGTCATGATGATCTCCTTTCCTGGCCGCGCAAGACGGCCGTGACGCCCGGTGTCCGCTCGCTCGGGCAGAAAAGAGTCATCGAAATTGTCGACGTTCGGCTCAGGTGGACGCAGTCCTTTCCGCGGACACGGAGGCGTTCTGAAGCGCCTCCACAACTATACTCCGCCTGGAACGCTCCTGCGAGACTGCGGCGCTTTGTATCGACCGCTCCGAGGCGTCCCAGTGTCCTTCGGGCGGGCACTCCGTTCCGCGAGCGTTTCGAACGAGGAGTCAGCCCGGCGGGCTATTTGGCGAGTCGCTTACGCGCCGCGATCGCTTCGTCGTACCGCGGATTGAGCACGATCGCCGAATCGTACTGCACTCGCGCGTTCGCGACGTCGCCCTGTTTCTCGCGAATCATGCCAAGGCGAAAATGCGCGTTCGCCCGCGACGACGGATCGCTCACGCCGAGCAGCGAGAGGAACTTCCGAAGCGCGGCCTCGCCGCGAGTCATCTCGCGGCCGGAAATCGCCGCCACGCGGCCCAGCTGATAAATCATCACCGTGTCGTTTGGAAAACGCGCCAGCCGGGCGTCGATCAGGTCGAATGCCTCCGGGTAACGCTCGCGGCTCTGCAACAGCGTCGCGAGAACCGCGACCGGACGCGTGCTGTCCGGGAAAGAACGCATCAAGCCGCGGTATTCGCTCTCCGTCTGCTCAGGCAGCTTTTCCTTCTCGGCGATTTTTGCTCGCGCGAATCCGCCCGCGTAGGCATTCAAGCGGGTGAGACGAGCCGCCTCCACTTTCGCCTTGTCCACTCCGCCGCCCACCATGCCGGGCGCCTCGAGATAGAAGTCGACGCGCGCTTCGGCGGCCGCGACGCTCGACGAGTCGAGCTCGACGGCCTTGTCGTATTGCGGCCCAATGCGCCGGCCGATGATTCCTTTGCGAATGAAGTTCGCCGATACGAGCTGTTTCGTGTACGCGTGGCCGAGCCACAGGTGATATTCGGACCGAGTTGGGTTCAACTCGACGGCGTGCTCGAACGACGCCGCCGCGTCGTCGAACTTTCTGGCTTGCATCGCAGCGCGTCCTTCCTCGAACTGAACGCGCGCGCGTGTCGTGTCCTGCTGCGCCCTCACCACCATCACCGGAGCACACACCAGGAGCAGCGTGGCGACTCGCATCATTCCCTCCTCAACGCGGCGACCGGGTCGAGCTTCACAGCCCTGCGCGCCGGCAGATAGGTCGCGACCAAGACGACGAGCGCGAGGACGAGCGGAACCACCGCGAAGGTCAGCGGGTCGCGCGACGATAATCCGAGGAGCAGGCCAGATAGCCCAATCGACACTCCGAACGCCGCGACGAGTCCGATCCCGAGGCCCCACGCGCCGAGACGTCCGCCGCCGCGCATGACGAAGCGCAGCACGCCCGCCGGCGTCGATCCGAGCGCGAGCCGAATGCCGATCTCGCGCGTTCGCTCCACGACACCGGTCGCGACAACCGCATACAGCCCGACGGCGGCGATGAGCAGCGCCAGGCTGCCAAAGAAGCCCGCGACCATCGCAGCGGTGCGCGACGTCGAGAGGCCGCTCGTCACCGCCTCGGTCATCGTCGTCGCCCCGAAGGCGGGAAGCGTCGGATCGAGGCTGGCGACGACGCGTTTGACGTCGCGAAACGTCGCCATCGGCTCGCCGCGTGTGTGGACGATGAGCGTCTCCCAATCGCGATACCGTTGACGAAGCGGCATGTATGCCCGTCGCTCGGTCACTTCGCCCAGCGTTGCGAACTTCGCGTCGGCGACGACGCCAACCACGGTGACCTCCGGCCCGGAGGGACCGCCGCGACGCACATGCTTGCCAATTGGGTTCATTCCCGGCCAGAAGCGCGCCGCGAGCGATTGGCTCACCACCATGACTTCCGGCGCTCCGACCGAATCGGTTCGCGCGAAGTCGCGCCCTGATCTCAGCCGCAAGCCGAGCGTGGGAATGAAGTCCTCGCCGACGACACTGACATCCACCCCGACGGTCGGAGTCTCCTTGTTCGTGCGCAGGCCGTCCACGTAGAACGCCATCCCTCGTCCGTATGTATCGAACGGCACCGGGAACGCCCACGACGCCGACACGACGCCGGGAATGGTCCGCACGCGTGTGATGGCGTCGTCGTAGAATCGGCGGCCTCGCGCTTCGTCGTAACCTTGCAGACCGACGTTGACCGAGAGCATGAGGCGATTCGTCACGTCGAATCCGACATCCGCCTGACGCGCGATCCACAAGCTGCGCACAAAAAGCGTCCCGGCGACCAATAGGATCACCGACATCGCGATCTGGCTGACGACGAGCGCGTCACGAACGCGCATGCGAAGCTTGCTCGTTCGCCGCCGATCGCCGATGACACTCGCCAGCATCGCCACGATGTCGAAGCGGGAGGCGCGAAGCGTCGGCGCGAGCCCAAACAGCACGCCGGCCACGAGCGCGACGGCCGCCGTGTACGCGACGACGCGCGCGTCCGGCCGCGCGTCGAGCCCGACCTGAAATTGTAGATGCGGTACCATGTACCGCTCGACGCGCGCACTGAGCGAAACGAACACCGCGGCCACCGCGATCCCCGGCAGCGCAAGCACGAACGACTCGACGACGAGCATCCGCATGAGTCGCGTGCGCGACGAGCCGAGCGCGAGCCGGATGGCGATCTCGCGTCCACGCGCCGCGGCGCGCGCCAGCTGCAGGTTCGCCAGGTTCGCGCAGATGATGAGCAGGATGACGATCGACGCGAACAATCCCATCGCCGACGCCAGCGTCAGCACGCTCGACTTCACGAACGTCGGATGGTCGAAACCATTTCCGGCCGGAAACAGCATCGTGCTCAGCGAGGCGTTGCTCTCCGGATACGCCGTCTCCAGCTGTTTGGCGAAAAGCGACACGGCGCGACGCGTTCGATCGATCCCCCACCCGCGGTGCATCCGACCGAACGCCATCACCCAGCCGCCGCCGCGTCCGCGCAGGAGATTCGTCGATCCGGGCATCAAGACGTCATGCATGCCGGCCGGCGCCCAGATCTCCGGCCAGAAGCCGAACGTCCGCATGCCGCGGAACCCCGGCGCTGCGACGCCGGTGATCGTGAACTCGGCGCCGTTGATACGCACTCTGCGGCCGACGACCGAGGAGTCCCCGTGAAATCGCCGTTGCCACGACAGATAGCTGAGGACGGCGAACGCGTTGGCGCCTTGTGGCGCGTCGGCGGCGGTGAAGAATCGGCCGAGCGCGGGCCGCATGCCGATCACCGAGAAGTAGTTCTCGGTGACGACGTCTCCCCACACCATGTCCGCCGCTCCGTTCCCCGCGTCGGAAACGAGGTTCAGCGGCACACCGGTCATGCCGGCCAGATCGTCGAACGCGCCGCTTCGATCGCGAAAATCCTTGTAGTCCTCGTAACCCAAGTCGTGCGCCGCGCCGGATCGCGTGTCGACGTTGAACAGCGCGACCAGTTGCGACGTCTCCCGACCGGGTACCGGCCGAAAGAGCATGGTGTTCACGTAACCGAAGATCACGCCGTTCACGCCGATGCCGACGCCGAGCGTCAACGCGACGGCAATGGCGAACCCGGGACTGCGTCGCGTCGTGCGGATCGCATAGCGGAAGTCGGCGACGAAGTCGTCGAACCACCGTCTGCCGCGGCCGTCACGCATCGCTTCGCGTTGGCGTTCCATTCCGCCGAACGAGATCAGCGCGCGACGACGGGCTTCATCCGGCGACAGACCCTCGGCGACCAGCCGCTCCGTCTCCATGTCGACATGGAACAGGAACTCCTCTTCCATTCGCGACTCGGCACCGCGCGCGTCGCGGATGGAGCGCACTCTGGCTTTCAATCCCTTGAGAATGCTCATGGTCGCCTCCCGTCACGAGTCGAGGACGAGCGCCATCGTCTCGGCGAAGCGCTTCCACTTGCTCACTTCCTCGCCGAGCGCCTTGCGTCCGTCGCGCGTGAGTGTGTAGTAGCGCGCGCGGCGATTGTTCTCGGTGTTCTGCCAGTCGCTCTCGATCCAGCCGCGGTGCTCGAGGCGTTGCAGCGCCGGGTAGAGCGAGCCCTGGTTCACATCGAGGCGGCCGCGCGAGATCTGCTCGATGCGGAGTCCGATGCCCCACCCATGCATCGGCTGCAGGGCGAGCGCCTTGAGGATGAGGAGGTCGATGCTGCCACGTAGGGCGTCGGGTTCCTGCGGGTGTCGGACCGGCACGCCGGGGTTCCCTCTAGAAGTCGAGAGGAGTATTCACTTTGCTCCTCTAGAAGTCAAGAGTAGTTGGCGGCGACTCGGCGACTCGGCGACTCGGCGACTCGGCGACTCGGCGA
>DATMHK010000126.1:0-4068 GCA_035554995.1 Gemmatimonadaceae bacterium
GTGCAGCGCCAGCTTCTCCATGACGTTGCGCACGTGGCTCTTCACGGTATGCGCCGCGATGTTGAGCCGTTGCGCGATTTCCTTGTTACTCAATCCCTCGCCGATCAGCTCGATCACCTCGCGCTCGCGTCGCGTCATGCGAACGTCCTCGAGCACTCGCTCGCGGCCGCGGGCGTCGCCGCCGAGCGCAATTTGCGAGAAGAGCGTCTCGGTCATGCGCGGCGGCAGCACTTTGTCGCCGGCGGCAACAGCCCGGATGGTGGCGACAAACTCGTCAAAGGTGGCGTCCTTGAGGACAAACCCGGCAACGCCCGCATTCACGAACTGCACGATGTCCTCATTCGTCGGCATGAGATCCATGATGACGACCTTCGTGCCGGCCCGGCGTTTGGCGATGGCCGCAGCGACGTGCAAGCTGTCCTCGTCGCCCAGCCCTGCGTCGAGGAGCAACACGTCGGGCGTGGCCTGGTCGAGCACCTCGCCGTTGGCGCTCGCCGTGACGACGACCTGCACGTCGGGAAGCCGGCCCAGCATCGCCGCGAGCGCTTCGCGGACGAGCCGATTGTCGTCGACGATGGCCACCGTGATCATCCGATCATGCCACCAGGGTTGGGGAACAGCCGAAGCGTCGCATTTAGTTGAAGGTACCCTGCCGGCGCTCGCGGCACACCCCGCGTGCACTCCGGCGGAGGAGTAGACCGACTACTCCGATCGTGTGATTGCAGGCGATCATCGCGCTTCTTAGCCTGCACCACATGAAACACGCCGCAGCGGTCGGACGCGCCAGTCCGGGCCTCGTCGCCCGTCGTCCCGCCGCGGCCGACCGCCTGTTGCTCGACATCTTCGACACGATCCGCGAGCCCCTCCTCGTGCTCGACGCGGACTTTCGCGTCACGCAGACCAATCGCGCGTTCTTTCGAACCTTTCGGGTTGGGCCGGACGAGACGATTGGTGAGGTGTTGTTCGAGCTCGGCAACGGCCAGTGGGACATTGCGGCGCTTCGCACGCTCAGCGACCGGCTCGCCGCGGAAGTCGAAGTCTACGACGTCGACGTCGATCATGTTTTCCCCGGCATCGGGCGCAAGATCATGCGAATCAATGCGCGGCTGGTGATCCACGAGCCTGGCGCGCCCGCGGTCATTCTGTTGGCGATCGAGGACGTCACCGAGCAGCGCCTCGCGGAGCATCGTCTCGCGGCGCAGCATCGCGAGCTCGAGCGCTCGAACGCCGCGCTTCACGAGTTCGCGTTCGTGGCGTCGCACGATCTGCAGGAACCGCTGCGCAAGATCCTTTCGTTCGGCGAGCGGCTGGAGACGACGGCGGGCCCCGTGCTCGACGGCAAACCGCGCACGTATCTCGATCGCATCCTCAACGCGGCCGGTCGCATGCGAACGCTGATCAATGATCTACTGTCGTACTCGCAGGTGGCTACGCGTACCGAGCCATTCGTGCGAGTCGATCTGACGTCGATCGTGCGCGAGGTCATCGTCGATCTCGAGACGGCGATCGCCGAGGCGGGCGGCCGGGTGGACGTCGGCCTGTTGCCGGTCGTCGACGCGGATCCGACTCAAATGCGCCAGTTGTTTCAAAATCTGCTCGGCAACGCGCTCAAGTTTCGCCGGAACGACGAGCCGCCGGTAATCCGGCTCGCCGCCGCGGGCACGCTGGATGGGTTCTGGTCCATCACCGTCGCGGACAACGGCATCGGCTTCAAGGAAGCCCAGGGAGAAAGGATCTTTCGCATGTTCGAGCGGCTTCATCCCCGGACCGCGTACGACGGCTCGGGGATCGGGTTGGCGATTTGCCGAAGGATCGTCGAGCGGCACGGCGGCACGATCGCCGCGACGAGCATCACCGGCCAGGGAACGACGTTCGCTGTCGTCCTGCCGGCCACGCAGGCGCAGGCGGAGTCCCGACCATGATGATGCTCGACAAGCACACGATTCCTATCACGATTCTCATATGCGACGACGATGAGGACGATCGGATGCTCACCCAGCAGGCGCTGGAGGATGCCCACATCTCGAACGCGCTTCGCTTCGTCGAGGACGGCGAGCAGCTCTTGGACTACCTGTATCAACGTGGAGCGTTCGCCGGCGAGACCGGCGCCGCGCCGCGCCCGGGGCTGATTCTCCTCGACCTCAACATGCCGGCGATGGATGGGCGCGAGGCGCTGCGACACATCAAACAAGACCCCACCCTGCATGACATTCCCGTCGTCGTGCTCACGACGTCGTCGCTCGACGAGGACATCGTCAAGAGCTACCGGCTCGGAGTGAACTCGTTCATCACGAAGCCGGTGACGTTCTCCGGCTTGGTCGAGGCGATGCATGTGCTCGGACGCTACTGGCTCGAAATTGTGGAGCTGCCTCCGATCCCGGCCTAGGCGTGCTTCGCAGCTCGCACTGTCTTTAGCGCCAGTCGTCAGCGCGGTTCCGGGTCCATTGCCCGGAGCTCCGCCGTCACGCCGCGCACGACGACGCGTCGCTCGCGCTCGTCGCGCTGGCCGAGAAACTCGCCCACCGACGCGAGCGACTCGATGTGATCGCACAGAATCTTGAACGTCGCCAACAGCGGCACGGCGATGAATGCCCCGGCGACACCCCAAATCCAAAACCAGAACGCCAACCCGATAAACAGCGCGACGGGATTCAGCGACAGTCGATGACCGAGGAGCAGCGGGCTCACGAGGTTGCCCTGAATGAGATTGACCAATAGGAAGCTCGCCGGTACGAGCAACGCGTGGCCAATGCTGTCGAACGTCGTCAGCGCGGATACGCCGAGAATCACCACCATCGCCAGCGCGCCGAGGTATGGAATGAATTCGAGGAGCACGACGAGCGCGCCCCACAACGCGGGGTTTGGCATTCCCCAGAGGTACATCACGCCGGCGACGACTGCGCCCTCGGTGATGTTCACCGCCGCCGTCGTCAACAGATAGGTCGAGATCGACGCCTCTGTCGCTCGCGCAATCTGCACGGCTTTGCGCTTGTCGCCCAAGTTCGGCAGCACCTTGATCAGTTTCTGAAGAAACAGATCGCCGGCCGCGAGCAGGAAGTAGAGGAGGATCAACACCTCGAGCACGCTCGCCACGGATCGCTGCGTCGTGCCAAACACGCGCGACGCGATGCTCGGTCCCTGAACGATGACCTCCGCCGGTTTCTTGGCATTCGCCCCCGGCCCCGCCCCAGCCCCCGCGGCGGCGGACGCCGCGGCCGCAACCTGCTCGGCAGTCTTCGACGCGTTCCGAAATGGCTTGATGATTTTCTCCAGCTTGGTGTCGGCCGTCTTCATCGTTTCCGGAGCGCTCGCAACCCACTCGCGAACGGATCCCGACAGCCCGAACGCGCCGGAACCGAGGACGCCCAGTATCGCGAGGATGATGATCGCCGCGCCGAGGGGCGAGGGAATTCGGAGGCGCGTCAACCACCGCACCACGGGGCTCAGCAAGAAGTTGAGCAGGATCGCGAAGACGATCGGCACCAGGAACTCGCGCGCGAAGTAAAGCGTGTACAGCACGGCGAGGACCGTAAGCACCGTAAGATTGATCGACCGCGCTCGCCGGCCGTCAATCGTCGCGTCACTTCTCGTAGGATCGGGGCGCGCGGAGGCCGGATCTGCAGGTGTCGTCGATGCGACGTCGATGTGAGGAGCGAGGATTGAATCGCCGTCCGGTCGCGTTGCGTCCATGGCCAGCTCCAGTGAGAATCGCGCGGGCGTCGATGCGAGTCACATGCAATGACGTTTCGCCGAGAAAGATCCGATCCGGTGAAAGTGCTTCGTTGCCTCTGCTACGTGCGCTACCGCCTCCCCGTCCACCGTAGAACCTAAGCATGCGTTCTCGACACCTGGCGATCCCGGTCATCGTTCTCGCCGCACCGTGTATCGATCTTTTCACTGCATGCGGGTTGGCGCGCGTGTCCTCGACAACGCCACCGTCGCGGCGTCGGTGGATGATGTCTTACGCGCAACCCCGTCCCGGGCGCGGGCGCGACAGGCCGATGATGGGCGAGCCCAAAGCCGGCTCTCTAGCTCAAAGGCGGCGAGGATCGACGAGTTCGAAGGAAT
>DATMHK010000127.1:0-7558 GCA_035554995.1 Gemmatimonadaceae bacterium
GGGCTAAGCTACGCCCCGCCAATCCACCGTTTTTGTACGCGCCCAGAAGGACTCGAACCTCCAACCTTCTGATCCGTAGTCAGATGCTCTATCCAATTGAGCTATGGGCGCCTGCGGATCCGCGAACAACGGTCGAACAACAATCGAACTACAACCCTATTTCCCTTGCAGACGCAGGTCAATCTATCAGATCCTAGATCTTAGGTCCTAGATCCTGGATAGACGGTGGAGTTCCACTTCTAGGATCTAGGACCTAGCCCCTAGGATCTGGGCCTATGGGCGGTACAAGACTCGAACTTGTGACCTCCACGATGTCAACGTGGCGCTCTAACCAACTGAGCTAACCGCCCGATTCTCCGATTTTTCAACAACAGGGAAAGGACAGGGCAAGTGACGAGGTGGACCAAAGTCCTCTCGCCCTTGCCCAAATCAAATCCCACAGTCAGAGCGGGAAACGGGACTCGAACCCGCGACCCCAACCTTGGCAAGGTTGTGCTCTACCAACTGAGCTATTCCCGCATACCACACCCGGAAGCCGACTCGCCACTGAACCCAACCACTCCCGTGACGTCAGTCGCGGCACACTTCCGGGCATTCTCTCGACGAGGCGTCCAGCGGACCGGTCTGCCGCGCCCGATGTGCCACGTCAATGGAGGCGAGGGGAATCGAACCCCTGACCTCTTGAATGCCATTCAAGCGCTCTCCCAACTGAGCTACGCCCCCTCGTCCCACTCGACCGCAAGTTCGTTGCAATCTTGAACGATTCGAACGAGTTGAGCTCGCCCAAGCCGCCGAACAGGAACCACGAAGTATAGCCGAGGGTATAGGGAGTGTCAACGAAATGGGACTGGCGAAAATCTGGAAGGCCGGTATTTTGCAGCGCCTTCGTGATTCAAATCAACGACAGGCGATGCGGCGTTTCACAGCGTTGTATTCGCTCGTACCGTACTCGCTGTAAACGAAGAAAGCCGCGCAGGTGTAGCCCTGATGACCGTAGCAATGCGGTACTCGTGGTGGCCACCGTCCATCAGATCCCGACTCCAACGCGCTCGAACGCGCGAGAGGACACAAACGCACAATGACCGAACTCAAGCGTCGTCGCCGCCGTGCGGCCCCCGCTGGGATCGCTCCGAACGAACCTGAACGCGACATTCTCGACCAATACCTATACGAGGTGTCGACCTATCCGCTCCTCAAAGGAACGGAGGAGATCGACCTCGCCCGTAAGATTCGCGCTGGTGATCAGGACGCGCTCCAGGAACTGGTGAAGCGAAATCTCCGCTTCGTCATTTCCGTCGCCAAAAAGTACCAAAATCGTGGACTCCCCCTCATCGATCTCATCGGCGAGGGTAACGTTGGCTTGCTCACCGCCGCTCGGAAGTTCGACCCCGACCAGGGTGTGAAGTTCATCTCGTACGCCGTGTGGTGGATTCGTCAGGCCATTCTTTCGGCGCTCGCTCGTCAGGGCCGCACCGTGCGCGTTCCGCTCAATCGCACGGCCGACCTGTCGCGCATCATCAAGGCCTCCGAGATCCTCCGACAGAAGCTCAACCGCGAGCCGAGCCCCGAAGAGCTTTCGCAGCTCACTGGTCTCTCGGTCGACGTCGTCCAGTCGCTCGCCGCGCTCAACACGAGCGACGTGCGCCTCGACGCGCCGATGGATCCGGAAGGCGATCGTTCGCTCATCGAGCGCTTCGTCGCCGACGAGATGCCGGACACCGAGGAAGAGGCGATGAACCGCTTCCTCACCGACGAGATCGAGCAGGCGCTCGGCACGCTCCCGCCGCGCGACGCGAAAGTGCTGCGTCTCTACTTCGGTCTCGAGGGCGGACGTGAGCACACGCTCGAGGAAATCGGCTCGATGCTCGGCGTCACCCGCGAGCGCGTCCGTCAGCTCCGCGATCGCGCGCTCAAGCGCCTCCGCGAAGGCGACGTCGGTCGCGCACTCGGCAGCTTCGCGGCGTAACAGTCGATCTTGTAAGGAAAAGGCCGGGGGCGAGAGCTCCCGGCTTTTTTGTTGTGCCCAGGCTGAACTACTCACCGCAGAGACGCGGAGTCGCAGAGTAGCGCAGAGAGGCTTTGTGGGCACGACTCGTCTCGCCCGGAGCCGGGATTCTCTTTGGAACTGACGCTCGGGACGCTCCGAGAACTATCCCGAGCGTCAGTTCCCGGGAAAGAGTTCGTCAGAGTTGTGCGCGTGCAGGCGTGGGCGCCTGGCGCGCTCCTCTGCGTTCCTCGGCGCCTTCGCGTCTCTGCGGTGAGTAGTTCGGGCCGCGGCGCATCGGGACGTCCTGTCGCACTCGCACCGCAAACCCCCTTGCCGTGAACGAGTACGAGGTCACATTTCTGTTCGTAGGCGCCTCGATCCACGCCCACCTGAGTCGCCCGTCCGAACCAGCTCATGATCCGTCTCATCGACGTTTACAAATCGTTCGGGCCTAAGCACGTCCTTCAAGGCTTCACGCTTGACGTCGCCGAGGGCGAGACGATGGTCATCATCGGCTACTCGGGCACGGGGAAATCGGTCGCGATCAAGCATATCGTCGGATTGCTCGAGCCCGACGCCGGCCAAGTCATTGTCGACGGATTCGAGGTGCCCCAACTGCGGCGGCGCGAGCTCTACCAGCTCCGCGCGCGCATCGGGTACGTTTTTCAGTTCGCCGCGCTCTTCGATTCGTTCACCATCGGCGACAATGTCGCGATGGGACTCCGGAAGCAGCAGGAGCTGTCCGAAGACGAGATTCAGCAGCGCGTTCACGAGGCACTCGATCTCGTCGACCTTCCCGCTGTCGCCGACCGGTATCCGGCCGAGTTGTCGGGAGGCATGCGAAAGCGCGTCGGCATCGCCCGCGCGATCGCCCTGCGTCCCAAGTACATCCTCTACGACGAGCCCACGACGGGACTCGATCCCGTCACCAGCGCGGTGATCGACCAGCTCATGATCCGCATGCGCGAGAAGCTCGGTGTCACGGCCATCGTCATCACGCACGACATGCGCAGCGCCTACACCGTAGGGACGCGTATCGCGATGCTCTACGAAGGGCGCGTTCGCCAGGTCGGCACTGTCGACGAGATCCAGCACACCAACGACCCGATCGTTCGCCAATTCATAGAAGGAAGGGCGGATCTCGAGCCGGATATGGCGGAGCGGATCGCATGACCAGCCGGCCCGCGTCTCTTCCGCGCGACGAGACCTCCGCCGGCGGCGTGGTCTTTCGCGTCGTGGACGGCCGGCCGCTCTATCTCATCATTCGCGACAGCTATCGCAACTGGGGATTCCCCAAGGGTCATCTCGAGACGGGCGAACGTCCGGAAGACGCGGCGCTCCGCGAAGTCGCCGAGGAGACCGGCCTCGACGACCTCGCGGTCCGCGGCTCGATCGACACGATCGACTGGTTTTTCCGCTTCCGTGGTCAATTGATTCACAAGGTCTGCCACTTCTTTCTCATGGAGACGTCGTCGACATCTACGTCTCCGCAACACGCCGAAGGCATCACGGCGTGCCGGTGGTCGGCCTTCGACGAAGCCCAAGCGCTCATCTCGTACTCCAACGCGCGCGAAGTTCTGCGACGAGCGCAGGAAATGCTCGTCATCCCCTCCGCGCCGGCGTAATCGTGGCAACGCAGCAAACGGCTATCTCGCCCCCCCCCCTCTCGTCATCGATCGGCGCGGCTCCCCCGCCCGCGATCGTCTGTTACGCGCCGCGCGAGCGCACGCGCGGAATCATTCGCGCGGCCTTTCCTCGCCGGCGGGCGCGCGTACTCGTCGCCCGCTCGCCCGCCGACTTCGAGGCGACCTTCCGCTCGACGCTCGTCGACGCCGCGGTCGTCGACGTCGGCTCGGCGCACGAAGACACCTGGCGCGTCGCCGCGCTGGCGCGCGAGTTCCCGAGCGTCCCCTTCTTTGGTCTGACCGCGCTGCGCGCGGCGGAGGGACCCGCGCTCGCCCAATGCGCGAACTGCGAGTTCGCCGACGTCCTCGTTGACGGCGTCGATGATCAAGCAACTCGCGAGATCGTGCTCGAGCTGACCTTCTCCAATCGCTTTGCTCGAGCGCTCGCCGATCCGCCGCGCGCGCTGGCGCTCGATGCGCCGATCCAGGGCGCCGCGTGGCGGTTCATCGTCGCGCACGGCGGGCGGCCGGTTCGCACGTCCACGCTCGCCCAATTCCTTGGCGTGACACGCGAGCATCTCAGCCGATCGTTCTCGGCCGGTGGCGCGCCGAATCTCAAGCGAATCATCGACCTGGTTCGCTTGCTCTCAGCCGCGGAATTGGCAAAGAATCCCGGCTACGACCTCCGCGACGTCGCCAACATACTCGGCTTCGCCTCCTCGTCACACCTCGCGAGCACTGCGTCACGCGTCGTCGGCACTCGGCCCGCATCGTTGACGCGGCTGAGGACCGTCGATCTGATCGAGCGGTTCATTCGCGGGCATGGTCGAAGCCGGGCGTGATTGCCGGTGGCTCGTCTTGGCGGCGTACGGCTCCTAGAGCTATCTGAACTCCTAGAGCTTTTGGACGCGGACTAACGCTGACACGCGCGGGCTAACGCGGGCTCGGTTGGCTTCTATCGCCGCTCCGGAGTCGTGTTCAGGGACAGTATTGATTTTTTTCTTGACGACCTCCGGCGGTTCCGATCACCGGAACTTCCCTATGCATTTCCAAAAAAATCGAGCTTTCGCCGCGCATTAATGCGCGTTGGGTGCTCCGTGGCATCTCGGTTCCGCGTTAGCCCGCGCGTGTCAGCGTTAGTCCGCGACTCCAAATCTCGGGGAGCTCAGACCAAACCAGGAACTGCACTCACGGCACACGGACACAGCGTTCATCGCCCATTTCCCTCAGGAGTGAGTTGCCGCTCGAGGTAGACCAAATAGCCACCGAGCAGCCGGTTGACCCCCTGAATCCGGTTCGACAGGTCGGAGTGAATTGCCGCGGACAGAAGGTCGGCCTGCCGCGCGATGGCGAGTTGCGTCTCGAGCTTGAGCAGCTCGCGCTTGGCGGTGCGGTAGAGCTGGCGTTGTTCCGGTGCCGTGTAACGCCCATATCCGTCCGCGATGGCGCTCGCGGCGGCCAAGGCGCACAGCATGATCTGGTCGGTGACGACCTTTGTCTCGCGGCGCGCGCCTTGGCGGGCTGAGCGGACAGTCTCCGCCGCGAGGCCGACTGCCTCCTGCCATACTTTGAGGTCGCGGATCGAACCAGCCATGGCGCGCAAGATGGTTTACGGCCGGAGGATGGGTGCAACCTTTTTGACCCGATCCGGGGCCCTGGACTGCGTGCTCGGGCCAGCCCGGCTACTATCTAATCTTGCCCGAACTCAGCCCTTGTGATATTTTTCACAAGCGCCGAAGCTCCTCACGCTGTCCGCTTTCTCCCACTCCGTATGGCCACCGAGACCACACTCCGCCCCGGCGAAATCAAGGACATCCTCCTCCGCGAAATCGAGGCTGCCGACCTCCACGAGCTCGACGTCGAAGAAGTCGGTACCGTCCTCGAAGTCAAAGACGGAATCGCCCGCATCTACGGCCTCCAGAAAGCCATGGCCGGCGAGATGCTCGAGATCACATCCTCCGAGACGGCCAACAAGGTCATCGCGCTCGCCCTCAATCTCGAAGAGGACAACATCGGCGCGGTCGTTCTCGGCGACTATCTCCAGCTGAAGGAAGGCGACGAAGTCCGCCGCACGTCGCGCGTGCTCGAGGTACCGGTTGGACCGGCGCTCGTCGGCCGCGTGGTCGATGCCCTCGGCAACCCGCTCGATGGAGCCGGCGATATTCCCGCCGCCACGACGCGTAAGGTCGAGTCGCAGGCGCCCGGCATCATCGTACGCCAACCGGTGAAAGAGCCGCTGCAGACGGGAATCAAGGCCATCGACTCGATGATCCCGATCGGTCGCGGACAGCGCGAGCTCATCATCGGCGACCGCGGCATCGGCAAGACTGCCGTCGCGATCGACACGATCATCAATCAGAAGGGACAGGACGTCGTCTGCGTCTACGTCGCCATCGGCCAGAAGGCGTCGACGGTGGCGTCGGTCGTCGAGCGGTTGAAATCAGCCGGCGCGATGGAGTATACCATCGTGGTTGTCGCGTCCGCGTCCGATCCGGCGCCGATGCAGTACATCGCACCCTACTCGGGCTGCGCGATGGCCGAGTACTTCATGTACAACGAGGGACGCGCGACGCTCTGCGTCTACGACGATCTTTCCAAGCAGGCCGCGGCGTATCGCCAGCTGTCGCTCGTGCTTCGTCGTCCGCCCGGCCGCGAAGCGTTCCCGGGCGACGTGTTCTATCTCCACTCGCGCCTGCTCGAGCGCGCCGCGAAGATCAGCAGCGATCCGAGCGTCGTCGACGGCAAGAACATCTTGAAGCCGGGCGGCTCGCTCACCGCGCTTCCCGTCATCGAGACGCAGGCTGGTGACGTGTCGGCGTATATCCCGACGAACGTCATCTCGATCACCGATGGCCAGATCTTCCTCGAATCCGATCTCTTCTTCGCGGGCGTCCGTCCCGCGATCAACGCCGGCATCTCGGTCTCGCGCGTCGGTGGATCGGCGCAGGTGAAGGCCATGCGCAGCGTCGCCGGCCGTCTCCGTCTCGACCTCGCGCAGTACCGCGAGCTCGAAGCGTTCTCCGCGTTCGCGTCGGACCTCGATGCGGCGACGCGTCGTCAGCTCGACCGCGGCGCCCGCACGGTGGAAGTGCTCAAGCAGCCCCAGTACCAGCCGATGCCCGTCGAGCAGCAGGTCATGATCATCTACGCTGTAACCAACGGCCTGATCGACGATGTGCCGGTGGCGCAGGTACGTGGGTGGGAGAAGGGTTTCCACGAGTTCATGGCGAAGAGCTATCCGCAGGTTGGCGAGGGGCTGCGCACAGGCAAGACACTGACGAAGGAGATCGAGGCCGATCTCAAGCGCGGCGTCGAGGCGTACAAGAAGACGGTCAAGTAGTCATCTTCGCGAGCGAAGCGAGCGGAGATCTAGCGTGAAATCGTTGAAGCCGATCACTAACAGAGGACACTAGATCCTCCGCCGCGCTCCGCGCGGCGGAGGATGACAACTATGGCAAAGGGCAGAGAGCTCAAAACACGCATCAAATCCGTCGAGAACACGCGCAAGATCACGCGGACGATGGAGATGGTGGCGACGTCGAAGATGAAGCGGGCGCAGGACCGCGTGGCCGCCGCGCGTCCGTACGCGCAGGCGCTTCGCGACGTCATCGCGAGCCTCTACTCACCGGAGCTCGCGGAGGAGTTTCCCCTCCTTCGGCAGCCGTCGCAGGTCAAGCGGGCGGCGGTGATCGTGTTGACTGCCAACCGCGGCCTGGCCGGCGCGTTCAACGCGAACCTCATCAAGGAAGCACGCGCGACCATCGCGCGCCTCGAGGGGCAGGGCGTTGCCGTCGACGTCCACGCAGTCGGCCGCAAAGGCCTCGGCTACTTCCGCTACGTCGGCCGCAACGTCGTCAGCAGCCGGACCGACATCGGTGATCGTCCAAGCGCGGACGACGCCTCGTCGATCGTGAACGACCTCATGGCGGCGTTCTCGAAAGGCGAG
>DATMHK010000128.1:0-4227 GCA_035554995.1 Gemmatimonadaceae bacterium
CAGCGCCACATTGTGCTCGGCGAGTAACGCCAGAACGCCGTCGTGGATCCAGCTGCGCTGCCGAAACTCGATGGCGAAGCGAATGTCGCGCGGGAGCTTGGGCAGGAATTGCGCGACGGCGGGCAGCTCCGTTGGGCCAAAATCCGGCCCGAGCTGGATCAGAACCGGGCCCAGCTTTGGTCCGAGCTCGCGGATCCGGTCGAAAAACTCGGTTGTGAGGTCGTCCACGTTGCGGAGCCGGCGCTCGTGGGTGATCTCCTGGGGCAGCTTGAGGGCGAACAGGAAGTCGTCCGGCGTCCGTTGGGCCCACCCGCGGACGGTCTTGGCGACGGGGATGGCGTAGAACGTGGAATCGACTTCGACGGTGTCGAACCCCCGCGCGTAGATTGTCAGGTAATCGGCCTGACGCGTGCCCTCCGGATAGAAGGGCCCGACCCAGGCATCGTAGTTCCACCCCTGCGTGCCTATCCGAATTCGCGCCGGCATAAGTGGAATCGGCACGGAAGGTTGGGAGACGTCAAGAGTTCGAGCGGCAGTAGGCGGTCTCTTTCTTGCCGCCCTCAGTGGCAACCCACCCGGAGCACGCATGCACGACCATCGACGGCCGAAGTATTCCGACGATTCGATTGATGGTAAGCTCGAACGCGCCAAGGACGTGGCGCTCGGAAGCCATCACCGAAATCCCAGCGTCGCCGACCAAATCGGCGAGACCGCCGGCGGAATCTCCGGTGTGCTGCTCGGCGCCGGTATCGGTTCGGCCGCGGGGCCTGTGGGCGCGGTGATCGGAGGGATCGCCGGAGCAATCGGCGGATGGTGGGCCGGGCGCGCCGTCGTCGAGGCGGCAAGCTCGCTCTCGCACGAAGATGAAGCCTACTTCCGCGAGCATTACGACAACGTTCCGAACCGCGCCGCTGATCGCGCCTACGACGACGTTCGGCCCGCGTACTACCTCGGCCAGATCGCCAGCCACAATCCGAATTTCCTCGAGCGCGAATTCACCGAGGTCGAGCCGGAGCTGGAGCGCGGCTGGGCGGAGTACAGCGAGAAGAATGGAACGTGGATCAGCGTTCGCGACTACGCCGCCGAAGGGTTTCGCCGCGGCCGCTCGAAGCTCGACGAATCAGCGCGGCGCGCTGTCGCCGAACAGAGCGCGCGCACGACCAATGAGCTGGACGACCGTCGCGCGTAGGGGACGGTAGCCCTCTACCGATGTAGTACGACCTTTCGCGTCTGCTCGAGGGAGTACGAGGGCTCTTTGAACGCCGAGAGACCGCGCTTGATCAGCCAGAGCGCGGTCGCGAGCTCCAGAAGGCCGGTGATAACGGCGCCGATCCACATATGGCCCGCCGCAATCCGCCCGATCAGCGTGGCGAGCAACAGCGTAAGCGCCACCAGCGCGACGACTCCGACCCCGAACGCGATGCCTAAGCGGAGCGCCCCGCGGCCGGCGCGCGAAATACTCTCGCGCACCTCGAGCTTCGCGAGCTGAACTTCGTCCATCACCAGACGCTTCGAATCGTCGCCGAGCCGGGAGATGAGGTCCGGAATTCCTGCTTCCGGGTCGACCGGCATTCGCTGAACTGCCATCCGTTCTCCTCCGGGCCGCTGTGCGTCGGCTAACGCGGGCGCAAGGAGTGTTCCGCGGCTCGCCTCCGGCTTACACGGCGGCGACGAGGATCTGCTTGGCGAGTGCCGGGCCGATCGAGCGTACAGACTTGCCGACACGGAGCGAGATCGGTCCGCCAAATGGCGCGCGGGCCAGCACCTCAACGCGGCGACCCGGAATGATCCCGATCTCGGCGAGATAGCGAAGCTGGTCGGCGTCGCGGTCGCCGACGCGCTGAATGCTCACGCGCGCGCCGACCTCCACGTCGTCCAGCACGGAGAGCTCGCGTTCGCTGAACGATCCGTCGCGCGCGGGAATTGGCGCGCCGTGGGGGTCGGTCGCGGGCTCGCCGATCGCCTCAGCCATTCGATCGATCAGTTCGTCGGACGCGGCGTGCTCGAGCCGTTCGGCTTCCTCGTGGACCCGATCCCACGGATAACGCAGCGCGGTCGTGAGGTAGGCCTCGATCACGCGGTGCCGGCGAATTGTGCGCAACGCTGCGCGCCTGCCGGCATTGGTCAGGCGAACGCCGCGATACCGCTGATGAGCGATCAACCCCTGCTCGGCGAGCCGACGCACCATGCCGCTCACCGAGGCGGGAGCGATGCCAAGCTCGGCGGCAATGTCGTTGGTGCTCGCCGCGCCGGCAGCAGCCTCCAGCTCGAAGATGACCTTGAGATAGTCCTCGACCGGCGCCGTGAGCGCGGGCGAGCGAGGCTGCGACTTCGGAGACGTCATACCGCCTCGGGATTTTCCCGCGGCGTTGGACGCCGCCCGCCGCGCACGAGGAGCACCGGCACGCGCGACAGATGCCGCACCTCGTTGGCGACGCTGCCGTAGATCATGTCCTTGATGAAGCGGTGGCCGTGCGTCGACATGGCGATCAAGTCGCAGCCTTCGCGGGCCGCGGCCTCGGCGATTTCCTTGCCCGGGTCACCGCCGGCCAGCAACGACTCTGTCTTGATGCCGGCCGAGCTAAGCGACGCGCACGTCTCGTCGAGGTACGCGCGGTCGACCCGCATCTCCTCCGATTCGCGAAGGTTGAGCTGATGGACGTTTCGCGCGGCAAAGCCGTCCGCGACGTGGATCAGGACAACCGATGCTCCGGTGAACGTCGCCAGCCCGCGGACGTGCTGGATGATCGCCGCGTCGTATTCCGAGTGCTCCAGCGGAACGAGGATGCGCTTGTACATCAGGAGAGCCATCCCTGGAACGTTCGCACCAGCAACCACGCGTTGAGCGCGGCAATGACGATCGCGGTCGTCCACGCGATGACCTGCAGCCAGCGCGGATTCACGAAGCGGCCCATCTTGGCACGACTCGATGTGAACGCGACGAGCGGGATAACCGCGAAAGAGAGCTGCAGACTCAGAATCACCTGGCTCAGAATGAGAAGCTTGGCGGTCCCGCTTTCGCCATAAAACATGGCGACGATGGCCGCCGGCACAATGGCGATGATGCGCGTGATCAAGCGCCGCATCCAGGGACGCAGTCTGATGTTCAGGAAGCCTTCCATCACGATCTGGCCGGCGAGCGTCCCGGTGAGCGTCGAGTTCTGGCCGGAGGCGAGAAGCGCGAGCGCGAACGCGGTGCTCGCGCCGGCGCCGAGCAACGGCGAAAGGAGTTTGTGCGCGTCCTGAATCTCGGCGACTTCGGCATGACCCCTCGTGTGGAAGGTCGCAGCCGCGATGATCAAGATCGCCGCGTTGATGAAGAAGGCGAAGCTGAGCGCGATCGTCGAATCGATGAACGCGAAGCGCACGGCCTCGCGCCTGCCGTCCGCGGTCTCCTCGTAGCGCCGCGTTTGCACCAGTGAAGAGTGCAGATAGAGGTTGTGCGGCATCACGGTGGCGCCAAGAATGCCGATCGCGATGTAGAGCATCTCGCCATCGACGACGAGGCGCTGAGTCGGAACGAAGCCGCGCAGCAGAGCGGGAACATCCGGCCGCGCGAGGATGATCTCGAACAGGAAACAGAGCCCGACGGTGGCGATCAGCGTGATGACGAGGGCCTCGAGCACGCGTACGCCGCGGTTCTGCAACGCGAGCAGGAGCAGCACGTCGAAGCCGGTGATGAGCACGCCCACCGCGATCGGGATGTTGAAGAGCAGATTGAGCGCGATCGCGGAGCCGATGACCTCGGCGAGATCGCACGCGGCGATCGCGATCTCGCACAACACCCAAAGGACGACGGAGACGGGCTTCGAGAAGTGGTCGCGACAGGCCTGCGCCAGGTCGCGACCCGTAACGATGCCGAGCTTCGAGGCGAGACCCTGAAGCAGCACCGCCATGATGTTCGACAGCAGGACGACGCTGAGCAGCGTGTAGCCGAAGCGCGATCCACCGGCGAGGTCGGTCGCCCAGTTGCCGGGGTCCATGCAACCAACGGCGACCAGGTACCCGGGTCCGGCGAAGGCGAGGAGCTTCCGGTAGAAGCTGGCGCTCGCCACGGGAACCGTGCGGTAGACCTCCTGGAGACTCGGCGCGACACGCGTGTGCCGCCATCCGGGCTCGGCGGAGGCCTGGTGTGTCTCGGGAGTCGAATTCCGGAAGATCTTAGGACTTGCCATGAAGCGGTATTAGCCGCACAGGAACCAGGAATTAGTCTCACCTAAATTATTG
>DATMHK010000129.1:0-4147 GCA_035554995.1 Gemmatimonadaceae bacterium
AGCGTGATCCTGTTCTATCTGGTCTCGCATTCGGGATTGCTGCTGATCGTGCTCGGGTTGTTGTACGTCGTCATTCCCCTCGTGACGCGTACGAGCGTCGCTCGCTTCGCGCGGGCAATGCTGCCGGCACAGATCGTCGTCGTGAGCACGAGATCTTCGCTCGCCGCACTGCCGGCAATGCTCGACGGCGCTCAGCGCGAACTGGGAATCCCGGCGCCCGTGGCCAGCTTTGCGCTGCCACTCGGCGTGTCACTCCTGCGGGCGAACACCGGCCTCTCGTGGGTGGTGTGCGCGCTTTTCCTCGGCAGGCTGTATGGCGTGCCGCTCGGATTCGGTCAGCTCATCGGACTCGCGGCGGTGTCGATCGCCTTCAGCTTCAGCGTGCCGGGGATCCCGAGCGGCGGCCTTCTGATCGCCGCACCGTACTACGCGGCGCTCGGCTTGCCGGTCCAGGGCATCGGAATCCTCATCGCACTCGACGCGATTCCCGACATCTTCAAGACGCTGATCAACGTGACCTCGCAGGTGTCGACGGCGCTCATTCTCAGCCAGTCAGCCGCGGCTTCCACGGTGCCGGAACACCCGGGCGTTGCCGCACCGGCCATCGAGGTGGCCCCGAACGTCGAGCCCGAGACCGGCTCAGCCGTATGAGGGCGGTACAAATTCCGGCGATCCGGCACACTTTCGAATTAGGGTCAGACCCTATTTAGAACTTGCGAAATAGGGTCTGACCCTAATTCGTCTGGGGGTCAGACCCCGTTCGGGGTCTCGGGGTCAGACCCCATTCGGTCCGGTCCATCACTAAGTGTTTGTTGTGCGTGGTCCAACGTGTATCGTTCGTCGATTATGCGACACGCGATTTTGTTTTTGGGAGCAGCCGTCGCCGCGGCGGCGTGCGGGCCGAGCATGTCGGACTCCGGCGCGACGGATCCAGGAAACGGCCAGGCGGCGATTCGGGTGGTCAACGCGAGCCAGGGTTTGGTCGACGTCATCGTCGACGGCCAGACGGTGACGCACGGCCTGCAGGTCGCCACGGTGTCGGACCGGATCAACGTGTCGTCGGGGAGCCACCAGATCCGGCTCGCTTCGCCCAACGGGCCGAGTGCCCAGGTGCAGATCGACGCGGCGACCGGTGCGACGCGCGTGGCGGTCGTGACCCCGGCGGCGTCGAGTCTTTCGGCGAGCGTGCTGGCGGACACCGGCGCGATCGTCCCGTCCGGCAAGACCAAGCTTCGCGTCGCGCACCTCGCCGCCAACGCGGGGTCGATCGAGATCTGGCGCACGCAGCCCGATTTTCAGACGCCCGTGCACATCATGACGCCGTTCGACTACCAGGCGACGTCGCCGTACTTGCAAAGCGACCCGGGAGCGTGGGAAGTGTTCGTCACGCGCCCGGGCACCACGCTGAAAGTCGCGACAACAGGGGTTGTCTCGGTACCGGCCGGCGAAAAGCGTACGGTTGTGTTGCTCGACAGCGCCGGCGTGATGCGATTCCGCGTCATCGTAGACTGATGAGCTGACAGCTAATAGCCGACAGCTAAAGCTGACAGCTTTAGCTGTTAGCTATTAGCTGATAGCTCCCACCTACGGAACCACTTTCTCCCCGCGATCTAGCTTCTCGATCGTCGCGTTCGACGGCTTCGTCGTCTTCTTCAGTCTCGCCGATACCTTCTCGGCGTCGGCGAGCACGCGCAGAACGTTACCGCTCGCCAGCTTCGCGAGGTCCGCGTCGCTCCAGCCTCGCCGAGCCAGCTCGGCGAAGAGCGCGGGAAACTTCGAGACGTCCTCGAGCCCGACGACGTTCTCGGTGATGCCGTCGAAATCGCTGCCGATGCCAACGTGGTCGACGCCGGCGATCTTGCGAATATGCTCGATGTGGTCGGCGACTTGACCGATCGACGCCGTGGGCCGCGGATGCTTGGCGCGCCACGCGGCGACCTCGGACCGCACCGCCGCCGCATCGTTCGGATGGCGCTTCGCCGCCGCGGCGGTTTGCGCCGCGAGTGAGTCGTCGTCGGCCCTGACCGCCTCCGACACGAACACCGTCACGAACGGCACCATGACGACCCCGCCGTTCTTCGGCAGACGGGCCAGAATGGAGTCGGGGACGTTGCGCGGATGGTTGACCAGCTCCCGCGACGCCGAGTGCGAGAAAATGACCGGCGCCTGCGTCGCGTCCAGCGCTGAGCTCATCGTGCCGGGCGAGACGTGCGACAGGTCCACGAGCATGCCGAGCCGATTCATCTCGTTCACGACTTCGCGGCCGAATGGCGTGAGACCGTGGTGCTTCACACTGTCGAGCGCGGCGTCGGCCCAGTCGAGGGTCACGTTGTGGGTGAGCGTCATGTAGCGCGCGCCCATGTCGTAGTACTGTCGGAGGAGCGACAGAGAATTCTCGATCGCATGACCGCCCTCGAGCCCCATGAGCGAGGCGATCTTACCGGTCTTGAACGCGGCGCGCACGTCGGCCGACGTCGGCGTCCACTGGAGCTCGGGATACTTCGCGATCACACGACGCGCGATGTCGATCTGCTCGAGCTGAACGCGAGCGTATCCCGGCGTGCTGGCGACGGCGCCCTTCGATTTGTAGGCCGGATCGGCGGGCTCGCCCGGGATGTAGATCGACCAGAACTGCGCGCCGACATGTCCCTGCTTGAGGCGGGCGAGGTCCGTCATGCCGGGCGCCTTCTTGTGGAGATCGTAGGCCTCGACGTCCATCGGGTGGACCGTGTCCTCGCGAATGCGCCAAGGGAGATCGTTATGGCCGTCCATGACAGGCGCAGTGCGCAGCACGCGAAGCGCGCGCGCCATATTCGGGTCGGCCCCGGCCTGGGCATGTGCCGCGCGGGGTGCAACAAACGACGACAGGATGGCGAGCGAGACTGAGAGAGTCAGCGCGACTGCGGGGGGGCGGCACGGGCGGATAGTGCGTCGGTAGGTCATTGGAGCTCCAAATTCACGGAACGAAATGATCAACGATGAAGAACGGGGTAATCGAACGAGAAGCCAGCCAGGAGGGACCACGATCGCGGCGCCGAACAGGGCTCAGGCGGATAGCACGTTCGCGATTGGGCCGTGTGAATGTCCTGCAGGAACACGCGGCGCGGGAACATGTCGTCGGGAAGCTGGAAGCCCAGCGTCGAGAGCCAGACGTTGTGGTAGTCAGAGCCTGAGGGGTATCCGCCTACCCGGGCGCGACTCATGTGGCCGACGGTCGCGACCCATCCGGCTCCGCGCGCGTTGACATCGCCTAGCACCGCGTAGGGCACCAGTGAGCTGGATGCGGTCGCGTATTCCGCACCGAACCCGAGGTCGAGCCCGAGCGTCGCCCGGCGCGGCAAGTGAACGTACAGGTCGGGCTCGGGAATGATGAAGAAGAAATTCGCGCCGACCTCGATGCTCGCCTTGCGCTCAGGGTCGCTGGCCCAGCCATAGGCAACGTGCGCGACGCCAAACTCCGGAATTGGGGCAGTACCAAACTCGTCGGCGTGGCTTCGCACGGGCAGCGCTCCCGAGGTTTCAAGGCGCAGGCCTGAACGAACTTGGGGATCACGCGTGATGAGCGGCAGGCACGCGCCCGATACGATGTCGAGCGAGGCCGCGAAGACGATCGCCGCCAACGGCAGCAAGCGGCGGCGCGGAGAGGGGAGGGGGAGGTGGGGCACGCTTCGAGGGAATATATGCCGCGCGCCATGATCGGGCGCCCGCGAGCGAACCGTTCTGCCAAGGACGTTGTCCAACGCGCATGGTCTTCGAAAACCTGATGCAGGACATCCAATACGCCATTCGCGGCCTGCGCACGAAGCCGGGCTTCACGATCGCGGTGGTGGCGACCCTCGGCCTGGGCATCGGAGCCAACGCGGCGATGTTCGGCATCGTCGACCGGCTGCTTTTCCGCCCGCCGGAGCTCATGAAGGATCCGTCGACGGCGCACCGCATTTACCTGTTCCAGACATTCCGCGGGAAGGAGCGGGCGTCGAGCGGCGGGCAGTACGCCCGGTACAAGGACATCGAGCGCTGGACGACGAGCTTCTCGGAGGTCGCCGGGTATTCGCCGCGGGATCTCGCGGTCGGCGTCGGCGACGCCGCGCGCGACATGCGCATCGGCATCGTGAGCGCGAACTTCTTCAAATTCTTCGACGCTCCG
>DATMHK010000130.1:0-22650 GCA_035554995.1 Gemmatimonadaceae bacterium
TCGAGAGCGATGCGGAACGAGGCGCCGGTCGTTTGGCGATCGTTACTGTCCGACTCGCCAACGGTGAAAGTGTCACCGCCGCGCGGTGCGGGACCGACGTCGAGCTTCGCGCGCGTCGCGGCGTCGACGGCCGCCGACAGCGGATGCGTGATCGCGATGTGGTGATAGGCGGGCTGTCCCCAGCGCCACGCGGCCATGTTCGAGCCAAAGGACGACGAGAGGTCGCGGACCGCTTGCGTCAGACTCGTGAGCAGCAACGCATCGCGCGCCGCGGTGGGGTTCGCGCCGAACTCCGCACCCGGCGCGCGAACCCAGTCGATCAGTCGCTTCGTCGACAGATACAGAATGAACGGTTGAGCGGCTGCCGGGACTTCCATGCGAAAGACGTTCTCGTACAGCCGACGGTACCATGCTTCGTAGATGCCCGCGGGTACCGACGCCGTGTCGAGCACGAAATTCCACGCGAGGAGAGCGCGCCGCGCGCGTTCGGTGGCGGGCTGGTTCGATGAAAGCTTCGACAGCAGTGGAACGAGCTCGCGCGCCGGGATCGACAGATAGTCGGTTTGGAGCCGCGTCATATCGGCGACAGTGAGCTTCTTCCCCGAGCCCAGCACTTCAGTGATGCGCCGGTGGCGAAACGGGTCGGACCACTCGAAGGCGATCGCGTCCATGTGGGCATAGCCCGGCGGAATGAGATCGTTGTTCGCCGTCGCGATGAAGCCGGCGCTCGGGTTCGCGACGTGCGGCTTCTCGAGTATCGGGAGGTAGCCGCTCCACTCGTAGCGACCGTCGCCCGGCACCGGCACGAGCCCGCTCCAGTTCTTTCGAATCGCCGCTATCCCGACGGCTTGCCACCCGATGTTCCCGGCGCGATCCGCCCAGATCATGTTCTCACCGGGGATGTTGCTGTACGAGCACGCGGCGCGGAATTCGTCCCACGTCGTCGCCTGATCCATGCGAAGGCTCGCCAGATACGGCGCGCCGCCGGGCTCGAGCCACGCCGTTCGAACGGCATACGCGACCCGATTTACAGAATCCTCATAGACGACCGGGCCGTGCCTCGTGAAGTGCAGGTCGACGGCGACCGGACGTTCGCCCTTCACGGGAATGGTGTCGCGGATCGTGCGCATGGCTTCCCAGCGTCCGCGATACCAGTACTGCCGAGGATTTGCCGGATTCGTTCGGTAGACGTACAGGTCCTCGCCATCCGTCTCGAAGATCGTCAGGCCCCAGGCGCCGCGATCGTTGTGACCGATGGAGATGCCGGGAATCGCCGGCTCGCCGCCGCCGATCACGTTCCATCCCGGCGCGGTGAGGTGCACCCAATAGCGGAGCGACGGAATGGACTGATTCCGATGCGGATCGTTGGCGAGCATCGGCGCTCCGCTCGCCGTCAATCGTCCGCTCACGACCCAGTTGTTGCTCCCGATCGTTCGGCGCTCTCGCGCGCGGACCGACTCCGCCGACTCGCTCGTGGCGACGAGCCGCTGATAGGACGCGTCGTCGTTTCGCGCCGACGCGATCACGTCGCCCGGCGCAAAACGCACCGCCGAATGGAAAGCTTTATAGACATCGAGTATCGGGCCGCCGAGCAGCTTCCGATTGATTGCCGTGTCGAGGGCGAGGTCGGGATCGCCCGGATGGAAGTAGGTAACGCGCTTCACGGCGGCCGCTCCGACGGCGGCGACGGCCCGCCCGTAGTTCAATTCGTCCTCGACATTTCCGACGAGCGCCTGGTGGCGCGAGATCACGACTTCGGGCGTCCATCGCTCCGGTCGCGTTCGCAAGACCCGGAACTCGAGCGGAAGCAGTTTTGGGTCGCGCTCTGTAACGGAGATGTAAGCGTTGACGCCGTCGACGAACGCCTGGATGATGGCCGGACCATGCGCGTGATAGTGACCTAGCTCACGTTCCATGTCGCCGCGGAACCGGAAGAGCCTCGCGCCGACGTCGCGCGCGAGCTCGCGCCGCCCCACCAGCGCCGACATGGTGCCCGTGGCTTGTCGTCGCCAGATCTCCAGCTGGAACAACCGGTCGCGCGCCGCGTTATATCCCTGCGCAAAGAAGAGGTCGTGCTCGTTTCCGGCGTAGATGTGGGGAATGCCGGACCGATCCCGGATGATCTCCACCGGCGCGCGCAGTCCGGTGACGGTCAGCGACTCGACCGGGGTCTGGAGGAGTGCGATCATCAAGAGCAGCATTGCGAGAACTTACGGCGGCTCTTCGACCCTGACTATCTTCTCCCCACAACCCACTCTTTTATGAGAGGATCACCAATGCATCTCGCGTCCCGTGCTACCCTGACCGCGGCCGCGCTTGCGCTGCTGCCGTGTCTGGCCCACGCACAAGAAGACAAATCCAAGGCCGTCGCGGGCGGTGGTATTTCGATTCCCGGATGGCAGGGCAAGATCGACCCGGGCGAGGCGTCGCGGGGCGGTCAGCTGAGCCAGTCGAAGCTCGAGATGGAGGGGAAAGCCATCCACGTCGTGACGGGACCCGCCGTCTCCTACTGGAATCCGGCGAACAAGGGATCGGGCGACTACACGGTCAAGGCGACGTTCCACGAGCCGAAGTTCCAGGGCTTGAACGATCACCCGCACCCGTACGGAATCTTCATCGCCGGCAACGACATGGGGACGGATCAGCAAAGCCTTCTCTATTGCGAGGCCTACGGCACCGGCAACTTCATCGTGCGCGGCTTCGGCCCGGCGCCGTTCAAGATGAACGGTGGTGGCGCTCCGAACGCGGCGGTCCACAAGGCCGCGGGCGTCGGCTCCGAGGTCTCCCAGGAGATCGCGATGTCGGTGAAGGGCGACAAGGTGAGTTGCACGATCAACGGCACCGAGGTGTGGAGCGCCAACAAGGGTGATGTTGTCGGCGCCGGCAAGCTCAAGTCCACGGACGGCGTGTGGGGCTTCCGGTTCGCGCACAATACCGAAGGACACGTTTTTGGGCTGACGAGCACGAAGCCGTAAGAGTCGTTCACGTTTGCGAAAGCGGCCGCGACGAGCGGCCGCTTTTTTTCGCGAGCAATCCGCGCACGGAGTAGCCGCGCGCAGGACCGCTAACGGAGCACGGCCTCCTCGGACTCGGACGCGGCGGACTCCATTTGGCGGCGAACCATGTCGTGATAGACGCCGCCCGCGCGCATGAGCTCTTCGTGCGTGCCGCGCTCGATGATCCGACCGTCTTCCATTAACAGAATGAGGTCCGCCCGACGAACAGTAGAAAGCCGGTGGGCGATGACGAAGGTTGTGCGGCCGGCGAGGAGCGTGGCCATGGACGCCTGAATCAGCTGCTCGCTCTCGGTGTCGAGATTGCTCGTCGCCTCGTCGAGAATGAGGATCTGCGGACGGGCGAGAATGGCGCGGGCGATGGCGAGGCGTTGGCATTGTCCGCCCGACAGCTTCACGCCCCGCTCGCCGATGAATGTGTCGTATTGCTCGGGCAGTCGCTCGATGAACTCGTGGGCGTTCGCGCGACGAGCGGCGTCCACGACTTCCTCGTCGGTCGCGTCGTGGCGGCCGTAGGCGATGTTGTCGCGCACCGAGCCGTCGAAGAGAAAGACGTCCTGTTGCACGATCGCGAGAAGATCGCGATAGGTGCGCAGCTTGAAGTCGCGAATGTCCGTACCGTTGAGCAGGATGCGGCCTTTCGTCGGATCGTGGAAGCGCGCGACGAGATCGGTCACCGTCGTCTTCCCCGCCCCGCTCCGTCCGACCAACGCGACGACAGTCCCACCCTGCACATTCACATTGAAGTCGCGCACCACCGGCATCGCCACGCGGTACTCGAACTCCACATCCTCGAAGCGTAGCTCGCGTACGAGTGCCGGCGCGTCGCGCGCGTCGGCCTTGTCCGGTTTGTCATTCGGCATCGCCAGCACCTCGAAGACGCGCTCCATCGCGGCGAGCGAGCGCTGTAGCTCCGAGAACGAGTTGACGATGTTCCAGACCGGACCTAACAGCAGGAACGTATACCACTGAAACGCCATGATGTCGCCGACCGATGCTCGGCCGGCGATGCTCAGCCAGCCGCCGTACCACACGATCACGACGTTCACGACGCTGAGCAGCAAGCCCCACGACGTCCACAGAAAGAGCTCGCGCCGGTGCGCGAACAGCTCTTTGCGCAGCACCGTATGCCGGCCACGCATGTACTCGAGTAGCTCCGCGGCCTCGCGGCGGAACGCACGGACGACGCGGATTCCCGAGAACGTCTCGCCCACCCGGCCGTCGATTTGTTCGGCGTCTTTGCGCAGCGCCCGGTAAATCGGCCGCACTCGTCGTGCGAACGCGAAGCTCATCAGCATCACGGCCGGAATGAGCGCGAGCGCGGTGAGCGCGAGCCGCCAATTGATCGTCAGCAGAATCCCAACCGCGATCGCCAAACGGATCACCGACACCGCGGGCGACACCACCGCCATTTGCAGTAGTCCCGTCGTCGTCTCGACGTCGCCCGAGATCCGCGACAGAATGCCGCCGGTCTTCATCTCCCACAGCGTCGGCAACGGCAGGTGCAACAGTCGCTGATACAGCGTTCGCCGCAACGACAGCATCACCTGCACGTTGAGAATTCGCTGCCGATAGTCCTTGAGCACCTGCATCAGGTTCGAGATCACGATCACGGCGAGGAACGTCAGACCCGTGAAGTTGAGTTTCGTGAATCGCTCGGCGGTGCTCAGCGTGCGCGCGAGAAGCACGTGGTCGACGATGAACCGCATGAAGAGCGGCTCGACCATTTCCAGCCCAGCACGCAGAAGCGCGAGGAAAAACGTGAACGCGATGGCGTACCGGTACGGCCGGAGCCATCGCAGATATTCGCGCAGGAAGGCGCGCCGCTTCGCTTTTTTGGTTTGCTTCGGCTTGTCCGCGGCGGTTGCGTCGCCCGCAGTCAGCGACTTCGCGCCGACGAGCTTGTCGGTCTCGTCGTCGAGCCGCTTGCGCTTATAGTCGTCGACGAAAACGTTGTACCGCTCGCGCGACGTTCGCAGATGCGCCGGACTCCGCTCCTCGGCTTTCTTCCCGTCGTTCGTCGTCATGCTTCCTCACGAATGCCGAGCTATCGCCCCGCCCCCCCGACCTCGTCGATCGAGGCGATGATGTCGCCCTCGAGAACTCCGTCGATGACGTCCATCCCTTCCACGACCTCGCCGAACACCGTGTAGTCCCGGCCAAGTCGAAGGTTGTCGCGCAAGTTCACGAACCACTGCGCGTCGCCGGTGTCGTGGCCACGCGTGCTCATGCCGACCGTCCCACGCGCGTGCGGCACCGTCCCCAGCTCGTCGCGGAAATACTGCGCGTACCCGACGTACTCGTTCGCGTCGGGACTCCCGCCCTGTATTACGAAGTCGTGCTCGACGCGGTGCCAGGACAGCCCGTTGTAGTAGCCCGACCGAGCGAGCGCGAGAATACGGGCCGCGGTGATCGGCGCGACGTCACCGCGCAAACGGACGGTAAACGAACCACCAGCACCGGCACTCGATGAGGCGAGCTTCACGCGCAGGCGCACGTCCGCGCCGAGTGCGAGCGCGACCGCGCGCGGCGGGAGCTCGACGCGCGACGACGGCGGACGGTCGTCGCTCGCCGGACGGCCGGCCGCCTCGAGGAGCGCGACGCGTGCGTCGCGGGCCGACGCGTTGTTGCGCGCCACCCATCGCTCGAACGTCGCGTTGAGCGTCGTTCGAATGTCCTCGCGCGGCGAACCCTTGAGCGCGAGCGCCGCCGCGCGAACGGCCTGCGCGCCCATTGCGCGGAGCACCTGCACGTACAGCTCGTCGTCGGCGTGACCGACGAGCTTCGAGAGCCCGCTGACCGCCGCCTCCTTCACGTTGTCGTCGCGGTCGCGCGCCAGCGTACGGAGCACGGCCGTGTCCTTCGCAAAGAGCGCCGCCCGCGCGGCGTAGACGCGAACAGGCCATTGCCGGTCGCGCGCCGCCGCGGCGATCCGCGCGCGCGCGTCGTCGGCGTCGAGGCGCGCGAGCGCGACGAGCGCGTGCGCTCCCGCATGCCATGTCTCTCGTCCGCGAGCGCGATCCGTTCCGGTAACGGAAAGCGCGTCAGCCCAACGCCGCAGTGTAGAAACGAGCAGCGTGTCCGACGCGCATGCAGGTGCGGCGAGGTCGGCCGCGCGTAGGCGAACCGGCAACGCGCTGTCGGCGAGTGCCGCGTCGAGCGAGTCGCAGCTCGCCGTGAGCGCGCGATAGCGGAGACGCCACGCCGGCTCGGGCCAGCTGGGCGGCGACGGCAACGCGGGCAGCGAGTCGCGCGCGACGAACCGTGGATCGCGGATCCGGCCGAGGGCGCGCGTCGCGACGACGCGCACTCGAACGTCGCCGTGTCGCAGCCCCTCGGCGAGCGCGGCGTCGCTCGAATCCCGGCGGTCCTCGGCGCTCAGGATGCGCCCGATCAATGCCGAGTCGGCCGCGGACGGCTCGGGTCGCTGCGCGACGGCAGCGATCGGAATCGCAACGGCGAGCGCCAGCGTGCGCGCGAGCAGTGTGGCCGGCATCGGTTCGAATCTAGCGCCCGCTGACTGGCGCCGGGCGCTACCGGATCGCTGACGTCAATACATGGCCGTCAATCGGCTCGGACGGCGACGCGCCGATCAGACGCGCGAGCGTCGGGGCGAGGCTCGTCACGCCCTCGAACTCATCGTGCCGGCCGGGCGCGATCGTCGGACCGTAGAGCACGAGCGGCACGTGGCCGTCGTCGTCCCATGGTGAACCGTGAATGCCCGTCGCGTAGCTCCCCCACACGCTGCCGTGGTTGAGCGTCACGACGACGAGAACGGGATACTCCGGCGGCACCGCGTGCCGCCATCGGCGAACGATCGGATCGGTGGTATCGGCCTTGAGAATTGTTTGAAACAGGTCGGCGCGATAGACGCCGGGCTCGCGCTTCGCCGCGTCGGCGAAGGCGCGCGCGAGTGAATCGAGCTTGATCCCTTTCTTCTCGAGCGACGCCTTGTCGACGAACAGCATCGCGTCCTCGAAGTCGAACGCGTCCGAGTCGGCACCGCGCGCGGCGATGGCAACGCGGAAGGTTTTTGCCAGATCGCTCAAGTCGACGCGCATCGGCGGTAGCTGGTTGGGATCGGCCTTCGCCAATTCCGGCGGCAGCGTGACCGCGTGGTCGGCCGTCAGCGAGAAAACGATCGTCGACGAATCGCGCATCTTGTACAGCGAGTCGATGAGCGTACCGATCGCGCGATCGAGCCTGAGCATCTGGTCGTGCAGCTCACGCGACGCCATGCCGAAGCGGTGTCCCACGGCATCCGTCGTCGAGAGCGAGACGGCGAGGAGGTCCGGCGCGGGACCACTGCCCAGCCGCATCGCGTTCACGCCATCGAGCGCGAAGGCGACGGTGAGGTCGTCCATCCACGGAAAGCCGATGAAGTCGCGCACCGCACGGGCCGTATCGTCGGACAGGCGGTGCGGGAATGCCGGCTCGCGGCCGAGATCCTCGACTGAGACGGTGTCGGGCTCGGGATACGACGACACGGGGAGGAGCGGCTCCCACGCTTTGCCCGCGTAACTCTGTGGAATGCGACGCGCGTTGAAGCGTTTCACCCAGACGGGAAGTGTGTCGGAATAGTAGGTGCTCGTCGTGAAATTTCCGTTCGACGCAAACCAGAACACACTTTCTTTCGCGCGGCCGATCGGCAGAATCGCGCCGCGATCCTTGCGCGATACGGACAGCGCGCGCGACCGACGATCCTTCGCCTTCATCCAATCGATGAGCGCCGTGCCACGAAATCGGAATGGTGACGCGCCGGGTCCACCGCCACCGATCAGCGGAGCGTTCGCATCAGGAACACCGATCGCGTTCAGCACGATGCCCGTGCGATAGGGCTCGCGACCGGAGAGAACCGTCGCATGACCGGGCGCGGTCTCGGTATTCGCGTGATCCTGATAGGCGTTCGTGTAAATCGCGCCGCCCTTGATGAGCCGCGCGAGGCCAGACTGATATTGGCTCGCGAAACGTTCGAGGTAGTCGTAGCGCATCTGGTCGACGGTGATCGCGACGATCAACCGCGGAGATGCGGCAACATTTGCCGGGCCGCCGCCACCGGATGGCGTCCGCGCGTTCTGACTGGACGCTTGCGCGCACGCCGCCAACGGAAGCGCGGCGAACGCCAGCCATTGCCTAAGTCGATATGCGCGGCGGATCCCGGGCGTACGAACCTGCATCTGTCTTGCTCCAAAGCAATGATGAGAGTCACCGATGGTACGTTGATCACATGAACGTGTCCAGCCGTGGCGCGACTCTGGGTGACGCAAAAATTTTTGACTCGTCCTCTTGTCCGTCGGTACTGGAACGGTAGGTTTCGCCTGAGCCTGCTTTTTGCACTTGCCGAAGATTTAGGCGCAAGTCACCCCCCCAACGCTGCTCCGAACGACGACGCGCCCACGAATGGCCGTCGCGGAGGATCTGTGCAAATCCAATCGGGCTTGAGTCGCGCGGTCGATGCCGGCCATGTCTCGTCTTCGGGCAAACAACGCGCAAGCGAAGCCGCGTTGGAGCTCGTCGAGATCTGCAACACGATGACGCACAATGGGCGCATCCTCGACGAATCGATTGCAGAGCTCAGAGACTGGTCCCGCCATTACGCTGATCTCGAGCTGATGAATCGCCCGGTCGTGCGACGCACGATCAAGAAGATCTTCCAGACGGGCGAGATCAGCGACGCCGAGCGCTCCGAGCTCTATCTCAACATCGAGAAGCTGCTGCCTCGCGAGTTGCAGCAGGCGTTTCGCGGCAAGAGAGGCGCGCCGGAGCCCGCCGATCGCGCTCGCGGATTGTCGCTCGAAGCATACGATTTTGTGGTGTCCGAGACACACTACGAGGATCGGACGACCGCCATCGTGCGCTATGCAACCTTGGGCGACGACGTGTTGTTGATGCGCGATCCGGAGAATGCCTGCAGTCCGAACGCGATCGTCCTGCGTCTGCCCAGCGGTTTCGACGTCGGCTTCGTTCCGGAATACTCGGCCAAATCGCTCGCCCAGTATCTCGACGCCGGCTACCCGTACCGGGCGCGAATCCGACGCATCCTTCCTGGCCGCGTTTCGCCGATCCTCATCGTGAGCGCCGACGTCTACCCGCCCGACACCTTCGTTGAAGGGCTGCACCGATCCAGCGGCGGCTGGCCAATGGCACTCGCCTTCGCCCCCGCGACCCCGCTCATCGATTCGCGCACCGCACCTCGCAAGCGCAGCGACACTGTCGCGCGAATGGTGCTCTTCGCCGCGGTCGCAGTACTCGCCGCGGTCGTCCTCCTCTCCATCTAGCCAGTCGCCGGCACAGATTTCACGACTGCAAATTTTCTTGTGTAAGAATCTTTGCAAAATGGCCCCTCCAACGAGGGGTCATTTTCGTTAAGTCGTGTAGTCCGTTGGAGATGGGCCCAGGGCACAGGGACTGCCTTACAAAGGGTCAAGCGGCGCCGCGATGGCGACGCGAGGACTGAATGATCCTCAGGAGGTTGGTCCCATGAATCACCATGGCATTCACGGCCTGGACCACACGCAGGCTTCGGCGTTCGTCGCCGCGGCGCAGCAGGTGGCTCGCTGCCGTTACCGGGAGATCCCGCCGAATCTGGTCGAGAAGCTTCACGCGTTGCGCGCCAGCGCCGAGGCCTTCGAGCGGGTGGCGGACGACGTCGAAGCGATGCTCGCCGAAGAGACCGGCGCGGACGGCGAGTACTACGAGACGCCGATCGTGTGGGTGGACGACGACACCGATCGCGCCGCTTGAATTGAAGTCTGAAATCCGTTCGACTACGAGAGCAAGCCGTAGCGAACGGGGTTAGATGCGGGCCGCATTCGGCTCGGCAGCTTGCCGGGCCGTTCGAATTGCTCCACCTGCGATCGCCCCCGCGTTGAACATGGCGAGCGCCGCGACGCGCAAGCCGGCGTGCAATGGCGACGGAAAAAAGAGCCCGGCAATGAGATTGATGCTCGTCAGGACGACGCCAAAGGCGAGCGACCCAATCAGCGGCGCACGCGCATTGAGCCAGGCAGCGATGTACCCGCCGGCGAGCCCCGCCACCGGCATCGAGAGAACGGCGAAGGCGACGAAGCCGACGTCTTGCGGCGCAGCCCGAAGCGTCCAGTCCAGTCCGAACACCCGAAGCACTATGGACAGAAGCACGTAGATCGTCAGGCCGACCGGAATGAGCGCAAGCCAAGCGAGAAGCGCGTTGCCGATCAGCCGCGGCACGTCGCCGACACGAAGCCGGCCGAATGCATTTCGCAGCAGATGGGGAACGGCGCGCAGGGCTTCCGACCTGTACCATCGGCGGGCTTCGTCCGCGCCGTCGAACGCCGCCCGCTCAGTAAATTCTTCCGCCAGATCGCCGAGCACGACGTCACTGAGATACGGATCGGCGCCGAGCCCTTTGAGGATCGATTCCAGGGCGCGAGGTGGATGCGTCATGCGTGCTCCAGGCGAATGGTCGATGGAATTCCGGCCCACACGGATGCGGCAACGCGCTCGGCGTCGCGCATCGCGCGACTACCGCTGGCGGTGAGCTTGAACTGTCGTCGCGATCTGCCCCCTCGCACCGGGAGCGGGTCGGTCGTACGAGAGCGAAGCAGTCCCTTGTCCTCGAGGCGTTGGAGCGTGGTGTACACCGCCCCAATCGAGTAGTCGCGCCCGGTGCGCGCCGAAACGTCGCGGCGCACGGCGAGGCCGTAGGCGTCGTCCCCGAGTCGGGCGACGGCGAGGAGGACTGTGAGCTCGAGTTGGCCGAGGCTCGCTGACATGTCTCTATTTTGTAGAACAAATCGCCGTTTGGCAAGGCCCGCCGGCGGGACCTGTTGCCTTCCGGTCGAGCCGGCCGGGCGCAACATTGGTGACGACCCACACCGGAATCGCCCATGAGGAACCACGTCGCGCTACTGTTGCTTGCCTTGGGGGTCAGAGTCGTTGCCGCGCAGCAGCCCGCGAGTCCGCCGGCTTGGGCCTACGGCTTCGCGACGCCGCTCGATCCGAACGCGCCGCCGGCGCAGGGACGCGGCGGGGGCGGCGGGGGCGGCGGGGGCGGCGGCGGACGTGGTGCCGCACAGCAAGCCGCGCCCGACACGACCAAGCATACGATCCAAGGAAGCTCGGTCGCCTTCACGCTCGCGCAGGTGCGCGACGGCTTCGGTCCGGCCGACTGGTTCCCTGGTGACCATCCCACGATGCCGCCGATCGTCGCGCAAGGTCGACGCGAAGCCATGATCACCGCGTGCTCGCTCTGCCACTATCCGAACGGCAAGGGTCGCCCGGAGAATGCCGGCGTGGCGGGACTGCCTTATGAGTATTTCATGAAGACGATGTCGGACTTCAAGAACGACGCTCGCAAGAGCGCCGATACGCGGAAGACGAACACGGGCCGCATGATCCAGTTCGCGAAGGCGATGACCGACGACGAGATCAACGCGGCCGCGACCTACTTCTCGTCGATGAAATGGACACCGTGGGTCAAAGTCGTCGAGACGGACACCGTTCCGAAAACACGGATCGCCGGCGGCTTGTTCATCGTCGCCGAGGGCGCCGCGGCGGGAACGGAACCGATCGGACAGCGAATCATCGAGGTACCCGTCAACGGCGAGCAAACGGAGACACTTCGAAATCCGCGCTCCGACTTCATCGCCTACGTGCCGACCGGGTCGCTCAGGAAGGGCGAGGCCGTGGCGACGCGCGGCCAGTGCGCGCTCTGCCATGGCACGACGCTGCAGGGGCTCGGTCCTGTCCCTGGCATCGCCGGCCGATCGCCGAGCTACATGGTGCGGCAGATGTTCGACATGCAGCACGGCACGCGTACGGGCAGTTGGTCCGAGCTCATGAAGCGCGTCGTCGGTCCGATGGCGCCGGACGACATGCTGGCGGTGGCGGCGTACGTTGCGTCGCGTGCGCCCTAGCGGGGGCCTGATTCCCCGCGCTACTTGATCGCGGTCTCGTCCGCCCGCGTCGCCCGATCCAGCAGCGTGATCTTTTGCCAGATCTTTCCCGATAGTCCGGTCACGAGCGTCTCGATCTCGTTGACGGTGCTGAGCACGACCGGATCGTTGAACGACTGGACGAACGATGCGGCGATCTTGCTCGTGAGCGACAGCAGCTCGCTGCAATAGTCGAGATAGCGCCCCAGCTCGGGCGGCGTCATCGGGCGCGCCGGCGACGAGCTCGTGTCGGGTTGCGGCGACATCAGGCGCTCGGGGTCCTTCGTGAGCTGGTGCATGTCGACGATGTGCACCACGCTGCGCAGCTGCTGCAACGACCCGAGCGCCTTGCGCCGCTTCAAACGCGCTTCGACCGTGACGAGAAAAAAGATCGCGATGCCGAGGAACACGATGTCGTTGATCGAGGCATCGAGCGTCTGCACGAGCTCCGACACGCTGTTGACGCGGCTCGAGAGGCGGATGCTCAACGCGCCAAGACCCACAACCACGACCATCGTCGCAATGACAATCCCGACGGCGGCGCGAATTGGCCAGTTGGGCTTCTGGAGGTACGCGACGCAGTCGAACGCCTCGTCGGACAGCGACACCAGCTCCCCGGCTACGTTCGAGAGTCCAGACCCGGGGAACCGCTCGGCGATCCGATCGCGCAGGCGGCGGAGGGTCTGCCCGATTTGGGATTGGTCGAGCTGGCGGTACCGCGCGATCTCTCGCATCGACGGTCAAAATGCGTCCCGGGACGGCCAGGCCGCCATAGCGGGGGGGGCCGATCTGCTCGGTTGCGAAGGCGCTTCAGCCGGGTTAACGTGCGTTCAAGCACACACGCGCCGCGACGCGTGGACAAGTTCCGGACGTTCTTGGGGCCTGCCGAATTGCGAGCAGGCCTTTTTTTCGTTCCGACATCATCAAATCTGGGGTAAGGACAATGCGGACGACCGGCACGGTGAAGTGGTTCAACGATCAGAAGGGCTTCGGGTTCATCACGCCGGAGAATGGACAGAAGGATTGCTTCGTCCATCACTCGGCCATCCAGGGCGGCGGGTTCAAGACCCTCGCCGAAGGTGAGCGCGTCGAGTTCGACATCGTTCAGGGGCAGAAGGGACCCGCAGCCGAAAACGTGACCAAGTTGGGTCGTTGAGCCAACCGGTCGCTCGCCCTCCCGCGAGGGGAGCGGACTGGCGCCGCGCGGTCGAGCCGTTCATCGGCCCGGACGCGCGGCGCGCGTCGTTTCAGCTGGTGACAACGCTCGGATTGCTGCTCCTCGTGATGTCGGCGATCCATTTCGTGCTGCCGGCGTCGGTCCTCGCCGCGCTCCTCCTCGCGCTTCCCGCGGCAGGCCTTCTCGTTCGCACGTTCATCCTCATGCACGACTGCGCGCACGGGTCGTTCTTCCCTTCACGGGCGCTGAACGACGGCGTGGGATTCGTCACCGGCGTGTTGACGTTGACGCCGTTTGCGCAGTGGCGTCGGGACCATGCACTGCACCACGCGAGCTCCGGAGATCTCGACCGGCGCGGTCACGGCGACGTTCCGACGCTGACCGTGCGCGAATATCTCGCTCGCACGCCACGCGCGCGACTCGTCTACCGGACGATCCGACACCCGCTGTCGCTGTTGTTCGTCGGGCCCTTCCACTTGATGATTGGTCAGCGGCTGCGCGGGAAGAGCCTTGCCACCGGCTCCAAGCAGATCGCCAGCGTTTGGCTGACCAACCTCGGCATCACCGTCCTGTTTGCCGTCGGACTTCTCACCGTCGGCTGGAAATCGGTGGTGTTCGCGTATGCCGTGCCCTACTATCTCGCGGCCATGGCCGGGGTCTGGCTCTTCTACGTGCAGCACCAGTTCGAGGACGCTTACTGGGCGCCGCACGACGAGTGGGATTACGTGGATGCCGCGTTGCGCGGCAGCTCGCATCTGCGGCTGCCCGCTCCGTTTCAGTGGTTCACCGGCAGCATCGGCCTACACCACGTACATCACGTCGCGCCGCGTATTCCGAACTACCGGCTGCAAGCGTGCCACGACTCGAACGCCGTCTTCGCGCAGTCGCCCGTGATCACCTTTCGTTCCGGCATGAGCGCTTTGCGTCTGGCACTCTGGGACGAGGATCAGCATCGGCTCGTGCGCTTCGCCGACGTCGCGGCGGATCGCCACGCTCGGTGACGCGCGACCAGGTACGGAGGAAGTCCGGTAAGCGGCACGGCAACGGGGCTCGGCGTTTTAAGCGGCATTCTCGGCGCCTCTGCGGACGGCGCGAAGGTTACGGAAGAAATCACGGCGACGGTTCGACACGAACGTCCGGTCGTAGATTCTGACCATCAGATCCCGGAAGCCGCGCTCCAATTCGTCCACCGTCATTCGCTCCGGGACGAAGTTCACGTCGAACAGCGTGCATCGCTCCCACGCACCCGGCTCGAGAATCCGTCCCTCGGCGAGGAGGCGACTGTAGAGCGGCGTTCCGGGGAATGGCGTCATGACGGTGATCTGCACCTCGTACAATCCCGTCTCTTTGACAAACTCATACACGGCGTCGAACGATCCGGCATCGGTGCCGTCCAGCCCGAGGACGAAGCACCCGTTGAGCGTGATCCCGGCTCCCTGGATCGCGTCGACCGCCCTCCGATATTCATCGAGCCGTTTGCGCTTCCAGTTTGAGTTGTGTTCCAGACCGTCGAGCGCGAGCGCTTGGGGGCTCTCGAAGCCGACGAGGATCTGTGCGCACCCAGCCGCCTTCATCGCACGGAGCAGCTCCGGGTCGCGAGCGACGGAGACGTCGGACTCCGTGAACCATTTGAGGCCGAGTGGACGAAGCGCCTCCACGAGCGCGCGGCCGTGGCGCTTGTCCGCGAACGTATTGTCGTCCGCGAACTCGAGAAACGGGTCGGGCCAAATGCGGCGGATCTCTTCGATCTCGGCGAGAATCTTCGGCACCGGCTTCGTGCGGTAGCCTGGGCGCAATCGGATGGACGCCGCGCAGAACTCGCAGTTGAACGGACAACCTCGCTGCGTCTGGACGGTAAGCCGGTTGTAGCGCGACGGGTCCAGCAGGTCGAAGCGCGGCATCGGCGCCAGCGACAGATCGAACGCTCCGGATTGCGTCTGGTAGCGCGGCTTCACACGACCGGAGCGCAAATCCCGAATGACCTCAGGCCAGACCGGCTCCGCCTCACCCACGACAATCGCGTCAGCATGGAGAGCAGCTTCGTCGGGCACGAGCGCCACATGGAGGCCGCCGAGGATGACCACGACGCCCGCCGCGCGATAGCGGTCCGCGAGCGTGTAGGCATCCTTGATCATCGCGGTGAAGCTGGAGATTGCCACCGCGTCGAAGCCGCCGCGTAGCGGTGCGGCGGGGTCCAAGTCGGCGATCTCGATGTATTCGACTTCGATGTCCGGCGGCGTCATGCCCGCGAGCGTGAGCAGCCCGAGGCTCGGCAATGACGCGATCACTTTGCTGCGCTCGACGAATCCGGGCAGGTTGAGTCCCAAATCCAGCAGCTCTTTGCTGTGGACCCGGACGCCGCTCATGGCGATGAATCCGATTTTCATGGTGTCCTCCTCCCCTCGTCATTTGGTGGCGACGCCGACAAGCGTCGCCACGACTCCGGTGAACACGCCGGCCACCGGCACAGCAAAGAGGTGTCGGAACGAGGGCCGCCATGCAGAGAGGAAGCAACACGTCGGCATGGCCACAGCTCCAAGGATCAGAGCACCCGCCGCGACCGATGCCGCGCGGTCCGGCAGCCCGACGAGCTGGTTGGTAAAGGCGAGGAGCAGGTTGAGGAAGCCGAGTCCGAAGAACGAGATGTGGCCGAGCCGCGCGAGGCGTCGGCGGAAGCTGGCGTAGCCACCCATCCAGTTCTCTTTATGAAAGAACAGCCCAAGAGCTGCGCCCGAGACTACGCCGCCGAGCATTCCGCTCCATCCGGCCACGAGCATGGCGCGTGTGATCGCATTCATGTTCCCTCCCCGACTCTGTACCGGCTTCGCGGGCGTTCCAGACGAACCGGTGGTGCGCTGTTTCGCCAGAAAGGTCGGGGCGGGAAGAGAAACCGCCTATGCGTCAGTTGACGTAGGCGGAGGGGGGCGATGGCGTAGACGGTCCATCTCACTGCCGCCCGGCCAAACGCGTTGCTTGGAGCTGCAAGCCCGCCCCCGCGCCCTGACGAAACGTCCACCGCTGCGCCAAGACCTCGGACACCGGCTGCCTGATCGCGACTATCGCTCGTGGATCTCGCCACGCCTCGGGCGACGCCTGTGATCCGGGGATCACCACCAGCTGCACGAATCCCGTAGTCCAGTCGATGGCCGACTCGGGAACGTTCAACGTCTGGCGCATCCCCGGCGGAACCCGCCCGAGTCTCCATTGGATCTGCGCGCCGACAAGATAGAGGTCCACGTATACCGTCCCCTGATTGTCGAACTGCAGCACAGCTGCCTGCCGTTCGGACTCCAGGTCGCCTGTGTTGCTTTCGGCGCGCTCTGTTTGCACAACGGGCTGCTGCCTTCCGGCACACGCGGTCACGACAAGCACGGCTGCGAGCGCAAAGCCGCGAACTACAAGCGGCACTGAAACCATCGATTGGGTCTGTCGCGTAAGCACGGTATCTCCCATGAAAAGAAGCGGGCGCCTTCTGCGCCTCTTCTCATAGCGCGCAAAACAGAACCAATCCCGCTCACGCGTTGTCTCATCGTTCGCAGCCCACGGCCTTTGACAGGCCGGCATCAGCTTCGCTCTCGACCTCATCGACGATGCACAACCAGTCCGCGAACGACGTCACCGATCTCCTGCGCGCGTGGGGCGCGGGGGATGCACAGGCCAGTGCGGCCGTCGCGCCGCTCGTCTATGACGAATTGCGCCGACAGGCGCAGCTGGCGCTTCGGCGCGAGGGCGACGGACACACGCTGCAGACGACCGCGCTCGTGCACGAGGCGTGGCTGCGCCTCGATGCGCAGCATGACATGCATTGGGACAATCGGACGCAGTTCTTTGCCGTCGCCGCGCAGATGATGCGACGCATCCTCGTGGACCACGCCCGCCGGCGCCAATCGCTCAAGCGCGGAGCCGCGCCGACCCAAGTCACACTTGGCGCCGTCGATCGCGAGGCTCAGCGAGATCGGGCTTCCGCGGTGCCGCGATCGTCGCTCGATCCGATCGACCTCGTCGCCCTCGACGACGCACTCACACGCCTTGCCGCGTTGGACCCGCAGAAGGCGCGCCTGGTCGAGTTCCGCTACTTCGCGGGACTCAGTATGACGGAGGCCGCCGAGGCGCTCGGCATCTCACCCGCGACTGCAGGACGCCAGTGGGCAATCGCCCGCGCGTGGTTGCGCCGGGAGCTCGAGCCATGACTCGGTCCGCTCCGCCGATGACATCCGAGCGATGGCGCGCCATCGATCAAATCCTGCAGGGCGCGCTCATTTACACCGGCGATCACCGCAATGAATTCGTCGCGAGGTCGTGCGGCAACGATACGGCGCTCCGCGGCGAAGTGTCTTCCCTGCTTGCCGCGCACGATGGAACGCCGGCCGACTTTCTCGAGCGACCGGCGATCGAAGAACATGGCCTGGGCTCGGTGCCGGCGCCGGCGCCGGCCGCGCCGGCAATCTCAGACGCCGCGCGAGCGCGACCGGAGCGACGCGTCTCCGCCCGCTTTGCCCTTTACACGACCGCGGCGGCACTCGGGTTGGGCACCGTCGCAGGGTGGAACCTCGCGCACTCGGCGACGATCGAGCGATGGCGCGGGACGCTCAACGCAATTCGCCAACAGGCGAAGGCGACCGATTCTCCCGGTGCGCGTGCCACGCTCACCGCGGCGCCGAACGGAGCGACGGGAGCGGCTGACTTGTCGCTCGTTGTCGTGGACCGGGCTGGTCGAGTCGTGCGTGACATCGCCGCGGATCGACCGTGGGCGCCGCGCTTTTCTCCCGATGGTCGAAGCATCGCGTACGGCGCGTTCGGGAATGGTCGCCGCACGAGCGACATCTGGATCACCGATCTCGGGGGTGCGACACGCCGCCTCACCAATGAAGACGCGGACAGCAATCATCCGCAGTGGAGTCCCGACGGCGGCGTCGTCGCCTATTCGGTGAACGGTCCAAGAGGCGCCGAAGTCGCCGAACGGTCGATCGGCGGCGGCGACGCACGCATCGTCGCGACGGGACCGGGCACGCGGTTCCCAACGGACTGGCTGCATGACGGCAGTGCACTCCTCGTGAGTGAAGAGGCCGGAAGCAATCGGCTCGACATTCTGGTGCAGCCGACTGACGGTTCGGCAGCGCGCCGGTATGCCGCCACGGGCGCGCAAGAGACCGCGGGGCGAGTCTCGCCGCACGTGCACTGGGTCGCGTACACATCCAACGAGTCGGGCCGCGACGAGGTGTATGTCGATTCTTATCCGCGGCCAGGCAATCGGGTGATGGTATCGCGTTCCGGCGGCGGCGACCCAGTGTGGCGCAGCGACGGCCGCGAGCTGTATTACTGGAGCGGCGACGCGCTCATCGCGGTCCCGATCGACGGATCGCGCACCGACAGGCCACCCGTTCTTGGCGCCGAACGAGTGCTGTTCCATTCGGCGTATGAGCGTTCTCTAAACTCGATGTACGACGTCTCGCCCGACGGCGAGCGGATCGTAATCGTCCGCCGCCGCTGAGGCGGCGGCGGATCCAAGACTGACCGACGCGAGCGGGCTACGGACCGAGCACCGTCCGCCCGTCAGACGGTCCGCTCATGCCACACGAGAATCCCGTCGCGAACCTCGTAGTGCGCAGCGCGAGTGCCGCCCATAGCGGGGACAAGGGCGCGGTCTGTCGGGTGCATCGTGAATTCATCGTAGTCGGCCGATGCTTCGACCGTCTGCCCATCCAGTGGTCCGCCGACCGCGCGGCGGAAAGCGGTTCGCTTTTCAAACATTGGCATGGCAACCTCCGATGGTCGGAATCTACTGCGGATCACCCATCGCGCGACTTGGTGGCCCCGGCCGTTTGCCGGGGGGTTCCGCGAGAGCGCCGGGCCCGCCTCGCGAGCCTCGCCAGCCCCGCCAGCCATCGAACGACGCGACGCACTGAGGCTGCAATTCCGATGCGCCGCCCGTCTAGTAAGCCAACGCGCCACGGCGTATCGTATCCCTATTCCCAGGTCCTCGAAGGCGATCCATTCCTGGTCGAGCAACCTGACTGACGGAGGTCATCGTGACGACCAAACACTTTGCCGGTGCGCTCGTACTCTCCGCCGCTCTACTTGCCGGCCCCTCGCTCGCCGTCGCCCAGGGTGGCGACATGGCGGGCATGAAGGGCATGGACATGGGTCATGCGATCGTGATCCCGAAAGGCGCCCTCTACACCAAGGCCGACGTCGAGTTCATGCAGGGCATGATCGCGCACCATGCGCAGGCGATCGTCATGTCCCGCATGGCCGAGTCTCACGGCGCCAATCCGCAGGTGCTGAAACTCTCGAACAAGATCGATCAGTCGCAGATACCAGAGATTCGCATCATGCAGCTCTGGCTCAAGCGCAACAACCAGTTCGCGCCCGATACGTCGTCGTGGCACAACATGATGATGGCGGGCATGCTGACGGCCGCGCAGCTGAAGGAGCTCGACGCGGCCAAGGGAGTCGCCTTCGACCGCGCCTACCTCCGCCTCATGATTCAGCACCACGCCGGCGCGCTGAAGATGGTGGACGACCTCTTCAACGTCTCGATGGCCGGACAGGAAGTGGACGTGAACGTGTTCGCCAACGACGTCGTCACGGCGCAAACCGCCGAAATCGGCATCATGCAGCGGTTGTTCTCGCAGTTGCCGGCGAAATAGAGCCACTCGCCCGTCCCCACACACTGGAGCCCGCCCGATGCGCAGTTCATGGAAGCTGATCGGCCTCGTTGCGATGCTGGCCGCACCGGCGCTTTTGCCGGCGCAGTCCTATCCAAACGCCGAGGATCCTCGGAACAACCTCAAACCGGGCCGGCTCGACGCGGGAGTCGCGGCGAGCAACATGCGCCTCGTGTCGTTCTCGCCGAAGCCGGCGCAGTTCGACACGGCGCGCGGTCTGACGTTCATCAACTCCGACCTGGCGTTCGGCAACGGCCACTACGCCTACCAGGGCAACTTCGCCGGCTTCATGGTGTGGGACGTGAGCAATCCGGCAAAGCCCGTCCTCGCGTCGGTCGTCGAGTGCATCACGTCGCAGGGCGATCCCTCGATCGTCGGCAACCTCCTCTTCGTCTCTGCCGAGGGCGCGGGCAATCGCAACGACTGCAGCAAGGGCGGCGTGCAGGACCCGAAGGACCACATGACGGGCGTGCGCATCTACGATGTCTCGAACCCGAAAGCGCCGAAGCTGATCAAGAACGTGCAGACGTGCAAAGGCTCGCACACGCATACCCTCATCCCCAGCCCGACGAACCCGAAGATCGTGTACATCTATGTCTCGGGGCAGCAGGGTGCGCGGCCGGAGACAGAGCTTGCCGGATGCAAAAACGGCGATGACCCGGCCGACCCAACGAACTCGCTCTACCAGCTCGACATCATCAAGGTGCCGCTCGATCACCCCGAGCAGGCCGCCGTGATCCCGGGCGCACGGATCTTCACCGGCCTGGAAGGTTCTCCGGATTGCATCACCTTCTGCGCTCCGGCAGATACGCGCCGTCCGGCTGGTGGTCGCGGCGGACGCGGTGGCGGTGGACGCGGTGGACGTGGCGCCGCTCCGGGCGACTCGGCGAACCCGGTTCCCGCGAGGCCGCTGCACACCGGCCCGCGCAACTGTCACGACGTGACCGCGTACCCGGCGATGCACCTGCTCGCCGCCGCGTGCTCGAGCCACGCCATCATGGTCGACATCTCGAACCCTGAGAAGCCCGTGCGGCTGACCGCCATTACCGACACAAACAATTTCCAAAGTCGCCACACCGCTGGGTTCAGCAACGATGGCAAGAAGACTCTCTGGACCGATGAGTGGGGCGGTGGCACGGGCCCGATGTGTCAGGCCGGCAGCATCATGGAGCTGGGCGGTAACACGATCGTCACCGCGAGCGCGGACAATAAGAAGCTGACGCAGCACGCCTACTTCAAGCTTCCTTCCGCGCAAACCGCGGAGGAGAACTGCGTCTCGCACAACGGAGGCCTGATCCCGGTACCGGGGCGCGACCTCTATGTGCAGGGCTGGTATCAGGGTGGCATCGACGTCATGGACTTCACCGACGCCGACCATCCGACGGAGATCGCATTCTTCGATCGCGGTCCGATCGACGCACCAGGCGACACGACAAACGCGAACAATCGCGCACGTTACACGATCGGCGGATCCTGGGGCGCGTACTACTGGAACGGCTACGTCTACTCGTCGGAGCTCGACCGCGGCTTCGACGTCTACGAGTTGACGCCAAGCCCGAAGCTGTCGGCGAACGAGCTCGCGGCGGCCAAGCTGGTGACGCTGAAGGAGTACAACCCGCAAAGCCAGCCGAAGCTCGTCTGGCCGGCGGCGTTCCCGGTCATTCGCTCGTACCTCGATCAGCTCGTACGCAACGACGGTTTGGCGAGCGATCGCACCGCGGCGATCGCCAAGGCACTCGACGCGGCCGAGAAGCAGTCGGGTGCTGCGCGCGGCGCCTCGCTCACGAAGCTCGCGACGCAGGTCGACGGCGACGTGAAAGGCGCGAAGGATTCAGCGCGCGTGAAGTCACTGGCGTCGGAGATCCGTCGTCTCGCGGCGGTGTCGAAGTAAGGGGCGATGGGCGATGGGCGATGGGCGCCGGGCGGCGGGCGTTGTCATCCTGAGCGAAGCGAAGGATCTACTGTCCTGAGTTGGTAGCTAGTCAAGGACAGTAGATCCTTCGTCGCTTCGCGCCTCAGGATGACATTCTCAAGTGGTCGCCCGCCGCCGCCATAGTTCGCTTAGCGGCTCCAGAGCACGAGTGCCCCGCAGGTTGCGGCATCACGAAGCTCGGGCGGCACGGTGGCGGCCCGCGCGTAGAGCTCGATCCCGACGAGTGCTTCGGCGAAGATCTTGTCGAGGTCGGGCGGATTGGCGTTTGCGAACGGATAAATTCGAACGCCGTCGCGGACCACCGGCACGTAGCAGGGCGCCGTTGTCGGTGACGACCGCATGGCAAGCCGGGACTCTCCGCGCGGTCCGGGCACGAAGAACGCACTCGCATCCGTCTTGAGCAGATTGGCAAGCGGACGCCCTGAGGCTTTGTCGAGCTGCGCGCGAGTGAAGAACTTTCCCTGTCCCTTGGTTCGCCGAGCATTGAAGCCGACGAAGGTCAGGTCCGTCTTTTGTCCCTTCGCCCTCGCCGTGTCCGACGCCGGAACGGGGAGGAGCTCGAGCTGGATCGGCTGTTTGATGCTCGCGCCACTGACAAAGTTGTCGAAGTACGCCTGATAGCCTCGAGCGACTACCTCGACGATGTGCCCACCGTCGAGCAGGTCCGGGATCCGGACGATGCCCGCGGAGTCGGTGTTTCCGGCCTCGATGGTGTGATCGATCGTGACGGTCGCGCCCCGGATGGACACGGTGTCGCCGGCCCGGTGCAGGCGGAGCAGCACTTCACGGGTGTCTTGGGCTCCGGCCACACGGGCACACAGCACCGCGGCAACGAGAACTCTGGCTTGTCTCATCTCTCGAGCTTGAAACCGGGGTCGAGTTTGGGACGCTCGGGCGAGTTCGCCGCGAACCAGCCTGTGAGATACATCCACTGCGCCATCCG
>DATMHK010000131.1:0-8972 GCA_035554995.1 Gemmatimonadaceae bacterium
AACTGGTGGTCGTGTGTGGACGTGCGGGCGTTCATCGAGGAGCCGGGCGATCACGCCGGCGAAGCCGAAACGAGCGCGATGATGCATTTGGCGCCGGAGCTCGTGGGTCCGGTGAATGACGCCGGACCGGGGCGCGCACGGCCTTCTCGCCTGCGCGCAGTGCGCGAAGGATGGGCGTGGGCGCCGCGACGGTGGACGCAGGTCACGTCCGACACCGGCATTGGTAATCCCGCCAAGGCAACGCCGGCCAAGGGCGAAGCGTACGTCGCCGCCGCCGTCGAACGCATCGCGGGCTTTCTCGTCGAGCTCGCATTGCTTGAACTCGACGATCTCTATGAATAGCTACATGCCGCTCGGATAGGTCTCCGGCTCGTCGCCTCCGCTTCTAACGCGCACGGGCATGTGCAGCGGATCGACGGCGCGAGTCTCGTCGATGTAGAGAAACGCATCGTATCGGCGCGACATGATCGTCGGCACGTAGTTGCCCCACCGCTCGTGGTCCGGATCGTAGACGACACCGATCGCGCGATGGCCGAGCGGGCGTTCCAGCACAGGAGTCTGCCCGGCGTCCCGAAACAAGAAGAGCGCGTCACCGACGGCCGCGTCATGCACCGCGTGCTCGAAGCTGTCATCCCGCGCCGGCGGAACGCGCATACGTTCCATCGGCGCGCCCCACTCTTCGGCCGCGATCACCGTTCCACGATGCGTGCCGAAGCCGACGAGCACCGTGTCGTCCTCTCCGCGCGCCTCGCGGACGAGCTGCCCGACGTTCACCATCCCGGCGCGCGCCATATCGGTGAAGCGGGCGTCGCCGATGTGCGTGTTGTGCTCCCAGACGATCGCCTTCGACATCGCACCGTGATGCTCCATGAGGCGATCGAGCGTCTCGACCATGTGATGATCGCGCACGTTCCAAGACGCCGGTCCGCCGCGGACCATCGTGCGGTAGTACCGCTCGGCGTTGCGCGCAACGAGCGCGTTCTGCTCGGCGTCGAAGTAGCCCTCGCGGCCGTCTTCCTTGAAGCTTGCCGCCCTGTCGCGCATGGCGCGTAGCACGGCGACCGCTTCGTCCTCGCACGACGTCGGCACCAGCGCCGTGGCGCGCGCGTATTCCTGCACATCCTCGCCGTACGGCTCGAAGCAGTGGTAAGCGCGCCGAGCCGCTGCCGCGAGGGCCGGATCGATGCGTGTTAGATACTCGGTGACGACGCGCATCGAGTCCCACAGCGAGTAGACGTCGAGACCGTAGAACCCAACCTTGCGGGCGTCGCCTGCGGAATCATTGTGCCGACGGAGCCATTCTGTGAGAGCTACAATTTCGCGGTTCGCCCACATCCACGTCGGCCAGCGCTCGAAGGCATGGAGGACCGACTCGGCGTCGCGTCCGGCTTGCGACATCCCTTTGAGATATCGGTTGACGCGATAGCAGTCGGGCCAGTCGCCTTCGACGGCGATGAGGTTGAAGCCGCGCTCCGTAATCAGTCGTTTGGAGAGCTCAGCGCGCCACGTGTAGAACTCCGACGTACCGTGCGACGCCTCGCCGAGGAGGACGAAGCGCGCGTCGCCGATTCGGTCGAGCAGCGGATCGAGATCGCTTGGCGCGGACAGAGGTCGCGCCGTTCGGCGCACATCGGCTTCCAATGTCTCCGTCGAATCGTCGGCGTCTCGTCGGTTCCAGATCATGTAATCCTCTGCCTGCTGCCTGCCATTCACGACCTGGACACTGCAAGTTGAAGGCGATGCCGACCGTCGAAGCAGTCATCACCGAGCGGGAGCGGGCCGCTCTCGCGGTTCTTTGCGACGCATTTCATCCATCGTTGTCCGCCGATCCTCGCGGCGGCGATGATCCTCTGCTCTTCTCGACGAGCGCGAGCGCACTCGGCGTGCCGCGGGCCGCCGAGCGGGCGATGGCTTCGTTGCCGGCGGCCGAACGCAGCGAGCTGCGCCGTCTGCTCCGGCTGCTCGACAGCGTCGTCGGCGGACTGGTGATCGGAAAGCCCGTCGGCGTGACGAAGATGACGACGGAGGAACGAGAGCGCCTGCTCCGCGCGCTCTCCGTCCACCGAATAGCGCGATTGCGCCAGGGGTTTCAGGCACTGAAGCGACTGTCGAGCTTCCTCTACTACACCGTCGTCGACGGCCGCGGCGAGAATCCGATTTGGCCGGCCATCGGTTACCAGCCGTCGACCCAGCCCGTAGTCAGCGCCGACACGATTCGTGTCATCAAGTACGACACATCGACGACAATCGATTGCGATGTCTGCGTCGTCGGGTCGGGCGCCGGCGGTGGGACAGTCGCCGGTGAGCTCGCGATGAAAGGACTGCGGACGGTCGTGCTCGAGGCTGGGCCCGGAGATCAGGCGCCGCAGTTTACGCAGCGCGAGCTGGATGGAATCCAGAAGCTCTACTATCAGAGCGGTCTGGCGGCGTCGAGCGATCTGGGCATCGCGATCTTCGCCGGCGCCTGCCTCGGCGGAGGCACGACGGTGAACTGGCAGACATGTCTCCGTACGCCGGACTACATTCGCGACGAGTGGTCGGAGCGGTCGAAGTGCGAGCTGTTCACGAGCGAGAAGTTCACACAGGCGTTGGATCAGGTCTGCCGTCGACTCGGGGTATCGTCCGACGAAAGCGATGTAAACGCGAACAACGAGCCGATCCGTCGCGGCTGCGAAAAACTCGGGTATTCGTGGGAAGTGATCGAACGGAATTCGCGGGGCTGTGACGGTAGCCAGTGCGGTTACTGTACCTTCGGATGTCGCGTCGGCGGAAAGCAATCGACGGTTGCAACGTTTCTCCAAGCGATGCAGCGTTGGCGTTCGTCGACGATCATCACCAAGTGCCGCGCCGAGCGTGTTCTCATCGAGCGCGGCAAGGTCGTCGGTGTCGCGGCGACCACGCGTGCGCTGGACGGTGTTCTCGAAAACATCGAGATCCGGACGCCTCTCGTGGTAGCATGCGCCGGTGGACTCGAAACGCCCGCACTCCTCGAGCGGTCAGGTCTCTCTCACTCGGCGCTGGGCAGGAATCTCTATGTTCACCCGACGAGCGCAGTCGCGGGTGTGTACTCCGACCCGATCGCGCCATGGACCGGTCCGCCGCAGTCGATCTTGAGCGGGCAGTTTTCGCGGTTCGAGGGCAACTTTGGATTTCGTCTCGAGGCAGCACCGGCGCATCCAGGATTGTTGGCGATGGCCGTGCCCTGGACGACTGCTCGGTCACATCGACGACTGATGCAACGCTCGGCGCATGTGAGCGCGACGATCGCGTTGACCCGCGACGCGACTGGTGGTCGCGTGCGGTCGCGTCGTGATGGTGGCCTCACTATCGACTATACGATGGGACGCCGTGAACAATCGCTCGTCGCACGCGGCATCGCGGCGGCCGCGCGTGTGCAGATCGCCGCCGGCGCTGAAGAGGTTCACACCCTCCACTCGGCGGGGCTCGCGTTCAGAGGAAACGCAAAGATGTCGCCGTCGGAGATCGACGCGTTCTGCGACCGCGTTGTCGCCGAACCGGTCGCGGGCAACCGGTGCATGGTGTTCAGCGCGCACCAAATGGGAACCTGCCGGATGGGTCGCGAGCGGATGAACTCAGTGTGCGACGAGAACGGCGCTGTGTACGGTGTGAAAGGACTCTACGTCGCGGACGCGAGTCTCTTTCCGTCGTCGAGCGGCGTGAATCCGATGATCACGGTGATGGCGCTGGCGAAGTGCGTGGCGAGCGGACTGACCCGGGTTTAGTCGCTACAGAACACGTCGCGTACCACCTTCAAGTACTCGTGGCCGAAACGCTGATCGGGCTCGAGGTAGTTTCCTTCGGCCCATTCGTTCCACGACTTGACGAAAACGATGCGATGGTCCGCGTCGCGATCCCGCACTCGATCGAGGCCCTGCTCGGCATGGATGCGAAATAATTCCGGCGTTGACCCGTGGAGCACGAGTCCGTTTGCGCCACTTCGCGGTGTGTTATCCCAGTTGGGAATCAGGCACGGGTACTTCGCTGTTCCAGCTTCGGCGGCGGGGAGAAGGCTTTGCAGAACGTCCGCGTACTGATAGATGGTGGGCCTGCCGGCGAGTTCTTCAAATCGGCGCCTGAGCCACTTGAGGGGCCGACGACGCGATACCCAGGGTCGACGCTCGGGAAGGCAGGACTTGGTCGCCGCATCCAGACCCAGATCCGATGGCGTGAGGTTGCCAATGTCGTTGCCGACGAGGTGTAGCCCCGGCAGTCCGGCGCGCCGCGCCATGTCGCGCCAAAACTGCATGGTGTCGACGGTGTCCGGGATTTCACGCGGCTGGTAGAGCACGAAGACAGGACAGCCGTCGACACAGATGTACCGCGGATCCTTGAAGGCCGGCAACAACGTCTCGAAATGTCTTTCGTGATCGGCACGGCCCGGGTACGTCTGCTCGATGAGAATCCGATTCGGCTCACCGTGCCAGACGCCCGTCCAGGTTTCGTTGGCCCAACAGAGACAGAAAGGAAAGTCGGGGGCGCCGGACGCAAGCACCTCATTGAATGGTCGCTCGAGCAGTCGCCTGCCACTGAACCAGTAGTGGTAGTAGCAAAACCCCTCGATGCAATGCTCGCGCGCCAACTCAGCTTGAGCCGCACGCGTTTCTGGGGCCCGCAGGTCATAAAAGCCGAGATCCGCCGGGAGGTGTGGCTGATCGTGCCCTCGAAAGAGCGGTTTGGCTTTGGCCGCGTTCGTCCATTCAGTGAAGCCCTTCCCCCACCACTCATCGTTTTCGGGAATCGGATGGAACTGCGGCAAATAGAACGCAATCAGGCGTGCGAGAGGTTTACCCATTACGCTTCTCGTGAAGCTCGAGCGACGAGTGACGCGCCGGCTGACGTGAGCCGACGGATGACCGAGGTCATCCGAGCAAGCCGACTACTGGGCCCGACACCGTCGTCCGGTCCTTCGCGAGCGGCGGCTATTGACGTCCGAAGAACGTTGCCGAGTGGCCACGCGGGGTTGCGCTTGCCGATAAGCGCCTGAATCGCCTCAACGACTGGCGCCATGGCAATATCGGCGCTCGAGAAGAGCGCGGCACGACGCTTCGCAGCTGCCGCAAGCCGAGTGCGTAGGGTGTGATCTCGCCACAACCGCTCGAGCGAGTCGGCGAGCGCTTCGACGTTCCCTGTTTCGAACAGAATGCCCCCCGCGCTCTCGCCGTCCTCGATGATTTCCGGCGTCCCACCTGAATTCGTGGCAATCACCGGAACACCGAGCGCCATCGATTCAATCGTCACGCGCCCGAACGGTTCGCGGTCGGAGCACAGGACATTCACATGGGCGCGAGAGACGATACGGGCCGGCTGATCCACGAACCCCAGTAGTTGAACGTGATCCGAAAGACCATTCTCGCGAACGAAGCTCTCGATCTCGGCCTGATAGTCCCTCTCCACAAATGGGCCGATCACAAGCAAACGCGCCGGAACACCACGACGCCGGAGAAGGGCGACCGCCCGAACCGCATCGAGCTGGCGTTTCCAGCGTTGGATCGACCCGACAATGGTGATCATATACAGGTCGTCCGTAGCGAGGCCGGCCAACGCGCTGGGTAACTCGCCACTCACCTCGAACGGAGTGACCCAATTGTAGGCGATCGCTGTCCGTGTGCTCGGGAACATGCCGTCCCACTCGCGCTCGACAGCGCGTGAGTTGAACACGATGATGTTTGAGGTTTGGAGCATCAGGTCGGCGAGTTCCTCTTTCGGGACGCTCATCTCGATCGCGCCGGGATTGAACGCGAATTCGTGGATGTGCCAGATGTGCGGGATCCCGGCAAGCGCCGCGGCGATAGCTCCAGTGGGAGCGACGATCGTCTGCGTGTAGACGACGTCGACTTTCAATTGCAGAACGATGTCCGCCATGAGGCGCGCGGCTCGTGCCGTGTGAGCGAGATGATCCTCCGTCAGGTTCACCGGTCGCGCCCACCAGGGATTGGGCGCATAGCGCACCGCGACGCCGCGTTCACTCAGCCGGTCGGCAAGTGGGCCATGTCGCGGCAAAATCGCAAACACCGTCGCGCGCCGATCCGCCAGGTAGCCCGCCTGGTCGAGCAGGTACCTGCCGGCACCCTCGAGCGTTGCGCCGTGTCCCACGAAACAGACACGCGCTCCCGCGATGCTAGCCAACGGAGGACGCTGCCTCGCGACCCAGCTCGTCTCGCAATGCTTGAAGGAAACCGTGCCCGTATCGCTGACTGGGCTCGAGAGCCATTCCCTCCGCCCATTCGTTCCAGGCGTTGACGAACAGGATCCTTCGATTCGCAGGCTCGCCACGCATCGATTCGATCGTGGCTCGGAGGCCTTGGGCGAAGGCCTCCGGCGTGGCGTTGATCAGGATGATCGCCTTTCGACCGCGGCGTGGTGTGTTATCCCAGCCGACGAAGAAACCGCGAAGATGTGGGTACTTCGGCCGATCCGCCTCCATGAGGCGGCATCCGTCGGCGTAATCGTAAATCTTGAGGTCGGCGGCTGGTGCGCCGAGACGGAGATTCCTGATCAAGTCACTCTTGTCTAGCGGCAAACTCACGCGCGGGAGCGCCCCGAGTGCCGGGGACGAGTACTCCGAGATGTCGCAGCCGTACGACCGCATGTCAACGCGCGGGTTGTGCGTGTCGCGACCAACGATGAATGGCTCGGGCAGTCCAAGGCGGACCGTCTCCGCGCGAATCGTGTCAGTGGTTCGTTGAGGATCCGGCAGCCCTGGGGCCCGATAGAGAACGAAGACTGGGCGTCCATCGATCTGAATGTATCGGGGATCAGCAAAGAGCTCCGCCAGCCATCGCGCGTGAGCGACATCGTCTTCGTACGAGTATGTCTGCTGAAGCAAGACCTCCTTTTCCTCGCCGGTCCAGCGGCGGGTCCAGGACTCGTTTGCCCAGCCGACACAGAAGGGGAAATCCGGGCGACCGGACGCGCGCATTTCGTCCAGTGGCCGGTTCAACAGGCGCTTGCCGTTGAACCAGTAGTGCCAGTAGCAAAAACCTTCGATCCCGTATTGCCGTGCGAGGTCGGCTTGTTGTTCCCGGACTTCCTGCACGCGCAAGTCGTAGAAACCCAGGTCCGCCGGCAGCTTGGGCTGCTCGTGGCCGCGAAAGAGCGGCCGCGCTCTGGTGACGTTCGTCCATTCGGTAAAGCCCTTACCCCACCACGCGTCGTTCTCCGGTATCGGGTGGAACTGGGGGAGGTAATAGGCGATCACTCGGACGGCGGAATCGGGCATCGCGGGTTGTGGGCGTTCGGCATCGGCGCAGGCGCGCGGCAACTCAAGTATAGACGACTTCGAGACCTGGCCGTTGCGGGAGGTCTCGAGTCGGAGGCGAAAAAAGAGCCCGGCATTTCTGCCGGGCTCCTTCTTCACGCTAGACCGTCGAAGCCATCACGCCGGGGGCGGGACGGTGATCTTGCTCGGATCCGGGCAGCTCTCGACGCCAGAGCCGATCGGAGTGCCAAAGGCCAGGTTGCTGAGGAAGTCCGCAACGCTGTTATATGCCGGTCCACCGTAGGTCTGCGGAGCCTCGATGACCTGCTTGAGCGTCGGGTCGCCCGCGGGGGCTTTCTTGCTCAGATCAGCGCCATTGATGGTGCTGTAAGCCACGCCCAAGTAAGCAGTCCAGAGCTCCTCGTGGTTTCTCCAGAAGCCAGGCGAGCACCACGTGGTGACGACCGGGGGAACCCAGCTGACCGTAGCAACGAAGTCGAGACCGGTCGGGTTCAGACACTGAACCGCGTAACCGGCCGGGTTCGCCTCGTACGCGGCGCGCTGCGGCGTTGGAACATTGAATGGCGTTCCGAAGCCGGCCTCACCGAACGTCTGCGGGCCTTCCACCTGGCAATTATCGCCACCCGGAGGAGCGAACGTCGTGCCGTATTTGATTCGCGTGTTCGTCAGGTAGATCGTGAGTTTGTTGTCGGCGCCAATGTTGGGAACGCCCGACGTCACGAAGGGGACTTGCCAATTACACGAGCCCCCGGTTTGGCAATCCATAACGGCCTGTTGGCCGAGCAGGACGTCATTCAGATACACTGCAACGAGGTTGTCAGAAAGCGTCTTCACATTCAGAACCGGGCTTGTTACGCCCGCGTCAACATGGAAAGTCGTGTTGAACTTGTACGTCCCCGTCGCGGCCAGATACTGGTTGTCCGTGCCGGCGTGGCCAATCCAGCTCGACTGCTGCGAGTTGGGCGCCGCGGTGATGAGCGGGGTGCTCCAGCCGGGATTATAGATGGCGAGAGCTGCCATCAAATCCGCTGCTCCAGCACAGGCCCCATCCGCGAACGTCGTGTTGAGGGCGGCGTTAAAGCCGCAATACTGCGTAGCGCTGGAACTCTTCAGGAAGAGCTGGACGGGCCCGGCGTCGGCCGTCGGTCCTACAGTAAGCGAGGGACCCCCTGACAGCGACGGCCGGACGGCCGAGGGATTCGTGGTGCCATCCGAGCAAGCTGCGAGCGCCAGCACGCCCATGGCAGCAGCCAAGGATAGAACAGGTGAGAAGGTACGGCGCATAGACACTCCAGTGGGGGAAAAGTTGATTCGCGGCAGTCCGCTCTCGGGCGGTCTTTGCCCTTCGAATCGGCATCTCGACTGCAAAACTTCGTCCGCCACACAGGCGCCCGATGGTCGCCAAATTTCAGTTTTGCAATGTGTTTATCGCCAACCTATTACGACGTGGCGGACAATTATCTGATCGCGCGAAAACCCGCGCACGCATGCGAAGATGTTGCGCCTGGTCCACATGTGCGTGCCCCGGACGCATCACCACGCCTATTGACACTTGTATAAAGAATCAGATTGAGGCAAATACGATGATCAGAATCGACGTCACATCCCACTGTAACGATCTGATAATCGCGAGCAATCAATCGCCAAGGCTCGGTCGGGCGCGCTGTGGCGCCAGCGCCTCAGGTAACCGGCTTGGAACGCACGAGGTTCTGCAGTCCGAATACTGACGGGA
>DATMHK010000132.1:0-4880 GCA_035554995.1 Gemmatimonadaceae bacterium
GAACGGGCGTTGCTTTCGCCGGAGCAGGTCGGCCGCGTGATCATGGTCTGCTCGGGACGCGGGAGCGAGAGCGCCGTCGAGGGAATGCTCGCCAGCTCAGTCCAGTCCGCCGCGGTGCCATTCGTCGTGCTTCGCCGAGACCGGCCGGTGTCGGAGATCCTCCCGATCGTGGCGAGTTTTCTCGGCGGCTGACGCGCGGTCGCTTGAATCGGTTGGTTCCAAACCGTATTCTGAGCGACCACCCGTCATGACGACCTTCGAGGCTCTCCCGTTGGCGGCGGCTCCCACCCCGCTCGCCCCCGAGCTCCCCGTGCATCTGACGCATTTCGTCGGACGCGACCAGGAGCTCGACGACCTGACGCGCCTCGTGCCGTCGGCTCGCTTGCTCACCCTCACCGGCGCCGGCGGAAGCGGCAAGACGCGCCTCGCCCGTGAAGCGGCGTTACGCGTCGCCGGAGAGTTCGGCCGTGTCGGGTGGGTCGACCTTGCATCGATCTGCGACGCCGATCTCGTGGCGCAGGAGATCGCGCGCGCGTTGCACCTTCCGGAACGGACGGATGCATCGCCTCGCGACGTGGTGATCGGCGCGATCTGCGAGATCCGGACGCTGCTCATCCTCGACAACTGCGAGCATCTCGTCGACGCCTGCGCCGACATCGTTGAAGCGCTCCTGCTCGCCTGTCCACGGCTCTCGGTTCTCGCGACGAGCCGGGAAGCCCTCGGCGTGCCGAGCGAGACCGCGTGGCTCGTACCGCCGATGGCGAGCAGTGAAGCCGAACAACTCTTCGTCGAGCGCGCGTTGTCGACGGCGCCGGGTTTCGCGCTCACCAACGCGAACCGCGACGCGATCGTCGAGATCTGCCGGCGTCTCGACGGCATTCCACTCGCGATCGAGCTCGCGGCGGCGCGCGTGCGCGTCCTCTCGCCCGAGCAAATCGCGCAGCGCCTCGACGATGCGTTCCGTCTGCTGACGAGCGGCAGCCGCACGGCGTTGGCGCGTCACCGCACGCTGCGCGCGACGATGGAGTGGAGCTTCGGGCTGCTTGGTGGGCGTGAGCAGGTATTGCTCCGCCGCTTGTCCGTCTTTGCCGGAAGCTTTTCGCTCGACGCCGCCGAAGCGGTGTGCGTCGGCGATCCGCTCGATGCGGAAGACATTCTCGACGGCGTCACCGCGCTCGTCGACAAGTCGCTCGTCTACATGATCGCGGGCGACGGAATCGCCCGCTACCAGCTGCTCGAAACCGTACGGCAATATGGTATGGAGCGCCTGCGCGACGCCGGTGAAACGGAAGCGATCGAGCGTCGCCACGCCGAGTATTTCCTGGACGTGATCGAGGCGGCGGCGCCGAAGCTGTACGGCGGCGAGACCGAGCCCGGACTTCTTGCGCGGCTCGGTGCGGACAACGACAACTTGCGCATCGCCGCGGCGTGGACGGTTCATGGCAAGGGCCATGGCGAGATGGGACTTCGTTTCGCCGACGCGCTTTTTTGGTATTGGTACGGCTCGACGATGCACTTCGGTGCGGGGCAGTTTCGCGAAGGTCGTCGCTTCATCACCGAAGCGTTGTCGCGCGCGCGAATCGAAGGGTGCAACGCGGCGCTGCGCGGACGCGCCCTCACGTCGCTGGGACTCATCGGGCTGGCCCAGGGCGACTATCAGGACGCGTCGTCGGCGTTCGAGGAGAGCTTGGCGTTGCTTCGCGCGGAGGGTGACCCCGCATCAATCGCGCTGGTGCTCTCGAAGTACGGTGCGACACGGCTGATGATGGGCGACCTGGACCTCGCCTGGACGTTGGTCGAAGAGGGCTACGCGATGGCGCAGCCGCTGCCGCTGGGGATCACTCACTCGTTCGTGACCTCGTGGCGCGGGTGGGTCGCGCGGGCGCGCGGCGACATGCCGACCGCCCGGTTCATGCACGAGGAGAATCTGCGCATCGGCCACGCGCTCAAGAATCGCACGACGATCGGGCACGGCCACGCCTTCCTTGCCGCGGTGGAGCTCGCCGACAATCGCGTCGACGAGGCATTCATGCATTTCTGCGAAGCGTTGCCGTATCACATCGAGCTGGGCGACGGTTGGGGGCTCGCGCTCGATCTCGAGGGACTGTCGGCGGTCGCGTCGCTGCGTAGTCGCTACGCCGACGCGGTCCGACTGATGGGCGCCGTTGACGCGTTGCGCGAGCGCAGCGCGGTCGCGCTCCCGGCGTCCGACGCGGCCGATCGCGCCCAGCGCACGTCGCGGCTGCGCGACAAGCTCGGCGGCGCCTTCGACACGTTGCATGCGGAAGGGCGCGCCTTGCCGATGGACGAAGTCGTCGGACTCGCCACCGACGCGAGCGTCCAGCACACGTCGGAGTTCCGCGTTCCTGCCTTCGTCGGCGCGAGCGAACCCGAAACGAAACGCGATGGTCTTCGCGTGCTTGCGCTGGGCCCGTTGCAAGTGTCAATCGGCGCGCGGGTCATTGACGCGTCGTCCTGGGGATCGGCGCGCCCGCGCGAGCTGCTGGTCTATCTGCTGATGCATCCCGACGGCAAGACGAAGGAGCAGGTCGGACTCGTCTTCTGGCCGGATGCCAGCGCGCCCCAGGTGCGGAACAACTTTCACGTCACACTGCACCGCTTGCGCAAAGTGCTGGGCAATCCGAACTGGGTCACGCTGTCCGGCGATCGCTATCGCATCGATCCCGCGGCCGTGGAAGAGTTCGACGTCGCCGCGTTCGAGCGCGAAGTCGAATCGGCGCGTCGCGCCGTGGTTCGAGGAGGCGGCGCGGTGGACATCGCCGCGCTGGAGCGAGCGCTCGCCCACTATCGCGGCGATTTCCTCGACGGCGAACCGGTGGGCGATTGGCATCTCGAGCACCGCGACCAGTTGCAGCGCGTTTATGTCGACGCGTTGATGGAGCTCGGCGGACGATACGTGGAGGAAGAACGCCACGCCAAGGCCGCCGACGTCTTTCGTCGCGTGCTGGCACGCGACGAGCTGCACGAGGAAGCATTGCGCGCGCTGATGCGGGCGCTGGCCGAGGCCGGCGAGCGGTCGCAGGCGCTGCGGGCCTATCGTCAATTCGCCTCGCGGCTCCGTGAAGAATTGGACGCCGAGCCGGAGGAAGAGACCTTGCAGCTATCAGAGGAACTTCAGGCATCGAGCGCCTGAAACGGGAACTGCGAAACAGCTTTTGAAACACAGAGAGCACAGAGATCACAGAGGTTTGGTGAACGTTTGCGATCAGTTCACCACGAGCCCGGACAACCATTTTTTGGGATCGCCGCTCGGGAAGCCTCGTATGGCAGCTTCCTCTGTGATCTCTGTGTTTAAAAAAAGGCAGTCTAATAACCGAGGGACCCTTCATCGCGCGCAGAGACGGGCTTACTAGGCCGGAGGGAGCCAGGTAAATTCGGCCGTCCCCACACTGACACATGTCGACCAACTCCGACGCCGCGTCGTCTCGTCGACAGTTCCTCCGCTACCTTGCCGGGAGCCCTCTTTTCGCGCTCGGCGGCGTCAACGCCGCGGAGCTCGCGCGAATGCTCGACGGTACGAGTGCAGACCGGCGGCGTGCGTTCGAGTTGATTCAGCAGCAGGCGCAGGAGCCGACGCTGATCGCGTCGGCGAGCGAGGCGCTGAATGTCCTCGACTTCGAGCCGGTGGCACGCAAGAAGCTGCCGCCCGCGCACTGGGGCTATTTGGCGACGGGCACCGACGACGACAACACCATCCAGGCGAACCGCGACGGATTCACGCGCTGGGACCTGCACCCGCGCCGCCTCGTCGACGTCTCGCACATCGACACCTCGGTGAAGATGATCGGCACGACCTGGGAGACACCGATCGTCGTCAACCCCGTCGGAAGCCAGCGCGCATTTCATCCGGAGGGTGAGATCGCCGTGGCCCGTGCCGCGAAGACACGCGGACATCTGCAAATTCTCTCCACCGTCGCGACGAGCTCGATCGAGGACGTGATCGCGGCGCGCGGCGCACCGGTCTGGTTTCAGCTCTACCACCGCCAGGATTGGAACCAGACCAAGCAGATGCTCAAGCGCGCCGAGCAGGCGGGCGCGCCGGCGGTGGTGTTCACCGTCGATCTGATCGGTGGCAGCAATCGCGAAACGATGCTGCGCGCGCAGACGATCGATACGCGAAACTGTGAGAACTGTCACCTCGGCGGCCGCCCGCGCCCGGGCATCGAAGGCGGCGGCCTGCGTACCGACGTTCGACGCAAGCCGATGCTTTCCGGACTTGTTCCGGGCGACCCTGCGCCGGAGGTCGGAACGCCGACGTGGGACTTTGTGAAGCGCATGCGTGACGCGACGCCGATGAAGGTGTTCATCAAGGGCATCGTCACGCGCGAAGACGCCGAGCTCGCGATGGAGAACGGCGTGAGCGGCGTGTTCGTGTCGAACCACGGCGGCCGCGCCGAGAACAGCGGCCGTGCGACGATCACGAGTCTACCGGAGGTGGTGGCCGGCGTCCGCGGACGCGGCGTCGTGATCGTCGACGGCGGCTTCCGCCGCGGCACCGACATCTTCAAAGCCCACGCGCTCGGCGCCACCGCAATCGGCATCGGCCGCCCGTACATCTGGGGCCTGGCGGCGTTCGGGCAGGAAGGCGTCGAGACCGTTTTAGCGTTGCTACGACGTGAGCTCGAGGTCGTGATGAAGCAAGCCGGGACGACGTCGATCGCGAAGATTACCAAGAACTACATCGTGGCGCACAACACGTAACTCTCGGCACGGCCAACAGCTTTTGATCTAGACCAGATTAGTAGCCAACGCCGGCGTCAGCGCGCTCCACCGACATGAAACGAAACGCCAACCCGGAACTCTGTCGTCGGTGACGGCGAGTCCGGTGCGGTTGGGAGAACGAACTCCGACATCCGCCA